>JAAZYP010000010.1 GCA_014239585.1 Nanobdellota archaeon
AAAGTCAATAGTTTTTCTAGCAATTATTTTGAAATTCACGTTATACCATTTACATACAATGATGATATATTTCTGGAATTTTCAGAAAATTTTACAAATTATTTCACTTTTATTCAGCATTTATAACTTTATTCTTTTTTTTTACATAATTCAAAAAATGGACAAAATTAAAAATTGTTCAAAAATGTTTTTAAAATGCGCAGAATTGTCTGAAAAAAGACAAAACGTTACATATATGTTTGTTCAATTAATTTGCCAAATTTGAAATGGGTCGCTTGAATATTTTTTGAGTAAAGAAGTTCACAAACTATATTCCCCAATAATGGCTGTTTTTAACACTTCCATAATTGCTGATGTATTTCGCGTTTTAGCATATGACTGCAGTATATGTGCATTTTTGTCCTTCGTATGTTTAAGATTCTCAAATAAATCATGTTATATTGTCTTATACATTGTAATAGATGTGAAAACATGTAAAAAATTCAAAAATTAAATACTACATGTACCAAAATTAAAACAATAATGTGTGATTAACGATATCGAAATAATCCCGAAATTTCCAATTTTGCCCCAAACTGTCTTAAAATGACAAATTTACCGGTCCTGAAAGTTTTTGAAATTTTCACTCCTACTACATAATATATTGACCAAGATAATATGAAAATATTTTTTTGGCGCTAAAACTGGAAGTTGAAAAAAAATTGTATTAAAAGAATAGTTTGTTAAAAAATATAGTCTATTATTTTCAAATATTTTATAGTAAAATTCCAATATTTTTTTGTAAA
>JAAZYP010000011.1 GCA_014239585.1 Nanobdellota archaeon
ATCAACTTCGTCAATTACTCTTTGAGTTCCTCCACGAATTAACATTGTAACAGATTGAGGATGTTTACATCCTTCAATGAAAACCCATTTATCAGATTCAACTTTCTTTTGATGAGCCAAATTAGCATGACCAAGATCATTTTCAGATAAATCATCTAAATTACTAATTACACGACCGTCTGTAGCTTTAGAAAGTTTAATCATATCACTTTCTTTGACACGACGAATTGCCATGATACCATGCTTAGAAAGATAATGTTGTGCAATATCATCAATTCCTTTTTGACAAATCAAAACATTAGCACCAACATCATGTAATTTATCAACCATTGTTTTTAGCATTCTATTTTCTTCTTCCAAAAACATTTGCATTTGTGTTGGATCAGTAATTCTAATTTCTGCACTCATTTCAGTTTTTTCAATTTCTAATGCGGAATTGATTAATGCAATTTTTGCAGATTCTATTCTAGTAGGCATTCCACTATGAACAATTTCTTTATCTAAAACAATACCTTTTACAATTTGTGTATCGTCAATTGAACCACCTGGTTTCTTTTCAACTTTAATATTTTCAAGATCAACAGAATATTTATCACCTTTTTTTGTTGCAATACTAAGAATTGCATCAACTACAATTTTTGATAAACTAGTACTATCTTCTGAAATTAATTTGGATTGCATACTTGTTGAAGCGATTTTTAACAATGATGCTTTATCATCTGGTTGAATTTTTTTAGATAATTGCGAATAAATTTCAAGAACTTTTTCAGATGCTGCT
>JAAZYP010000012.1 GCA_014239585.1 Nanobdellota archaeon
TTGCATCTAAAACTAAAATAACATCATGAGGTGCTTCAGGATCTATTTTTTTTGTTACATTTGCAATTTTTTTATATTCTTCCATTAAATTTTTTTTATTTTGTAATCTTCCAGCAGTATCAATTAAAACTTGATTAAAATTATTAGCAATTGCTTCTTCTATAGCTTTATATGCAACAGATGCAGGATCAGAACCCTGTGAAGATTTGATTATTTCTACATCTATTTTTTTAGCCCAATTTTCTAATTGTTCAATTGCTGCAGCTCTAAAAGTATCTGATGCTGAAAAAATAACTTTATTACCATTAGATTTTAATATTTTTCCTATTTTTCCTATTGTAGTAGTTTTTCCAACTCCATTAACTCCTGAAACAAGAATAGCATTTAAATCACTCTTATTTTTAAAAAAATTTTCTTTTTCCAATGGAGACATTAAATCAATTATATAATTTTTAAGAATTGAGTTAATTTCATCAACAATACTTTTTTTTGGATCAACCTTTTTTTGTGCAATTATATTTTTAATTTGTTCTGATGCTGAAACACCTACATCAGATTGAATTAAAAAATTTTCAATTTCATTTAGTGTTTTATCATCTATTTCTTTTTTTATAATTATTTCTCTTAGACCAGATGTAAAAGTAGATGCGCTTTTTTTAAAGCCAATTTTAAATTTTTCAAAAATTCCCATTAAATTTTTATGTCGATTTGATTTATATTTGAAACAGGTCCACTCATTGAAATATTTTCAATTTCATCTATGAAAATTGTTAGTT
>JAAZYP010000013.1 GCA_014239585.1 Nanobdellota archaeon
ACAAATCAATAGGAATGCAAAATCTTAACAGGACTTTTTACTACACTACCACCGGAAAAATCAATATGGGGTCAAAATAAATAATATTACTTATTAATTTCCCATTATACCTATAACAATTTATCAAATAATTCTGTTGTTATTTCCGGTTTATGCCGTTACATATTTTCAATATGATCTAACTAGTTACATACTAATATCACTCCGCGGTGATGCTATTTCTGCAGCAAGAGACATTTTCATTGGCCAAAAGACTATATTTTTGATTTATGACGTCACTGTTAAGAAGTCAATGATTCTATGACGTCACGTTGATTGATCAAATTCTACCGGAAGTGGTGACGTAACAAAAGTAGTTTTAAACGTTAAAATGTGGGAAAATGCTTGTTTTTGTAATTTTTGATAAACAGAATCTGAAATTCGTTTTCATTGCATATTGCATTTATGAAACTCGTTTATAATTTGTTATTTTTGCTCGGTAAACCTCGCAAAAATAACAAATTATAAACTCGTTTAATAAATGCAATATGTAATAAAAACTCATCACAGATCCTCTATATATAAAATATTTTATTGTTTCATAATTATATATCATTCTTACACTGCGAAATTTGTTATCAACCCATTTAAAAATTAAATCTGATCAAAATACTAGTTTATTTGCAATTTCAAGTAACATTTTTAAGGAAATATATTCACACAAATGGCTTATAATGTATACAACTTATAGCACGTCGCGATGTATTTTGGTCTCACCCTG
>JAAZYP010000014.1:0-521 GCA_014239585.1 Nanobdellota archaeon
AATAAATTAATTTTAAATGATTAAAATTTTAAATGATTAAAAATACGTACATAAAATTTTTCTCTGTACGTAATTGCAATCAAGCGCAAAAGGGCATTTAGTGGATGCCTTGGCATCAAGAGACGATGAAGGACGCGGCAGGCTGCGATAAGCTAAGGGGAGTTGTCAACAAACTTTGATCCTTAGATATCCGAATGGGGAAACCCAACTCTTTAGAGTTACTTATTCATGAATACATAGTAAATAAGAGTTAACCTAGTGAATTGAAATATCTTAGTAGCTAGAGGAAAAGAAATCTATTCCGTTAGTAGTGACGAGCGAACGCGGACCAGGCCAGTAACAAAAATATAATAACTAGAACTTTCTGGAAAGTTAGACCAAAGTGGGTGATAGTCCCGTATAGGTAAAAAATATTATTATTCTTGAGTAGGGCGGAACACGTGAAATTTTGTCTGAATATGGGGAGACCACTTCCCAAGCCTAAATACTCCTTGATGACCGATAGTGGACTAGTACCGTGA
>JAAZYP010000014.1:531-739 GCA_014239585.1 Nanobdellota archaeon
CGATAGGGGGAATGAAATAGTATCTGAAACCGAATGCCTACAAGCAGTTAGAGCTCCTTTAAGGAGTGATAGCATACCTTTTGTATAATGGGTCAGCGACTTAGTCTGTGCAGCAAGCTTAAGCCAACAGGTGTAGGCGTAGGGAAACCAAGTCTTAATAGGGCGTTTAGTTGTACGGATTAGACTCGAAGCGGGATGAGCTTATTAT
>JAAZYP010000015.1 GCA_014239585.1 Nanobdellota archaeon
TTCAGAAACCCATTCTCCTTCATATTCGGTAAATTCGGATGGTTCAAAATTATAAAATGAAAGTGAATTTGAATCGACATAATATCTTATTGATGATCCTTGTGCTCCGCTAGGGAACCAGAACGAATTTGTATCTCCTGAAGTTGCGTATAAGTTACATTTTTCTTC
This sequence comes from Nanobdellota archaeon, assembly GCA_014239585.1. Taxonomy (GTDB): domain Archaea; phylum Nanobdellota; class Nanobdellia; order UBA10117; family ARS21; genus ARS21. Next base: position 169 of record JAAZYP010000015.1, read on the forward strand.
ATAATTTTTTAAATTATATGTTGTAGAATCTGTGTTTAAATGCCGGTCCCATCCCGATGTATATCTTGTATCCAAATATGTTTCAGAAATATATAGTGTTGAAGAACGAGTTCCAATTTGAGGTGTTGACCATGTTCCTTCCCAAATACATATATCACTTGAATCATATGGGTCATAAGATATACCTAGATTATTTTCAAGGTCCACAATATCATATACATTAGAATTTGAATTCCAATGTGTTCCAAAAAACGCTACTTTTTCTGCAGAAATTGTTAACTGATCGCAATCAGTTAAAGTTGAATCAATATTGTGTGGCGTATTTCCAGATAATCTTGAATCATCGCTGTGACAATACGATGTACAACCATTAAAATTGAAGTTAAGTGAAGTTAAATAATCATTTTCAAATTGACATTGTCCAACGGATAAACAGGAAGAATATGTTCCGGTTGAATCATCCGAACATTTTAATTCAAATTTTCCGTTGTTGTTGATACATTCAGA
>JAAZYP010000016.1 GCA_014239585.1 Nanobdellota archaeon
TAAAGATTTCGGTTATCTTTTCATACCTATCTATAAATAAATTAGTTATTCCATCTAAGTTACTTATGCCTCGACTTTCACCGACATCAAATCCTTTTAAGATGTCCGTAGAATAATCTGAAGCCAAAGCATCCCAAGCACTACTCGTCATTTAAACCCTCAATAAAAGGTAATAAAGTTTCTCGAAGCATATCTTCAGCCTGTTCAGCCTCTTCATGAGTTTTAGAACCTGTAATTACACACCTACCACTAGAAAATATCAAATATACAACACCCAAAGTAGGATTCTTAAAAATTAATCCCGGAAATTGTTCAGGCTCATATTCAGTATATTGAAATGGAAGTCCAAAAACTAAATTAGTTAAATTTAATCTCCCTCCATTCAAATAACTAGAAAAATCTGCGGTTACTACAATATTGTGATATTCTGTAATAACATCCTTATCCTCAAATATATCAAAATCATTTTTTCTCAAATCATCTTTCATGATATTAAATGCAATTTCTATATCTTCTTTATTCTTCGCACCAGTAGCAACTGCCTTTCCACTTCTAAATAATAAAATACAAATCTTGGGTTTTTTAATTCTATAAACTAATCCCGGAAATTGTTCCCTTTCATAATCTATATTCAAAACATATGAAACTTCATTAACA
>JAAZYP010000017.1 GCA_014239585.1 Nanobdellota archaeon
CAAATATAAACTCACACTGTGCTTTCTCAAATACATGTAGATCAATTTTAGTACGACGTCTGAGCTTATGTCAACATTCTTTTCGCGGCAATAATTCTTCTCGTGCAATTACATATAAAATTAGAAATAAAAAGCGGAACGCGCATATTCCGGAATGCGATCCATTACACTCCCCATCTGGCATTACATTTATGCCACTAAATACAAAACATTACATAGGGTCGTCCGTGGCCTAATCGATATAGTGGTTGTACTACTAATATCTACAAGCTGGACGCCTATGCTGGAGCGCGCGGGACCAGCTCGGTAGCCGAGTGGTTAGGGCGTTCGCTCCGTGTCTGGGAGGTCGGGGGTTCGATTCCCGGCCGAGTCAAACCAAAGATTTCAAATTGGTAGTTGTATAGCTCCCTTGTCAAGCGCTCGACATATAAAGGGTAGTTCAACGAAAAAACTGGTTGACCCGTTGCCAGAATAATGTGACCGGGCGAGATATCATACGACTGTGCCTGCGGTGTGATTGATATTCAGTGAGGCAGTACCAATTTGAAATCTTTGGTTTGACTCGGTCGGGAATCGAACCCGGGCCTCCCAGACACGGAGCGAACGCTCTAACCACTAGGCT
>JAAZYP010000018.1 GCA_014239585.1 Nanobdellota archaeon
TGAGTAACGATAAAATGGGTGAAAAACCCATTCGCCGTAAGCCCAAGGTTTCCTAAGCTATGTTAATCAGCTTAGGGTTAGTCGGCTTCTAAGGTGAACCCGAAAGGGGTAACCGAAGGGAAACTGGTTAATATTCCAGTACTGAAATTAGTTGTGATGGAGTGACGCAGAAAGATAGGCTATCCAAGTGATGGATTACTTGGTTCAAAGGCGTAGTCTGGAAGAATTGGCAAATCCGTTCTTTCGTTAAAGATGAGACCTGATGACGAGGGCTTGCCCACAAAGTAGTTGATTCTATGCTGCCAAGAAATAACTTCTAAACTTCAGACTAATTTCAACCGTACCCATTAAGAAAAATTGGGAAAAAATATGAATACACATATTGATTATTGTAATATCCAAAATTTGAATGATTTTAATTTAAAAAAAATGGATCCTAAAAAAGCTAAATGGTCGGGAGAAATAATTGATAAATTAAAAAAACATACTCCAAAATTTGATGTGAATAAAATCAGAATTGCAATATATAGACCATTCTTTAAACAATATCTGTATTTTGATAGCATATTCAATAGTGCAATATATAGAATCTGTC
>JAAZYP010000019.1 GCA_014239585.1 Nanobdellota archaeon
AAACACATGAGATGGTATTGAAAATAGTCTTGAGAAAATTGTTGAAACGTCAAAAAAAGATCGAATCAAAAAAAGAACATAAAGTTCTAAAATCTTGGGGAGATATGTATGAAGAACTTCAAGAACATCCTTTAACTCAAGCAAAAATTTTGAACGAACAACTTCTTAGAAATACAAATGAATCAATTGATAAGATTCATGACAAGTTAGATTTATTTGAAAATAGAATAACTCGTTTAGAAAATAGAAAAGTTACAGTTAAAAAAACGAGCAATAAGGGCGCTGAAAAAGAAGTAATAACTGAGATTGTTGACAAGGGCCAACTTTCTGAACAAGAAGAATTAATTATAAAGATGATTAATGATCAAGGTGAAGTTGATGCAAAAACGATTTCAAAGAAATTTAATATTTCGCGAGGAAATGCAAGTTTGAAATTAAATAAACTTCATAAATATGGTTTGTTGGCAAAAAGATTAGATGAAAAGAGCATTTTCTTCAAGATAAAATAACTAAGTTTTTCTTAAAAGTTTTAATGATGTGTTTAAACACATCTA
>JAAZYP010000001.1 GCA_014239585.1 Nanobdellota archaeon
AACACGTGTTTAGAGTTCATCCAAAGGAGATCTAATTTTCCGGAGTTCTTTGTTGGAAACTTTAGTGTAGATTTGAGTCGTGTTTAGATTAGCATGTCCCAATAATGCTTGAATGTTTCGAACATCAGTTCCATTTTCAAGAAGATGTGTAGCGAAACTATGACGTAAGGTATGAACATGAACGTTCTTCTTTAAACCAGCACCTTCTGCAACTCGCTTTACAATTTTTTGAATTTGTCTTGTAGAAATAGGATGATTTTCCTTTCTTCCCGGAAATAAATAACCATCTTCTTTGTCTTCAAAATATTTTTTTAGGTCATTACACAAATCTTCGGACAAAATTATCATTCTATCTTTCTGACCTTTACCTTTTCTTACCCAACCAATATTATGATTTATCTCAAGATCAGAAACCTTCATTTTTTGCAACTCACTAAGTCGTAAACCTGACGAATAGAGAAGTTTAATCATGATTTTATGTTTAGGGTCTTTAGCAGAATTTAGCATAGCTCGAACCTCCTCTCTTTGGAGCACAGAGGGTAGGGTAAAAGGTACTTTCGGTGCTTTGATTTTTATGTTTTTCCCGAGCACTTCTCGAAAATAAAAAATTAAACTTGATCTAATTAAGGAGACAGTTCTTGGCGAATATTTTTTAGAAATTAGATGTCCTAAATATTCTTTGATATCTCTTTCAGTAATTTCTCTAGGTTTCTTAGTTGTCGATTTCAAAAATTTTTCATTATGTAAAAGATATGCTTTGATTGTCTCCGGACTAAATCCTCTAATCTTTAATTCGGATTCTAATCGGTGTAACATATAGACAAAAAGGACAGGTTATTATTAAGAATTTGGATAGTTCGTATAATATACATTAAACGAACTCAGTATTTCAAATAACCAATTTAATCAAAATAGGTATATCTTTAGACAAAATTAGATGTTTTCAAAAAGTTCCTTAATTATTTACAGTATTGTAAATAATAGATATATATTTTAAGTTTTTATTAAAAGGTTTAAGCAGAGTTGAGTATAATTGAGCTTATTCGTGATTAAATTTAAACTCTAATTAAAAATTAACCTATTTATTTACTATATTGAAATCAAATCAAATCTTATTAATTATTGTTAATATTGACAATAAATAGGTCAAAAATTATTTGAAATATTCAATTGTTTTTTTTAAACCAGTTTCAAGACCAATTTTTGCAGTCCAATTTAATTCAGATTTAGCCTTAGAAACATCAGCACAAGAGTAGATGATGTCTCCGTCACGCGGTTTTTTATATACAATTTCTGAATCAGAATTACATAATTTAATAATTTTTGAAGCTAAATCTTTAAGATTTATACTTTTACCTGAAGCAATATTGAATATTTTATCTTTTCCAGAATAGTTCATGGCAGCAATATTCGCGTCAACAACATCATCTACAAATACAAAATCTCTTTCTTGATTACCGTCACCGTAAATAATAAGATCTTTATTGTTCAATGCTCGTTTGATGAATATTGATATGACTCCAGCATATTCTTTACTTTGGCCAGGACCGTAAACATTGAAATATCGCAAAGATATTCCATTCGCATCAGCGATAATTTCTTCTCCATCAATTTTATTTTGTGCATAATTGGATTCAGGATTTAATTTATCATCTTCTGAAACTTTCCGATTATATTCACCATAAACAGCAGCACTACTTGAAAAAATAATTTTTGCATTCGATAATGTAACAATATTTTTTGTACCATCAACATTTACTTGTTTGTACTCATCGGGTTTTTCTTGACTCTCGGGAACACTAATCCTTGCAGCGGTATGAAAAACAACATCAATTTCAGCTAAAGCAGACTTTAATTTCGATTTATCTAAAATATCTTTTCCAGATTTTAGATCATAACTTTCACAATTTAACTTTTCAGTAATCTTGCTACCAATAAATCCATCTCCGCCAGTAACCAAATACTTCATTAATTCGCCACGTTAAAGAAATTAATAAATACTTTCATTTAGCAATATAATAATGGCAAAGAAAGTTTTGAGGGATATTCCACTTCAAGAAATAACTTTGAGGAAATATGAACAACCCTACGGTCTTGAAGAACGCGAACTTGTAAGAAAATTTTTATTATCCTTGGGACTTCTTCAACCGGGGGAAAGTAGAGATATAATTGTAGATATATTTCATTTATTTTTGAAAGCCAGAAAACGAAATAAAACTCTAGACACCGAAGATATAGTTAACGAATTGGAAGGTAAAACGGGCGCATCATCGCCAAATGTTGCACGGCAAATTAAACGATTAAAGGATTTGAAAATACTTGAAAAAACACATGAGGGATATCGAATAACTGAATTTGGAAAGATAGACAATATAATTTCAAATTATATTATTCCATTTGTACTAAATCAAAGTGCTGAACGTTTGAGAGAATACGCCAAAGAACTTGACAGAAGATAAATTTTATAAACGAAACATTAAAGCAAAACTATGCGACGATCACTAGAAGATTTAATTGGGAAGAAAGGAACAACAACTATTGAAGGTATAAAACAAGAAGTCCTATTTCCAAAAGCTGGAATTTACAAAATCCTGGGAATTAAAATACCCGTTTATTCACCACTTCCAAAATTTACTCGTTTAAATCGAGGTTCGATAGATTCCAGAATTGAAAACTATTACGGAAAAGTTGATATAATCAAAAATAAAGTTTACAAAAAAAAATATGAGTAAGAACCGAAGTTCCTACATCAATATTTTTCCAAGATTTTCAAAACTAGTTGCGACTCGCTCGCCTTTACCAGTTAATTGGACAATTTTTAATCGACCATTTTTTTCAAATCTAACTAATCCCTCTTGTTCCATTTTTTGGAGCAAATGGACCGTATGAGAATAAGTACATCGAGCTTCTTTTGCAAGAAGTGAAGGGTACTTTTTCGAGTTCTGTCTTGTTAAACACAACAACAATTCAACAGGCTTATCCCTTAAAAATATGTCAAAACTTTTTCCTTTTTTCCACCATAGAAGTGCCATATAAACCTGTATGGAGAAAAATATAAATAGGTTCCTACGACCGTCCAGTATACCGATTTTATTCGAAGAATTGTGTAATTACTTCTTCGGAACAACTCGCGGTACTTGAATCGGTGCAGGAAGACCCATTGCTTGTGAAATTATTACGGAATTTGTCATTCCAACTTCAAAGATTCGTCTTAAAACTACTGTTGCAACATTATCATCTAATTTTTTATCTTTTTTGTAATTTTTGATAAGGTCTTTCAAAGCTTTATCTTCACCAACTAAGAATAAAGAACCTTCAATTGCAATAGATGATTCTTTTCCATAAGAAGAAGTGTACGTATAATCGATAGATGCACCATTTTTCTTTTCACCAGCACTAAACAATTCCTTTTTTGTTACGCCAGTAATTTCAGGTTTACTTTCGATTGAAACGCCTCGAGTTAAATCTCCTCTAACTGCATTTATTTTTGTAATTTTATCGCCCACGATTATCATTTTATAACTCGACAATTATTACTTTTTAAAGATTTTTATTTTGCGATTTTATTCGATGCAAATAAAAAATCCATAATCCAAACAAAATTAAAAAAACACTAAATGCAATACTTGCGTAATAATTTGAACGTTTATCATCAATATTGGCTTGACTTAGACAAGAACCACCTTCACAGATTCCCAATCTACATTCATAATTCTCAGTACAAAAAGCATTCCCAATTTTTTTCGGAATATAAATATTACCATTACAATAAAATTCCAAATTATTTTCTAATTTTATTTCACCTTTAGGACAAGTATATTCTTCAGAAGGAAAATCAGTACTCGTGATTCGTTCATCGCAATCTAAATCTGTACCTGCATCACAACCTTCAGGACATAAACCGTCATCGTTGATACATTCATCTGTTTCGGTGTTCAAACAAGTTTTGTCAATAATTATTCCATCGCCAACACAATAATCATTAGTATATTCTAAACCGTCATCACAATCGGTATGTATTCTACAATTATTTGTTTTGGAACAATCTAAATCTCTCCAATCCGAAAATGAAGTTGAATAATCACAACCATAAGGACAACATTCATCACTTCCACGGCAAGAAGTTACTAAATCATTTATACATCTGCCATTGTTTATTGCATCACCACTGCATTCATCAATAGTGCATGGATCATCATCATCACATTCATCATCATAATTACAGACCGATTCGCAATCATTATCTGATAACGTGGAACATTTTAACGGACAATAACCATCATCATTTTTACAAGAAGTTATTTCTTCATTTTTACAAATATTAGTATCTAAATTACATGTATCTGTGGTCGAATCATCACCATCATCACATGCAGAATTTCCATAACATTCATTTTTTTGCAAGACTTTAATAAATAATTCTGCATAACTTTCATTTTGAGAGATATAGAAAATATCATTCAAAGTTATATTCACATTTTTTAGACGATCAGTTTCATTGACATCTAAAGTTTCAATTTGACTGTTATCTACTGAAACACGAATCGCAGTACTAAAAATATTATGAACGGTTATCGTTTTCGTATTCAATTCATATGATTCCCCCGCAGTGAATAGTTTTGTTTCTTCGACATATGCAAAACCGATAGGTAAGATCAATAATAACAGAATAAAGACTGTCTTACGCATGATTATCGAAGCTATTTGAAGTATTAAAAACTAGCCCCACCCGGATTTGAACCGGGGTCTTTCGGCTCAGAACCGAAAATGATTGACCACTACACTATGGGGCTATGAAAAAATCCGGTTTTCTAAAGTTATAAAACTATGTTCTAGTAATACTTTTAAGTAAATGCGACCAAATAATCAAATGATAAATCTATTGTTCGACTTATTATTTCATCCAATTTTATTAGTCAGTATAATCGCAGCAACAGTATCTCAATTTATTAAAATGGTAATTTATTCGATTAGACAACGAAAATTAATGTTTGATGTTATGTGGAAAGGTTATGGAAATAAAGCGGGTATGCCCAGTTCGCATACTGCATTTTTAGTAGGGGGAGCAACAGTAATTTATGTTTTCGAAGGCGGAATAACAAATTTATTGATGGCAACAATTATTTTGGGATTGTTAGCAATTCAAACAGTTGTAGATTTAAAATTTCACTTTGATAAAGCATCAGATTATATCAACGAAATGTTTGATGTAGTTTTTGATTTCAATAAATCCGCATGGTCAAAATTTGAACATTTAACAGGTCACACTTACAATCAGATTATTGCAGGTGCATTTGTCGGAATTTATGTTGCAATTAAAGTTTTACCGATTTTATAATATTGAAAATTGAGCATGTTTAATACCATCAATTAAGATTACACTTCCTTCCGAAATTGCTCCAACCTTTATCAATAGATTTACAATATTGTTTCCAATCACATTTCCATCATTGGAGTTCATAATAACTTTGAGAATTTCTTTATCTGCAGTTTTATCGCAATAGAATCTAGGATTTACGAAAAATTCAATACCATTATTATCCAATTTTTTACCTTCTAACTCAGAATCACAGATTGCAATTAAAATTCCAAATTGCGTTTCATGGAGTTTATAACAGAACATTATTTGATTGATCTAACGGAACTTCTTGCTCCGCAAGCTTGACATTGCTTGAAGGTAATACCCTTTGATTTTTTAAGAGAAGTATCGGGTTTTTTACATTGAGTACAAGTAACAAATTCTTTGATATATTGCCCTAATTTTTCATTCAATCTTTTTGAATTAAATTTACCTACAAAATAAAAATTATTATTTTTCAATTCACCCGTTGTTGCCAATGCTTTCAATAAAAATTTTGTTAAATGTTTTACCTCACGATCCAATTTTTTACTAATTTGATTTAAATTAGAAACAAGTGTTCGATTTCCTTCAAATCTACCTGAAACTACGGGAATTTCAAATCGAGTGGTTGTTTTACTAATTTTTGGAAGATTCTTATAAGCGTTAGTTAGTAAGTCTTCGTATTTATGTTTCCAAGCCATAATTTGAACTTCAAAACGGCATTTAATAAGGTTTCGTTAATCCAATATTTTTAAAATACCTTTTTTGGGTTCAAATACTTCACCGCTTTTTAATAAAGAAAATAGAATATCTTTTGCTTCAGAATCAGATAAACCGCTTTTGGAGATCACGGTTTCCATGAATGCACCATCACCTTTATCTTCAGATTTGATTAAATCTAATATTTTTGACCCAGGGTTTGTATTGTCCGAATTAGATGATATAATTGGTTGTTCAACACTTTCGATCGAATCAGTTTCAATCGGTTTTTCTTGAATTAGCGGTTTTGATTCAATAGGGTCGGCTTTCCCCAGTTCCAATTCGTTAACAATTAACCAATTGGGTTCTAAAACGCTTGCAACTTCGCAAGTCAGATATTTTTCATCATTATATTGTTTAACTTTTCCGACTAATCGAACAATGTGTCCGACATTCACACTGTTTAATCTAAAAACTTCGGGTCCAAATGCCTTTACTCGAATAGTTTCAGTTCCATCATCTAAAGTCAATGCAGCATAATTTCCGTCTTCAGAAGTATATTTTCCGACAACAGTTGAAATCAAATTTATTCGTGAAACTTGATTTCCGCCAAATTCAATATAACTTGGATTGAATCCCTCTTGTTTTATAAATTCGTTACTGACAATTTCTGAAATTCTTAGCCGATATGCTGTTGAACGAGTGATAGCCATTTTGAGTTTTAATTAACTTCATTTATATTAAATTGTATATTCGACTACGACCTTTGAATAAATCCTGCTTTAGGTTCAAACAAATCTCCTGAACGAAGTAAATTTTGAAGTATTTCACTGGAGGTTGATTTTTCAATTCCTTCAGTTTCTGCCTCTTTGATTATTTCACTTTTCGGAACAGATTTTCCAAATTGGGATTCAAGTGACTCAATAATTTGGCGAAGCATAGACATCTTATTTCTAGTTGTCGCAGTGATACCAGTAGTAATACGATCAATATCGATCTTACCTGTTTCGGGATCAGTTCCAAGTTGTTTCAATGTTTCTTCAACCAACCGAATTGCACGTTTTGCATCTGATTCAGTAACTCTATTTGATAATCTTACTCGTGCAGATGCTTCTGCTAATCTAACAATCGCTTGTAATTGCCTTGCAGATATAGGAATACTTTGAATACCTTCTCCTGAAACCGAACTTCTAATTTTTACGTAATAATCTTTAATTAGATTTGAAGCAGCAACACCTAGACTTGGAAAGCAATTTTGTTTTGCATATGCGATATATTTTCTTAATAATTTATTATCGATATCGCTAGATATAGATTCAATATTTCCTTGAAGTGCCAAAACATGTTTGGCAATCCGTTCATCTGTATCTGCATTAGGAAGGTCTCGAATTACATACATCAAATCAAATCGATTAATTAATGATGGAGGCAAATCAATTTGAACTGGAGCAGGTCTAAATGGATCAAATCTTCCAAATTTCGGGTTTGCTGCAGCCAATACTGATGTTTGAGATAATAATGTTGCTTGAATATTTGCTTTAGAAATACTTACTGTCTGTTGTTCCATTGCTTCGTGCATAGCACTTCTATCTTCGGAAGAAATTTTATCTAATTCATCTATACACGCCATACCTTTATTTGCTAAAACCAAAGTTCCTGCTTCTAACGCCCAACCACCTAAAAATTCGTCTTTAACAACTGCCGCAGTAAGTCCTGCACCTGATGCTCCTTTTCCCGCAACATATCTTGCCTTTGGAGCTAAATTTGAAATATATCTTAGCAAAATCGATTTACCTGCGCCAGGATCACCCATCAATAGAATGTGAATATCTCCTCGCCATTCAGTTCCATCATCCTTTACTTTACGAACACCGCCAAATAATTGTAATGCAACGGACTCTTTTATTTCATCATAACCATATATTACTGGCGCAATACTATTAATCAATTTTTCATAAATTTTAGGATCTTTGGCTAAGTCTTTAATCATTTTTTCTTCTTCAATATCAATTTCTAAAGATTCAAATTCTTCTTCAGAATTTTCTACAGAATTACATTCGAGAATAATATCAAATTGAGTAGATTGAGCACCGCCTTTGGAATTTATAGGAACTTCGCGTACAATACCTACAACTTTTACTTTGTTTCCTGGAAATCGTCTTCGTTCAGCGCTCGGTTCAAGTAAATCACCATTAAGAATACATCTAAGTCGTTTTGGCTGTTCTCCACCATCTAATGATTCAGATAATTCTTCGATAATTAATTGTTGAACGTCAGTCAAAATTTTATCAACTAATTTAAATTTTCCTTTATGGCGACATTGGTTACATGAAGCAGGTTCTTTCATTTTACTGTCGATCTGATCAATTCTTAATTGAGCAGAACATTTTGGGCATTCAAAAGTTCCAACCGTTACTCTTGGCCGAACATCAGATGCCTGCCTAATTAAACCATCTGCCGTAATCAATAATCCGAGATGCTCGCTTCGCAAATCTCGAATTTTTATTTTTTGAGATGCAGGAAGGTTAAACATTCTTCCACGAATTTTGTAATTTAGATCACCTAAATCAAATTCCTGAATCGCAGCGTTGATAAATTCAAAACTTTCCTTCGGATTTGTTAATAATTTTTCGGAAAGATGAGGATCAAATCTTGCCAAGTTTGTAAAATCAATTTCTAACGCTTTTCTGCCCTTCTGTGCAGCGATAGTTAGGTCTTTAGAGTAATATTTTTCGATAAAAGTTCTATATTTACTGAGAGTATTGGATTCCATCTATAATCTTTCAAAAATTAGGGTTAAAAAGAATTTATCTTATTATTCGTCTAGTTCGCCGACATCAATCAACTGTTTTCTCAAAAATTTAACTGAATCTTTAATCTGTTTTTCTGATTTTGCACCAGCAATAACAATCTTACCTGTTCCAAATAAAAGAAAAGTAATATTTTGAAGTTGATCTTCACCTTTTAGTTTGTAAACTAATCCGGGAAATTGTTCAGGCTCATATTCAGTATTGTCGAATAAGAACACAATCTCATTCAAATTTAATCTACCGCCAACTGAACCAGATGCAACCATGTTTTGAACCACAATTTTAGGCTTCTTTGTAATTTCAATACCAACATCTTTCAAATCCTCAACAACGTGTTTTACTGCGTCTTTTGCTGCTTTTACGGATTTTGTTCCAGCACAAATAACTCGACCTGAACTAAATAATAAGAAACTTGCCTTTTTGAAAGACAATTCTTCATCTTTTACCTTATAAATTAATCCCGGAAATGTTTCAGGAGTATAATCTGAATTATCTAAAATAACTGCTAATTTTTCCAAAGGAAGTTTAGCAAAAATATTTGCAGAAACGACTACGTTTTGAACTTTAGACCAAACTCGTTTATCAACTTCTGGCGCCATTTTAAGTTATAAGTACGGAAAAGTATATAAATACTACTTTAAAAAGCAAATTCAATCTTCTTTCCACGTATAACGATTTTTTCAGATTTTTCCAAAGTATTAACGAGTTCAATTGTATTGGCATTAACTTTATGTTGTATCTCATTTAAATTCAATTTAATTTCCGAAGAAAGCTTCAAATTGATTTTATCCGATTTATGTAATTTAGTTAATTTACGATGATCTTGAACTTTTCGAATTACTTCACGAGTAAATCCACTAATTAGCATATCTGAGTCTTCAGTTTTATCTAAAATTAACAAGTAATTATCTTTTGCGATTCCAAACGCACCTTCTGGAAGAATAGGGGTTATTTGAATATTTGATTTAGTCAAAAATATATCTTTACCTCTAATTTTTGTACGATAACCTTTAGTTAAGTCAGTTATTGAAGCAGATTTTATTTTCTTCGCAATATCTGAAGTTAATTTACCATATTTTTTCCCAACAGCACGATAATCAATTTCAATCGAATATTTTACGTCATCAATATTCCGTCTAAATTTAATATTTGAAACATTTGTTTGTTTTTTCAATAATTCAAGATTATTTTTTAGACTTACATTTTTATTTGAGACAATTATTACATTTTTAATTGGCCATCTCAAATTACGTTTCATCTTATCTCTAAGAGCCAAAATATCAGTGATTACATCTCTTAATAATTCGAATTCAGTTTCCAATTTATTATCAATTTGTCCCAAATTTGATTTAGGAAGTCGTTCCAAGTGAATACTCTTTTCAGAGATAGATGGATAATTTCTCAAATTAGTATATAATTTATCTGATACAAATGGCGAAATTGGGGCCAATAATTTTAGCGTAGTAATGAGACTTTTCAATAAAACATAACCTACTGTTGAATCATTTTTACCAATTCGTTCTCTAACCAATTGAATATAAGTTCTACTCAAATCATTAACTATAAACTCATGAATTCCTCGACCCATTCGTTGATATTCAAATTCTTCAAATGATGAGTGATAAGTTTTAATCAAATTATTTAATCTAGATATAATCCATTTATCTTCCGGACGAGTTAATCTTTTATTCAACACCAAAGGATATTCAGTTTTAAGATAATTATGCAAATTCCAGAGTGTGTTTATGGTCGAATAAGTCTCACGTTTTACTTCATCGACATTAAATTTTGCCAGTTCGTAAGGCGGAGCATTACTTGTATAATAAAATCTAATTAAATCGGCACCCAAACTATCAATACCTTCGTTTGCCCAAACAACATTACCTACCGATTTAGACATTTTATTTCCGTGTGCATCAACAGTAAATGCGGGCATCGATACCGTACGATATGGCGCTTTACCAAAAATTGCAACAGAAGTGTAAAGTAATGAAAAGAACCAACCTCGTATTTGATCCGTACCTTCGTTAACTCGATCTACCGGAAAATATTTCATAAATTGAGCTTTATTTTTATTTGGTGCACCCATCCATGCCCAAGGAGCAACTCCTGAATCGAACCAAACATCAAAAATATCTTCAACTGAATTCATTAAATCACCACACGTACATTTTAATTTTAATTCTCTAACGTTATGTAAATCATAATTTTCCGGCAAACGTTTTTTCAATTTTTGTTCCAATTCCCTTTTTGATCCCACTGCAAAATTTTTATCACACGATCTACATTCCCAAATTGGTACAGGAATCCCCCAAAATCTTTGACGAGTAAAATTCCAATCTTCATAATTGCTTAACCAAGTTGCCATACGATCTTTGGCGAATTCAGGAAGCCAATTAACTTTATCATTTTCAGATAGTAACTTTTTACGAATTTTATCTGTTTTGAAAAACCACTGAGTACTTAATCTAAATAATAACGGTGTTTTACATCGCCAACAACAAGGATAAGCGTGTCTAATCTTTTCCGAAAATAAAAGTTTATTTTCTTTATCTAAATCAGAAATTATTTCAGAATCTGCATCTTTAACATATTTTCCTGAATATTTTCCCACGTCTTTAGTAAATTTACCTTCATCGTTAACTGGACTAACTGCAGTTAACCCCAACATTTTTCCAAATTCATTATCTGTTTTTCCATGTCCGGGAGCCATATGAACTAACCCAGTTCCGCTTTCAACAGTTACAAATTCGGCGTATACATCTCCTGCCTTTTTCCCAAGTTTCTCAGCAACCTTAGGCGCAATTCGCTCCTTCAGTAAAGGAACACTCAAATAAACTTTTCGTGAGTTAAGATATTGCCCAACAACATTTTGAATTTTATTATCGAACAACGGTTCATATTCTACGCCATTCAATGTTTTTCCTTTAAATTTCTCCAAAATTCGATATTTAATATTTTTATTTTTCAAAAGTTCTAAACGATTTTCTGCGAGTATTAGATTACCATTTGAAGTTTTAACTTTTACATAATTATCTTTTCCCGAAACCGCAATTGCAACATTAGCAGGAAGAGTCCAAGGCGTAGTAGTATAGACTAACAGAGATGTATCTTGATCTTTCAATTTAAATTTAACATAAACTGCGGGATCAGTTAATTCTTGATAAGAATCGGTGACTTCATAACCGGCGCTAGAGGTTCCACAATGAGTACACCAGTGAACTGGTTTTGTGCCTTTATAGATCATATTTTTGTTCCAAATTTGTTTGAAACCCCACCATCCACTCTCCAAATAAGAATTATTATAAGTTAAATAAGGATCATCGTCCCAACCGACCCAACAACCATATTTATTATACAAATTTTTCCATGAATCCATGCTCTCTGAAGTTAATTTCTTACATTCTCTGGCAAAATTTTTCAAGCCGAATTTCAAAATATCTTTCTTATTTTTGAAACCCAATTTTTTCTCAACCATATTCTCGATAGGTAATCCGTGTGTGTCAAAACCTGCAGTAAATAATACATCTCGACCCATCATGAATTGGTATCGTTGATTCAAATCTTTGTAAAAAATTCCTCGTAAATGTCCCACATGAGACTCAGCATTAGCATAAGGTGGGCCCTCAAGCAAGAAGTAAGGTTTTCCGCCCTTATTTCGACGTTGAAGTAATTTTAGAAGATTCATATTTCTCCATTTTTTAGACAATTCCCTTTCAAGAGACTTAAAATTGTAATCGTTCATGCTCGAACCACTCCATTAAAATTTAAATAACTACTGCTAAACAAAAATTTACAAATTTTGACTAACGGGATAACCACCTGACATAAATTTAATAGTTAAATCAAAATTATAACTCTTTTGAGTAAGCAAAACAAATGCTTTTAATTTGAAATCAAAATCTGAAGCTATGTCTAAGTTTGAAATCTGGACTGAAAAATATCGTCCGTCAAAATTATCTGAAGTAAAAGGTCAAGATGAGATTATTAATCGATTAAGCGCATTTATCAAAAGCGAATCGATGCCACATCTACTTTTTGCGGGAATGCAAGGAACTGGAAAGACAACTTCATTTTTGGCAATGGCAAAAGAAATGTATGGCGATAATTATCGAGATAATGTATTGGAATTAAATGCATCAGATGAACGAGGAATAAATATAGTCAGAACTTCAATTAAAGATTTTGCAAGAACAAAAACTGTGACTGAAAACGTACCCTTCAAGTTAATTTTTTTAGATGAGGCAGATGCATTAACAAAAGATGCTCAACACGCATTGAGACGAATGATGGAAGATTATACTTCAAATGTAAGATTTTGTTTAAGTTGCAATTATTCTTCGCGAATCATACCTCCAATTCAATCTAGATGCGCAATTTTCAGATTCCAACCGATTAGAAAGGACGTCATGAAAGAAGTTATTTTATCAATTGCTCGAGAAGAAAAAATTGATTTAGATCATACTGCAATGGATTATATTTATGATGCAGCTGAAGGGGATTTAAGAAAAGCGGAAAATATTTTTCAAGCTACAACTGCAATTGCAGATAAACCCTCAGATTCAATTCCGGGAACAATGAGAGTTACGATTAATGAAGTTCGCGAAGTTGTTTCGTTTGCAGAACCAACAGAACTGTATGAAATATTAAAATTAGGATTAAGTGGAAATTTCAAAGCCTCGAAAGATAAACTTTCCGATGTTTTAGTAAAATATGGTCTTTCAGGTGCAGATGCAATTTCTCAATTCCAAAAACAAATTTGGAATTCAGAAGAATTTGAAGATAAACTTAAAGTAAAATTGATAAAGTCTTGCGGAGAATATGATTTCAGAATTTCTGAGGGTTCAAATGAATTTATTCAATTGAATGCATTTCTTGCAGACGTAAACCTGATTGGCACAAACTCTAGATTCCAGAATAGAGATTCAAACATATAAAATAAAGGCGAATAATGCTTTTAAGTGAAACAAAATAAACAATCTAATGAAGGCGAAATCCGGGAAAGATGTATCGTTACATTTTACAGGTTTTTTAGAAAATGGCGATGTTTTTGATACGTCTAAAGGAAAAAAGCCAATAAATTTTAAGTTAGGATCAACTGATGTTATTTCGGGATTTAATGAAGGAGTTCTTGGAATGGAAATTGGAGAAATTAGAAGAATTGAGATTCCACCTGAGAGAGGATATGGAGTGTATCATGACGATTTAATACGTAAATTTCCACACACTAATTTTGACGGGGGAGTCGGAGAAGGTTTGACCGTTCACGGAATGATTGAAGGAGAGATGGTAACGGGAAAAATTATTGATGTGGCAAAGGAACAAGTTCTCGTAGATTTTAATCATCCACTAGCGGGCGAAAAATTAACTTTTGAAGTCAAATTACTTTCAGTTGATTAGTGGACACTGGACAAATATGTACGACTCTTTTTAATCAAAATTTTTAAATAAATTTATGAAAAAAATTAATCTATTAAGCAAGGCCTTATTTAGAAAAGGTTACGTCAAAATTAAAGACGATAAAACTGTTTTATTTCCGGCACAATTGAATCGTGTTTATAATATCGATCCAAATAAGATGAATAATCATGAAGTTGAAATGATTTTCGGAAGAGTATTGAGAGGATTAGATTATTGATGGTGACTGTTAATCAAATTATTAATTTTGCAAATTCAAATCGTGATGCATTTCGTGAAATAATAAATATCACCAAAGAAAAAGACCCATTAATAGATATTCTTGATGAACAAAGTTCTGAAATTAAATTTTTAAGAACTCAAGTATCTAGTCTGAGAACCAGACTAAACACAAGTATATAAATTCAGTTCCAAAAATAATATATGCTTATCAAAAAGTATATTCCTAAAAAAATCAGCGAAATTGTTGGACAATATGCGGGAATAACTAAATTAACAAATTTTGTTCAACGAAAATCCAAAAATGCTGCGATAATTTACGGTGAACCGGGTGTTGGTAAAACTCTTGCAGTTAGAGTTTATGCTTCAGAAATAGGATATGAACTTTATGAAATTCCACCATCCTCTACACGAAATAAATCTAGAATAATGGACCAATTAAAACCCGCTACAACTCAACCATCGTTATTGGGAGACAAAAAAATAATTTTAATTGATGAATTAGAATCATTTTCGGGTTCATCAGACCGAGGAGGGATAACAGCACTTATTGAAATAATTAAAAATACAAGATATCCAATTATTATTACTGCAAATGATCCATGGAACTCAAAATACAAAACTCTAAGAAAATATTGCGAATTAATAAAGTTTAATCCTGTAGAATATAAATCAATAGAAAGATATTTAGGAAAAGTATCTCAACTTGAAAAAATAGAAGTGGATCCGATTGTACTTAAAAAAATTGCAGCAAGATCTCAGGGAGATGTTCGTTCAGCATTAACTGATTTAGAAGTATTAAGTATACAAAAAGACAAAATTAGAAATGAAGATATTTATGATCTATTTAGAGAGCGAGAAGAAAGTATTTTTTACGCAGTTAAAATAACATTAAAATCATTTGATTCAAAATTAGCATTATCTACTTTTTCAGACGTAAAAGTTGATTCATCCGAATATACGTTATGGATTGATCAAAATATGTATCATGAATATTTGGATCCCGAAGCATTAAGGGAAGGATATATCAATATATCAGATTCAGACATTACTCGAAATCGAATATCTAAGAATCAGAATTGGAGTTTAGCATATTATGCAAATGTATCTGCAACTGCAGGCGTCCAACAATCAAAAACTGAAGTATCTCAAACAATTTCAACATATAGACGACCTGAATTAATGTTAAAAATATTTTCATTAGCAGCAAAACGTAGAAAAGCAAAAGGAATATCTGAACAAATGTCAGATAAACTTCATACTTCTGCAAGATCATTAATTCGAGATTTTTATCCTTATTTTAATTTTATTAAAGAAAAAAATCCGAAGATGGGAAAAGAGTTGACTAAATATTTAGAGAGCTAATAATAATTCTTTTAAACTGAAAAATTCCGAGTTAAATGGGCTAGACAGGCCGGGTAAGCGCGGCTGTTATCTTGTATGCTAAGATGTCGAAGCTTAGAGGGCGGCATGGACTGTATGCTTTGTCCCTGACATTTAATGTCGAAGCGTTGCCTTTTTCGGCGGGTTATTGTGAGAACCGGGTCAGACGGGGAACCGAGCAGCCATAATCATGTTTATTCGTGCTTTAGAGTAGCGGCGTGGAGTTATTTGTTAGTAAGATAAAGTTTTCAAGAATTGTCCACCTCTAAGTGTGCCCTTTCTACTTTCAGATCACATAAAACTTTAATACTGTACTCCGTTTTTCTAAGCTATGTCTTATAAAATTGGTAGTGGTG
Source organism: Nanobdellota archaeon (assembly GCA_014239585.1). Classification (GTDB taxonomy): domain Archaea; phylum Nanobdellota; class Nanobdellia; order UBA10117; family ARS21; genus ARS21. The sequence continues at coordinate 16,227 of JAAZYP010000001.1, forward strand.
GAATTTTTCCATATATTGAAATGGAAGATTATGCAATACACATTATGACTAATTTTGACCAACCAAACTCCGAAATGGATTTTTCAATTACTTCAGGAAGAATTATTGCATTTCATAGATCAGATATACCTCAAAGTGATTTAATTGATTTAATTAAGGAAGATAAAATATATCCTGAATTAACAAATGCAAATTTATCAACATTAATTGAAAAAAATAAAAATAAAATTTTACATTTTGTTGAAAATCACGACGATTATATGCGTGGACCACCTTATCCAGATTATGAAAATATCAAAGACTGATTTGTTAAATTTTGGAAACTCAAAATATTTGATTTATGCCTCAATAATTATTTCAATTATGTGGGTTTATCTTCTCCCTAAATAAAATCCTGCAATATTAAAGATTATATCTGTAAATCGATTAATGTTTGATTCAGGAAAGAAACTAGAATCACTGTAAAAACTGACTATAAATTCAAAAATTTCCCATACAATTGATAAAACAAAAAACCATTTCCAAGATAATTTTGTATATTTTGCAGCCAAAAACCATATCAAAAAATGAACTGGACTATATGCGCTGAATGGACCCATTGCTGTCATGAGTTGATCAAGATATATTAATTAAAATAATGTTCCGTTTTTGAGATCACTTTCACTAAAAGTGATACGCCAGGGGTGGGATTTGAACCCACGCTCCCAATGGGACAGGATTAGCAATCCTGCGCAATAACCAGACTATGCGACCCTGGCAGCGCCTCTTCTCCTCGGGGTTTGAGGGCCGAAAAACGGCGAAGAAGAGACAATGGGACTGGCAGGATTTGAACCAGCGACAACTCGATCTTCAGTCGAGCGCTCTTCCAGACTGAGCTACAGTCCCATGGAAACTCGTTATATGACATTTATAAAATTTTGGATTAAGGTCATAATCGTTATATAATTTCATTGAGAGTGAAGTTTATGTATTGGCATACCAAAGGAATTGACTCAATTTATTCAGAAATAAATTCTTCAAAAACAGGACTTACCGACCATGAAGCATCAAAACGATTAGAAAAATATGGTAAAAATAAATTAGTTAAAAAACAAAAATTTACTGCTCTCAAAATTTTTATTAATCAATTTAAATCATTTTTAGTTGCGTTGCTAACTGTCGCCGTATTTGTGTCATATTATCTCGGAGAAATGGTAGATGCGTATGTTATAGGAATAATTATAATTTTAAATGCGATTTTAGGATTTGTTCAAGAGTATAAAGCAGAACGTGCAGTTGAAGCATTAAAAAAATTATCTACTACCAAAGCAAAAGTTTTACGCGACGGAAAAGAGGAATTAATAAATTCTGAAGATTTAGTGCCAGGAGATATAATTTTACTTGAAGAGGGAGATAAAGTTCCGGCAGATTCGCGTTTAATCGAAGTCATTAATTTAGAGATTGATGAATCAACACTTACGGGAGAATCAACTTCAGTATCAAAAGAGAGTGTAGTTCTAAAAAAGGAAAAAATTGTTGTTGCTGAAATTAGAAACATGATTTTTATGAACACCTCCGTATCTAGAGGCAGAGCAACAGCAATTGTTGTAGAAACAGGAATGTCCACAGAGATAGGTAAAATTGCAAAAACAATTACTGAACAAAAAACTCCGGAAACACCATTACAGAAAAAATTAGAAGTTGTTGCCAAAAACTTAGGAATTGCCGCAATCATAATTTCAATATTAGTTTTTGTTATAGGATTATTGAAAGGTGAGCTAATTATTCAAATGTTCACAACCGCAGTATCTTTGGCAGTCGCAGCAGTACCTGAAGGACTTCCTGCCGTTGTAACAATAACTCTCGCACTCGGATTGAGTAAAATGGCAAAAGTCAATGCAATCATACGAAGATTACCCGTGGTAGAAACATTAGGAAGTGCAACAGTTATTTGTTCAGATAAAACTGGCACTCTAACTAAAAATGAAATGACAGTTACTGAAGTTTATACAAATCATAATTTAATCAAATTAACTGGAACCGGATATGAACCTCGCGGAGAGTTTAATTTAGATGATAAAAAAATAGATCCAACAAAATCCAAAAATTTAGAGTTACTTTTGAGAAGCGGTGCATTATGTACAACTGCTAAATTGAATCATGGTAAAAATGGATGGAGTATTATTGGCGATCCGACCGAAGGAGCATTACTTGTCTCATCCAGAAAATCTGGAAGAAGTAAAGACGAGTTAATGAGCGAATATAAGTTCAAAAATGAGCTTCCATTTGATTCAAATCGGAAAATGATGAGCGTAATTTATGAATCTAAAGGAAAACAGATTGCGTATATTAAAGGTGCACCAGAAATTTTCTTAGAAAATTGTTCACATATATATTTGAATGGAACAATTAAAAAATTAACAAAAGTAGATAAAGAAAAAATAAAAACACAAATTGATGAAATGGCCAAAAATGCATTAAGAGTTTTGGCAATGGGATATAAATATGTTAATCCTAAAAAGAAAGTAAATTCTCATAATATTGAACAAGAAATAGTATTTGTAGGATTACAAGGAATGATTGATCCGCCAAGATCTGAAGTAAAACCAGCATTAGTGACGTGCGCGCGAGCAGGAATAACAACTATGATGATTACGGGAGATCATGCGGAAACCGCACGTGCAATTGCAATAGAATTAGGTATAATTGATAATAAAGCACCATTTGTAACTGGTGAAGAATTAGAGAAAATGTCGCATGAAGATTTAATGAAAAAATTAGAAAATGTTAGAGTTTTTGCAAGAGTTTCACCAGAACATAAATTAAAAATTGTAAATGCACTAAAATCTAGAGGAGAAGTTGTTGCAATGACGGGTGATGGAGTAAATGATGCACCTGCACTAAAGGCTGCAGATATCGGTGTGGCAATGGGTATCAAAGGAACAGATGTCGCAAAAGATTCAGCAGATATGATATTACTCGACGATAATTTTGCATCAATTGTTAAAGCCGTAGAAGAAGGACGAAGTGTATTTGATAATATTCGAAATTTTATCAGATATTTAATTTCAAGTAATGTTGGAGAAGTACTCGCAATATTTGTTGCAATGTTGATCGGATTACCTTTACCCTTAATTGCAGTTCAAATTCTTTGGATGAATCTATTAACTGACGGTTTACCTGCCTTAGCACTAGGAATGGATCCACCCGAGCCAGATATAATGGAACGTAAACCCAGACGATTGAAAGAAGGCGCAATATCAAAAGATACATGGATATTTTCAATAGTTGTGGGATTAATAATGATGATCGGTACAATTGCATTGTTTTATTGGAATTTAGACTCAGGAATAGAACATGCTCGATCTATCGCATTTTCCACAATTGTTATGTTTCAAATGTTCAACATATTTAATTCCAGAACTGATAAATCAGTATTAAAAAATCTGAAAATGTTATTCAATAATAAATCTTTAATTTTGGCAATAATTGTATCAGTAGGATTGCAAATTGCAGTAGTTACACACCCATTTTTTCAAAAATATTTTGAGACTGTTGCTTTATCCGGATACGAATGGTTTTTAGTAGTAGCAATGGGATCTACAGTAATTATTGCGATAGAGATAATCAAAAACAACTTCAAAACTATTTTAAACCTTAGTCAAAACTAAAAGCCATGACAAAAATCAAAAAAGGAGATTTAATCGAATTAGATTTTATTGGAACCTTTAAAGATACAAATGAAATTTTTGATTTAACAATTGAGAGTGAAGCAAAGAAAAATAAAATTTTTGATCCAAATTTTAAATATAAACCGATGAAAGTATTTGTCGGTTCAGGACAACTATTGAAAGGAATTGAAAAAAAATTAGTTGGCGCTGAAATTGGAAAAAAAATGGAATTTGATTTAGAGCCTAAAGAAGCATTTGGAGTTAGAAGTTCAAAATTAATTCAATTAATTTCACTAAGTAAATTAAGATCAAAGAAAGTCAATCCGATCGTGGGAATGAGATTGGATATCGATGGACAACAAGCTACCGTTCGTTCAGTAAACGGTGGAAGAGTATTGTTAGATTTCAATCATCCGTTTGCGGGAAAAAATGTTCATTATATGCTTAAACCCCTGAAAATTAATGCAGATATTAAAGATAAAGTTGAATTTTCTACAGAATTACTCGGATTTCAAGCAAATGGATTGAAAGTAGAAGGTAAGAAGGTAACTTTCAAATTACCTAATAAAGAAAAATTAGGAAAACCTTTTTTGGATTTAATTGTAACTCAAGTTAAAAAACTAGTACCTGAAGTCACTGATGTTACTATTGCGTAGTATCGCTTAAACAGTAATAATGTTTATAAAAACGTGAAGAGACCTAAAATCATGGATCCTTATGATGAATTTTCAGATAATGTCGATTTTAATACTGGTGCAGAAACCACACCAAACGATGATTATTCAACAGACAGTACAAACAGTTACGATACATCAGTTACGCAAGCCGCAACTGAATCAAATTCTGAACAGACATTTAATGAATCTTATGATACCCAATCAGTATCAAAATTAAGCAAAGAAGATGAAGAATTAGAAAATATTTTATCAAATCGGCAAGCAAGGATCAAAGTTATTGGATGCGGAGGGGCAGGAAATAATACAATTTCACGAATTTCAGATATTGGCGTAACTGGAGCCGAAATTATTGCAGTTAACACAGATGCTCAAGATTTATTGAATGCAAATGCAGATAAAAAAATATTATTAGGCAAAGATTTAACTCAAGGTTTAGGTGCAGGATCAGACCCAAGAATTGGAAAAGATGCAGCAAAAGAATCTCAAAAAGAAATCAAAGATGCAATTTCAGATGCACATTTAGTATTTATTACGGGTGGACTTGGAGGCGGTACCGGAACGGGATGTATGCCAGTTATAGCTGATATTGCTAAAAAGAAAGGTATTTTGACCGTAGCAGTAGTAACGTTACCTTTTGAAATGGAAGGAGTGCTCAGACATGAGAATGCCATGATCGGATTAGAAGAATTAGAAGGTCTTGTTGACACATTAATTTTAATTCCGAATGATAAATTGATTGAATTGGCACCAGATTTACCATTACATACTGCGTTTAAAGTTGCGGATGAAATTTTAACAAACGCCGTAAAAGGAATTGCAGAATTAATTACAAAACCGGGATTAATCAATTTAGATTTTGCAGATATTAAAGCAGTTATGTCTTCGGGCGGAATTGCAATGATCGGATTAGGAGAATCCGATACGGAAAATAGAGCAGTAGAATCTGTCGAAAAGGCATTAAATAATCCATTATTGGATGTGGAAGTTACTGGCGCAACAGGTGCATTAATCAATGTAATTGGCGGACCCGATATGACGCTAGATGAAGCCAAAAAAGTAGTCGAATCTGTAACTGATAAATTGGATGAAGGTGCAAAAATAATCTGGGGTGCTCAATTAAGTCCAGAATTACAAAATTCTATTCGAACAATGTTAGTGATTGTAGGAGTCAAATCGCCACAAATATTTGGGCCTAAACGAACTTTTTCAAGAAAAAAACAAGAAGACATGGAAGGCAGTTTCGGAATCAAATTTATTGATTAGGCTTCAAAAGGTTTATAAATGAACTAACGCAAAATTTATCATGGCTTCGCTAATTGAAATTAATCCTGATGATTTTAGGATACCTGGACCAAAAGAATGGCCCGGAATAATTAAAAAAAAATTGAGAGAATATAAACGAGTTCTTTCAATTACGCGAAAACCAAAAATGAATGAGTTTCAAGCAGTTGTTAAAGTAACTGGACTTGGAATGGCAGTCATCGGATTGATCGGATTCACGATTTTCGTGACAGTTCAATTAATTAAGAATTTAGCATAATGGCAATATTTACAATACGAACAGGTGTAGGAAGAGAAGAACAAGTAATGGATTCATTAGCAACAAATGCACAAAAGGCTGAAGGAATTCATGCATTACTTTCACCCCACGGTGTAGTTGGATATATCTTTATTGAAGCAGATTCAGTAACAGAAGTTCAACAAATTACTTATCGAGTTCCATATGTCCGAGGAGTATTAACAAAGAAAGTTGATTTAGCGTCTTTAGACCATTTAATTGAATTTAATCCGGAAAATATAGACATTCAATTAGGAGATATTGTTGAAATTGTTGGCGGACCATTTAAGGGAGAGAGAGGAAAAGTAACTCGATTAAATAAACAAAAATCAGAAGTTATCGTTGAATTACTTGAAGCAGCAGTACCAATACCAATCACACTCAATTTAGATTCCATTAAAGTTGTTGGAAAAGAAAATAGAGGAGAATCGAAATAATGACAAAAACATCAGATTTAATTAGAGCAGAACTGAACCTCGAAAAAGGATCAGGAGCACCTGGAAAAGAATTTGTAGCAGATATGACTTTGCCGCAAGCATTGAATGTGGCAGATAAGAAAAAACCAGAATTACTTGCACGTTCAAGAAAAGCAGCATTACAAGAAATTGTGGGCGTCTGTGTAACGATGGGAATTAAAGTAAATGGTCGAAGACCAGAAACTGCGGCAAAATTGATCTCAGAAGGCAAATGGGACAAAGATATTAATTAAGTTTACCACCTTTTTCTAATTTTTGCAAATCATCGCAACCACCAATAAATTTTCCATTTAATAGAATTATTGGAACTGTTTGGTGATTATATTTATTTTTTATTTTTTCTAATTCTTCAGGTTTATTATCCATAATATGTTCCTCAAAGTTAATATTATTTTTTCTCAAAATTTCTTCAGCCTTTCTACAAAAAGGACAATAACTCCAAGTCCATATTTCTGCTTTCATCGTTTCTTAAATTTTTTCAACTCTTTTCGTGTCTTTTTCCATAAAGTGAACAATTGTTCAACTGCTTTCGAAAGATTATTTGTATTAAACTTTAGCTCTCGTGAGATTTGAGTTTTTGATTGTCCCATTTGAGTTTTCATTTGAATCGTTTCCTTTCTAAATTTATCAATATTTTTTGGCAAATGAATTTTTTGAGTTTTTAACATATTTGCTGCAATTTCGATTTGGTTGATGTCAGTAATTCCACGAGTACCAAATGCAGACATGACCGATTTACCAAGTTCTTTTTCTTCTAGGTCTAAGTTATTTGCAATATCACCTGCAACGTAATTTAATCGAATTAATCCATCCTGTATTTTTTTGGATCCAGTAATTCTTAGTTTCTTTAATTCTGAAGTATTTGAAAGATGAGTTCCACCACATGCTTGTGCATCAAAACCTTTAATATGCAAAACTCGAATTTCATTTCCCGGAATAAAACCACCTTGGTAGACTGTAAATCCATATTTTTTTTCTGCACGATCTTTAGATAATATTTCTTTATCAACAGGAATTCTTCGACTAATTATATCATTAGCAACCTTTTCAATTCGCTTTAATTGCAAAGGAGTAATAGTACTATAATGAGTTATATCTAATCGCCCTTTATCTTGACTTACTTCAGAACCACCTTGCCAGACGTGTTTACCTAAAACTTTTCTTGTCGCACCACCAATTACATGCGTCCCAGTATGATGTCTCATAGTTCGACTTCGTCGAATATCATTAATTTTTCCAATAACTAGATCTCCCTCTTTAAAATTAATATTTTCAACTTCATGAAAAATATGAGGACCTCTATTTTCGACATTTACAACGTTTGAATTGTTCAAAAATCCAGTATCATTTAACTGACCACCTCCAGTAGCATAAAATAAAGTTTTATCAAGAATTACATATCGATTGTTAATTATTTTCAAAACCCGAGCTTCAAATTCACGCGCTTTTTCATCCATCCAAAATAATTTTATTGTTGGGTCAATTCCCGGAAGTTCTTTTTCATCTTCCCTAATTTTGGGTGTATTTTTACGCTCATGTCTTTCTGAAACACGTGTATAGAAATCTATTGGAACTTTAATTTTATTACCGATTTTATTACCTTCTTCAGCAAGAATTTCAGGAGAAATACCATGCGAATCATATAATTCAATTAGTTTTTTAGTATCAAGTTTACCTTTCAATACACGTTGCATAATTTTAGTCCCGGTTTCTTTAGTATTGTAATATTTTGTCTCTTCAGATTTGATAATATCATTGACGGATTTCACAGATTTAATTAATTCAGGATATTGAGGTTTCAGAAAATTAGCATGTAATTCAATTAATTTGTTATAATCCAATTTTAAATTATATTTGTTTGCTAAATCCATACTTCTTCGAAAAGTACTTCTCAAGTTGTAACCTCCTCCCGAATTAGAAGGAAGTGCACCGTCTGCCAATGCAAATAACATTGTTCGAGAGTGATCAGCAATAGCATAAAGTGAAGAAATCGGATAAATCTCATTTTTTAATTTATTTTTTGAGTGCCCAATTTTTCTTGCAACACTTGTCCACATTTTCTCAATATCATCAACTTCATCAATATTCAGATTTCCAGATAATGGAACAAATTTATTCCAAACAGACATATTTGGTTTACGGCCAGATTGTTTGTATAAATATTTAACCGTTTTAGGCATAGTCAATTCGTGGCTTAGTGCATTTCCCGAAGTTAACCACGGATATCGCTCTTGACCAGAACCCATATCTAAAACATTAATATTCAAATCTTTGTAACCATTAGGCGTAATCTTATATTTCATATACACTTGATTACCTAATTCCATTCCCCGTGAAAAATATTCTAAAGAAGTTCCGAGATTTCCGCCACCCCCCCATTGGTCTTCATGAAACTGAATTTCATTTAATGGCAGTTTAATGCCCTTATTTAACCAAGAGATTATATCTGATAAATATCTATCCGTATCATATTTTTCTTTTGGAACAAAGGCATGTTGACCCAAATGAAAATGAGTTGAATAATGTCTCCCCGTAATACCAACATTATCTAAATCATTAAATCTTAAACTTGGTTGAGACATAACTAACGGGTTAGCAGGAGGTTTTACTTGTCCACTAACTACAAATGGTTGAAAACAATATATTGATGCTTGAGTAAACCACGTATCATCTCGCCAACGTGCAACAACAGGATAACGTTTGATAGGAGTATATCCCAATTTTTTGAAATGTTTAGAATATTTATCCCACGTTTGAAGATAACCCAGCTTCGATTTTGTGGGAGCTTTGTTTATGAATGAATATCCACCATTACAATCAGGTTCCCCGCAAGTTCTCCGCTTTACTGTACTCCAAAATCGAGTTGAACAATTAGTACAGATATGTCTATTGAACCCCAAATTAGATAGAACTGAAATTGGATAGTATTGTTCCGGATTTTTATCCGTCTTTTTCTTCAAATCTCGTTTTAATGAGTTAAGGTTCATTTAAAGATTAATCAAGGAGAATTATTAAAGTTATTTCTTCATTAATTTTCGTTGAAGTTTTAAAATATCATCTTTAGTTAGTTTTTCACCAGCCTTAATCTGTATTTTCTTTTCTTTTCCGGGCGTAAATAGATCTAATGCAGTTTTAGCAGCAGCTCCCGAAAATTTAGACATATCAGACAATACACCACCAAGTTTAGCATTCATTATGTTGATTTGATCTTTCATACCCCGAAGAATAACTTTAGCGAGATTTCTCTGATTTTTAATATCTGAAATTTGATTAGAAATTTCAGTAAGTCTATCGAATATTTTACTGATCTCTTTAGCTTCAGTTTGTATCTTAAAATGAATTTTATCTGAAGCAATTTTTAATTTTTTAGTATCCCTACGAATTCGATTATAATCTGTTTTCGTAGAAGTATCTGAATCAGATAATTTTGTTTTTATTGAATTAATTTTCTTCATCAATTCTTTTTCTTTTTTCTGAGAAAGAGTTCCTGTCTCCAAATCAAAATTTAGATTTTCTAGATCTTTCTTCAATCGTTTAACATCAAATTTGGGTTTTCTTGATTCCCTAATGTATTTTGATCGAAGATCTTTCAATTTTGTCAGGCCTTCTTGAACAGATTTATTTTGTATATTCCGTTCATTTTTCAGAACAGAAATACGCTTTTGATAGTCACGCTTTTGAGTTTTCAACTCAACAGCTTCTTTAATTAATTTATTAAGTGCACTATCTAATCTAGTTTTCTCGCGATATTTTTGTTCTTTTTTTGAACCGAGATCACGTAAATTGTTGCTGATATCTCTTGCTTGCTTTTTCAGATTACTTATATCCATCAGTTATATCCTCTAATTTAGGTAAAGGCAAAGTGCACTATTTATCCAAATAATGCACCAAGACCTTCAGATACTTCTTCATCTGCTGCTGCCTTAGGTTCTTCCTTTGCAGGTGCTTCTGATGCTGCTTCACCGCTTGCTTCTGCAGGTGCTGCCGCCGCTGGGGCTGCCGCGCTTGCAATTTGCGTTTCAGAAATTACTTTTTCAACATCGACATCTTTCAGAGCTGCTGCAGTTGCTTTAACTCTGGAATCATCAACCTTAATTCCTGCTGCGGACAAAGTTGCCTTCAAAGCGTCAGATGTAATATCTTTTCCAGCTTTGTGCAATAACATTGCGCCATATATATATTCCATTTTATTTTCCAAGTTCCCCCTTTAATTTAGTGGCTTCAGCTTCCGCCTTAACCAATAAAAGATCCTTTACTTTATCAGTAAGAATACTTTGAGAGTATGCTAATTTCATTGCATCAGTTTCAGCTTTTTGTAGCAATAGTTTTGCAGTTACTTCGTTTACTATTCCAACACTATATGCTAATTTGACTGCATCTGAATATGAGTTTTCAATATCTGTTGCAAATTCTTCAGGACTTACATCAAGTAATTTTCGTAAAAATAAAGTATCGTTTTCTAGAGATACCATAAGATTTAATCCCATTTTCATAGGCCGAATATTCAATCTTGAAAGAATTGCAGCTAATTTTTCATCAATTGAGTCCCCTTCTTTTACAACAAGAGAATCTTCTTTAATTTCAATTTTACCTGCATTGATTCCGGCTTTAATTCCAACGTCACCCAATTCTCCTAAAATCGGACCCGGTGCAAAACTAGTTGGTCCTGCAGGAACAATAATATCAAATGGTGCTTTTTGTCCAGCCTTTGCAGGAGATTTAGACATGTTTTCTTTGATTAATTGCCATAACGCAAATGAATCTAGCTCAGATAATAATAATGCAGGCATACCATCTTCAACATATTCTATTAATTTACTTGCACTTTTATTGCTCGTGTTATTTAATGCCAATTTTAAAAGGGTTTTTCGAGTCATTCTGAGAGTTACTTGATCACCGATATTCTCTCTGATTTTCTGAAGTTCGCGAGAAGGCAAATCTTCCATATTCAATACTGCAATAGTTTTTGAAGATGAAATTTCTTTAGCCAAGGTATCAACCATATCCTTTTTCCAAGTTGCAACCTTCGAAACATATTCAGCCATTATATTTGCACCGCCTTAGACATTGTAGATTTAATATAGATTTTACCGATATTATTTTTACCATTTGGTAAAACATTTTCTACTGAATTCATAACTGTCACAATATTTTTAACTAATTCAGCATCAGTTTGAGTTTCAATCCCAACTGGAACTTGAAACATAGGAATTTTATTTGCAACTAATCTAATTGTATTTCTTAATCTACCAATAAGAGGTGCAATATTTGATCGCGGAGGAATAACACAACCCGCTTTTGGACTAGGCATACGATTAATTGGACCAAAATATCTACCAAAAATTTGAGCAACTTTAGGCATCATGTCTGCTTGAGCTACAAAATAATCAAATTCTCTAGCAAGTTTTTTGATATCACGTTTTTCTTTAAATTTATCAAAATTACTAGATAAAATAACTCGATCTGCACTTTTAGCACCATCTTCAGATTCATTACCCACTAAAGCACAAATCTTCATATCTTTTCCAAGACCCGAAGGTAAATTGACATATTGTTCTAATTTAGGAGCCTTAGTCATATCTATATCTTTGAAAGCTACGATTAAATCAATAGTTTGAGAAAATTTTCTTTTCTTAATAATGGTTCTTAATTCAGTGATTGCTTTTGTTATAGATTTTTCATCCATTCGCTTGCGCTCCTGACTGAGTCAGTATTATTGCTTAGAATATAGGTTTATAAGAGTTACTATATGTTCAGAGAATAAGATAGAGAATCAACAACTTTAGTTCCGTGACTTGTTTTTACACTATAAAATGGGATATAAGATTCTCGTTTAGCAATTAATTCATAACCGTTATTTTTCAAATATGTTGCGATTTTATTAACTGAAATCTTAGCTGGACGAGTTTCACCGACTAAATTAATATATTTTGGACGCATCAAAAAATTATATCGTTCTAGATTTAATCCTGAATTACCTAATCGAGTAATAATTTTATTTTCTACGCGAATTATATGATTACGAACCAATTGATTCAAAACTGAATTAACTTCACTAAAACCTAATCCGGATTTTACAAAAACTTCAGATACTGGCGTTCTATCACGTAATAGATCTACAATCTTTTTCTGGTTACCTGAAAATGCGAGCGTCGAACCCAAATTAATTCGTTTTAATGTTTTATCTAAATTTAAAATTCCAAACTTTTCCAAATCAAAAACTAAATGTAAATTTTTGTTATCCTTTTTACAAATCGTACTTAATACCGGTTTTAAAACATAAGACAAATCTTCAATTTTATTTGGTTCTAATGCTTCAATTTCGTTACGTTTTAATCTAGGTTCAAAAATACTTAATTGTTGAGTCGAAGGTTTAGTAATTATTTGCGAAGGAGCAGAAGGATGATTAGATTCGGGTTGAGTTGAATAATTAGGTGTGGATGATACGACCGCCTTTCTGGCTTTAGTTAAGGTAAATGATTTTGCAGCACCGCCGTGTTGAGATTTTCTAACTCTAATATCTACAAAAATTGGAAAATCTGTTGCACCAATAACCATCGCTTTTCCAATAGGCAGATTTTTAATTTCACTTTCAGCTTCAGAAGTAATCCCTTCAAAACTTTTCGAAATTGCACTTAAATCGCTCGGATTTGTAACCTGTAAGGCAATTTGACTGCTACATTGAGATAGAACAGATTTATCTACTCGTGCAGGACGTTGCGAGATGATGCATAATCCGACTCCAAATTTTCTGCCTTCAGATGCAACGGTTCGCATAATCTTCGAAGATTTAGTTTCACCAAATCCTCTTTCAGGACAATAATTGTGCGCTTCATCAACAACAATAAAGCAAGGAGGTATATTTTCTCTTTTCCGTTCTTCAAATATTCTTGAAAGAAGGCTTCCTGCAACAATACCTTGCATTTCGGGAGCAGCACCTTTGAAATTAATTATGGATAATTGTCCGGGTTTAACAATATCATCTATTGATGTTGCACCATGACTGAATAATCCGCTCTGTTCTAATTGTTGAATACCTCCAATTAATCTCCATTTGGCAGTTGATTCGGAAATTTCTAACTCTTTGATTAACTCATCAAATTCAAAAATACCTTTGCGTTCATTTAAATCATTGACAATATTATATAATAATCCTCGTTGTGCATCTGTTGGTTTGAAAGGCAATGTTTCAATAAGAGAAAAAGGATCTTTTGGAATCGGTAATCTAATTTGATGAGCATCAATATTTATTGAGGTATTTACTGCAAATTCCATAACTTTGTTACCAAATCCTTTTCCTTCAATACCAAATGTATCAAAATATTTTGTCTCTTCTTCAGTCTTATTTTCATATTTAATTGAACTATATTCGCCATGCGGATCAATAATTACTATTGGAAGACCCATTTCCATTAACTCCTCCAAAATAACTCCCACAGCATATGATTTTCCTGCTCCCGACTTAGCTAAAATTGCCAAATGTTTAGTTATTAATTTTTTTGGATCCAAATATGCCTTAATGTCTTTACCCTGAAGTTTTCCAAGATAAATGCCATTCATTCTAAGATCCAAAATTGATTTAATTAAATTATCTTCTGCAACAAAAACTTCAGATCCGGGTTCAAAAGGCGTTCGAGGTTGCCGTAAGAAATTTCTTTCAGTACGATAACCAATGATTAATCCTTCGGCTAAAATTTGCTCATTATTTCGTTCAATCTCAATAACTTGTGTCAGAACCGGACCAAGTTCATGATGATTCACCGTCACATAATCCCATTTGTTGATTTTAGATTCAACAATAAATTTAAATTGAGTTGTAGATGTTTTCCCAAAGATTTTTCCGATAGCAGACATACCTAAAATTTTACTTGGGATTATATAAAAAAATATAGGATGAAGACTAGATTGGATTCAGTTTATCCAAGTTATATTCACTTGATCAGTTCGCCATTTACCGTCAATTTCAGTTTCAATCAGTTCCTGTCGTTTCCCTGAAGTAAATTCTACAATCCCCTGCCATGCAATCATTGCACCATTATCGCCAGATAGTGAACGAGGACAAACTTCAAATTTAACACCCCGATCATCACACATTTGTTTCAACATTGCAGTCAATCGCCTATTTGCGCCAACTCCGCCCGTCAATAAAACTTCATTTTTACCAATATGTGCCAATGCACGTTCGGTCGATTCAGTTAACATTGCAAATACAGTTTCTTGGACAGAATAACATAAATTTTCATTAGATTCTTTGTTGATCAATTGTCTAACTTTGTTTTGAAGACCCGAAAAAGAAAAATCCATACCCTTTACAGTATAAGGTAATTCAATATATTTATTCCCTGTTGAAGCCAGTTTCTCAATTTTTGGACCGCCAGGAAATCCCAATCCCATATATCTTCCGATATTATCTAAAAAATTTCCAATACCAATATCTAAAGTTTCGCCAAAAACTCGATATTTTTCACCAGCATAAGCAATGATTTGCGTATTCGCACCGGAAGCATATACTGTGACAGGATCAGTTAAACCAGTTTTCTGTTTTCCAATTTCAATATGTGCAACACAATGGTTTATGCCAATAAGCGGAATATTTAACATTCCAGCTAAAGATCTTGCAGCTACAGCGCCAACTCTCAAACATTGTCCCAATCCCGGACCTTGTGAAAATGAAATTAAATCAATATTTTCTAACTTAAGTTTTGCATCTTTCAACGCAGATTTGATTAGCATATCATAATATAGAATATGTGCTTGTGCAGCTTTAATTGGGTGTATTCCACCCGTTTCAGTCTCTAAAGTATGTCGTGCATTAGCTAAAACGTTACCTTCACTATCAACGATACCAATTCCAAAAGTATGGGCAGTCGATTCAATACCTAAGCAGATCATAAGTTAATCCAGATATTATAATTTAAAAGACCTATTATTGGTTAATTGGAGCGCAGTAATACGTTTTTACACCGAAAGCCTTTTAAATACATCAACTAACCTAAAATGTTACAATGAATAATAGATTAACAAAAAATTTCAATCTAGAAGATGAGTCTCCTAGACAAAAGATTAATATAACTTATCAACCAGCTGAAAAAGTTATGAATTTAAATTTAAATGGATTGGAAGATGATCAGTTAAGTACAGTTCGTGTTGCAGATACAGATCCAATATCGATTTGGCCGAGTGATGAAGTTAAATTAATTTCACAAAATACTAAAATCGAATTATATAGTACGAACAATTTAGCAAGATTAATTACTGAATTAGATTCAGATTATAAAACTCTCTCAACCACAAATCGAGAATTTGATTCATTAGAACTCTTACGCAATAATTTGGAATTAAATCGTAAAAATATGTACAACCGCGTTATTAAACAATTCAAAAAAACACCTGAATTAAGAGAAATAATTCAAGAATTAGGGGCAGTTACGCCCATAATTAAATTAAATCCGAAAGATTGGGCAGAATCATTATTGGCTTATCGATGGAAACCAGGAAATGAAGATTTCTTAATTAGAAAATCACGAGTTACTGAATCACCGAGACAACTCAAACGAAACCTGGAAGCAAATTTGGGAATTCATATTCTAAGAAGTGATGAATTTGAACAATATGTTGGATTAGCAATACAAATGTATTCAGGAGAAGGTTATCCTGCAACAGATAGATCAAAAAGTTTAATGGGAAGAATAAAACACACATTAAATCCCGATTCACAATTTTTAAATTCATTAGATGAGATAATTGATACAGTAAATAACGGTAGATTGGATGACAGAATATATTCGTGGAAACGACCAGAAACTACAATTGATAAGTTAGGAAACATTGAAACCGAATATAATAACGCGTTAACTTTATCGCGATATAATCGTCCAAATACAAAAGTTGAAGAAAAAATAAAATCTTTGGCAAAAAAATATCTCGGAACAAATAAATTAACTAAAGAAAGTTTGGCTAAAGCATACAATCTTGCTCGAAAAGAAATTACAAGTAATCAAGTAAAACGAATTTCGCGTAGAGTAAAAATTAAGCGAAGAGTATAATCAACTATTTTTTTAAGTGTTGACTAGTTCAACTAATTATGAATGTTCCAAACCATATCGGCATTATTCTTGACGGTAATCGAAGACTTGCAAAAAAATTGATGGTTAAACCTTGGAAAGGTCATGAATGGGGTGCAAAAAAAGTAGAAAAACTACTAGCGTGGGCATCAAATATAGGTGTTAAAGAATTAACATTATATTCACTTTCAATTGAAAATTTTAACAGACCGAAATTAGAATTTGAGTATTTAATGAATTTATTCAAAAAGGAATTTAAACGAATTTCAGATGACCCAAGATTATTCAAAGATGATATCCGAGTTAATTTTATCGGAAGAACTTGGATGTTTGATGATGAACTTCAAAAAATTTTAACAGAATTATCTGAAAAAACTAAAAATAATTCAAAATTAATCGTAAATTTTGCAATGGCATATGGTGGACGACAAGAAGTTATTGATGCTACTCAAAGAATAGCTAAACAAGTTAAAGAAGGGAAATTAGAAATTAATAAAATTAATGAAGCTATATTTTCTGAAAATTTAGATCAAGCTTCTGAACCTGAATTAATAATTAGAACAGGTGGTGAAAAAAGAACTAGCAATTTTTTAAATTTCCAGTCAGCATACAGTGAATGGATTTTTTTAGATAAATATTGGCCCGAATTTGAAAAAGAAGATTTAATTTTAGCAATAAATGAATTTTCAAATCGTAAAATTCGACGCGGTCTTTAAATAATAATTAAGGGAAGTAAAACTGTAACATCACCTTCAACAGTAACGTGAGTTGCATCCTTTTTTACTTTACCCCAAGAAATTGCTTCTCGTGTTTGTGCACCACTCAATGAACCATCATATTCTACTGCAGTACTTATTTGAATAGCGTAGTCAAGCCCTTCTCGAAATTGATTGAACCAAATTACGTGATGTTTAGAAATTCCTCCGCCAAGCATTACTGCACCCGCAGTCTTGGCATCCGTTACACGAATAAAGAAATCTTGATCATCTTCGAATAAATTTAGATTAAAATCTCGATGCATTTGCCAAAAATTCCATAATTGTGCACCCCATGCGCCATCAAGTGGTCCAGGTAAATAGATTGGAATTTTATTTTTCCAAGCCCAATAAATGATCGTATCTTTAGCATGTGGTTCGTCTTTAATTGCTTCACCAAATGCCCAAATTAATTCGTGAACATTCCAAACCTTCTTTTGAGTATATAATTTTTTTATTATAGGTTGCAATTTTTCTTCAAGAACTTCACCATAACATTCGTTCGGAACAAGAATATTTCCTAAACGATTAATTCCCTTTTGGTGTAGTTCCGAATCATCCATATTGAATGCACCTTGATAATAATCTTTCCAAAGTCGAGCTAAATCATGATCTAAAGTACCACACGTAGTCATAATCGCATCAACTTGTTTAGTTTTAATTAAATTTTTAATTACACCTCTAAGTCCGGTGGAAACAATACATGCTGGATGACTTAAAATTTTAAAACAATCTTTATCAGATTGCATTTTTTGATAAATTTTGCTAGCTTGAAAAACCTTTTTAGCAGAAAAACCACCTGCGTCTCCAAAATGTTTGACTAACTCTTTGATAGTTGTCTTGTCAGTGATAGTATAATCTTTAACTGATTTCATAATCTTGCCTTGGAAAGGACTTTAAAAAAGTGTTTATTTGTCGTTCTTTTCAGTATGTCCAGTTGTACCGCAATGTTTTCGATCAGAATGAACCGCCATAAATAAACCATTATCTTTTGGTGATCGAGGATTCTTTCGAATTAATTTTCCGTCTTTAACTTCATAAAGTTTGTATCTTTGATATGCTGGTTTTTTATCATCCGCCATTATTCGGAAACCCCTTCGGTAGAGTTTTCTTCAATTTTTTCAGATTCAGAAGTTTTAACTTCAATAGGTTTCTCTGTTGTTTGTTCTTCAGCTTCTTTGGTAGCGTTAGCTGCTGCTGCTTCAGCTTTGAAAACATTATTTCTCCGATTAATTGTGTTTTTTGTTTCAACTTGCGATATAATTTTATCATTATCATAAACATATAACATTCCTTTTGCAGATTGTGCTCCGAAAGAAGTATTGAATTGTTTAAGAATCATATTTGTTTTTGGAGATTTAAATTTTGCAGAAAAATAAGTATAAATTGTACTTTTAGTCGGTGTACTTTCAGAGTTATGTTTTGCATTAAAACTAACTTCCTTTCTATGAAATAATTTATTATCGTTTTCGTTTAAAATTTTTATCTTCATCTTAATCCGTATTCTCCTGATTGGTTCACTTTAACCTTTTTAGCTATTTCGGATTTTTCAGGATTTATAATTATTAATCGACCTTTCCAATTATCTGATTTTTTCATTCCTTTAGCGATGATAGGTAGCTCTCGTTTCGCCATTATGTAGATTCTCCATTTCTTATTTCGTCGATCCACTCTAATTTACCTAAATAAGGTTGTCGCATAGTCATTCCAATTTTAGGATCTTTAATATTTTTTATGCTAATTGCAATTATTCTTGATCGTACTTTATCTCCAACTTTCAATACTTTATTTGAATCTTTTCCAAGTAAAGTTCCATCCTTTGAAAATGAAACGAAATCATCCATTGTTTGTGAAATGTGAATCATTCCTTCAAATGCCCCAAAATCAATAAATGCTCCAAATTTAGCAATATCCTTAACTTCACCTTCAATCAACTCATTAATTTCAGGTAAATAATGTACTGCTTCGAAAGTTACATTGTAAAATGCAGCACCATCACCCGCAACAATCATACCTTCTCCAACTTTATCTACAGAATTAATTACTAGAACTCTCCCTAATTCATCAATAATTCTATTTTCGTAAGTTTCACGTAATTCGCCTAGAATTACAGCCTTAAGATTTTCAGCGAATCGTTTTGGTTCGACTCTAACTACACCCTCGACTTTTGATTTGTAATACATCTTACTTTCCTTGATATTAGTACCTTTTTAAACCTTATGATGTAATTATCTTTTTATTACGACTTAATGACAATACCGTAATCTTATTCGCAGTAAGTCTTTTTTTAAGTTCAGAATCATTAGTAATTACTAAATTTTTATTAGTTTTAGAATATGAAATTATTGAATTATCGGTATGTCCGTCACCAATTTCAATTTTTATTACGTCAGAATAATTAATAATTTGAATTGCCAATTTTGCAGATTTTTTGTCTGAACCTTTAGCCGAACCTTTAGCTAATTGCTCTAATTCAGTAATAACTTTTATTGGAATTAATATTTTTGATGCTCCAAATTTTTTTAATTCATTAAATAAATCAAATCCATTTTTTGCAGCGTAAATCAATACATTTGTATCTACTAATATTTGCATGAATTTTATCTTCGATTAGGTTATTAAAGCATATTGCTATAACGAAACATGCTTAATTCAAAAATTGCGCAAAAATTATATGATAAAACTGCAAATATTTACAACAATCGTTATCGTTCTGTTCAATTCGAAAAATATCGTATCGCATTAGATGATATTCAGCTTTCAGGTAAAATCCTGGATTTGGGAGCGGGAACGGGTCTCCTATCCAATTTTTTAAATAAAAAATTAGTTTCAATAGATATATCAAAAAAAATGTTATTAAAATCCAATTCAAAAAATATTTTGGGTGATATAGCTAAACTTCCTTTTAAAGATAATTCATTTGATACAGTTTTATCATTCTCGGCATTAATGAATTCAAGTAGCCCCCAAAAAACAATTAGTGAAGTTCATCGGATATTAAAACCAAAAGGTATATTTGTTGTAACTTATTTGAAAAGTTTTGATTTTACTAAAGATTTACAACATAAATTTAGAATCCATAAAAGTATAGATTGTAATGAAGATATTTGTTTTGTATTATACTCGAACAAATAATTTGAATCTATCTTTATCTTCTAATTCATCAAGAATTCTTTCAATAACTGCTTTTTTGGGATTGGGAACAGAACTAATTCGCGCTTTAATATTATCAAAATCAGTAAAAGGTTCTATCTCTCTTTCAGTTAAAATTTCCATGGCATGTTTTTTACCAATTCCTGGCAAGATTTCCAGTTGATGAGATCGTAATGAGATCGGACCAGAATTGTTAAAGAACTTAATATATCTTTCTTGATTTGATTCAACCAATTTTTCAATAATAAATCTCAGTTCATTTTTTGCAGTTTGCGTTAAAGTCTCAACCTTTAAACTACCTTTTATGTAGGCAATTTGATCTCGTTCTCCGTCCCCAATATATACTTCATCATTTGGTTTGAAAGATAAATCAGGTTTTGGAATTAATTCTAATAGAACAAAATGATCTTTACCAATAACTTGTAAAATTGGTTCCTTCATATGGAACGGTCTGGAATCGTTAGAGTATCCGTGCTTTAGATAGTCCAAAACTATCGCATATTCTTCCTTTGCACGTTGTTTTCTTTCCTTTTCCATTATATTTTGTCACGATTTTCATTGAGATTTGATTATATTTAGGATTTTATCCATACCTTCCTTTGAAACAGTTAATTTATTTCGAACAAAAACTGTTTTTAATTCAGATTCATTTTTTGGAATTAAATTAACAATTTCAACTACGCAATCATTAGTCAATCGAGGAATCCCCGCAGTTTCAATTTCTTTAATTAATTTTGCAGCCTCAGATTTATTAAGTTTATTGAATTTGGCAGTAAAATCTCTAATTTTTTGTTGACTTCCGCTAAGTTCACCACTTTTTTCTAATTTGACCAATATGTCATTAACTTCCGCAATAGGAAGTGCTTCCTTTTTAATTATTTTTACTTTCATTTTAGTTTAACCAGATGAATCGCTCGAGAAACTATTTTCTTGAGTTTATTTCCATCTTTAATTTGTAGAGTGTAAGCATTTGAACCTTCTTTTGTCAGAATAGTTCCTACAAGATTCTTGAATCGTGGATGAGGCATACCCATTTGAACTGCAGGTTCTTGTAATATTCTTACTCTATCGCCAATGCTAAATTTTCGTAGCAATCGAGTAATAGTTACTTTACCTTTAGTACCAGCTTTTTTCTTAAGCTTATATCTAGTATTGCTTCTGAAACCACCTTTTCTTCCTGTACCGCTTCCAGCCATGACTAATCCTAGATTATTTACTTTTTAAATGTTTCGAGGTACCGTTTCGCCTCATTTCCCGAAACAATAATTCCATTCTCATCCCACAATTTAATTTGCATAGAATTTGTGAGTTTAGTAATCGAATTTATTTTTTGCTCCAAATTCGAATAATCGTTACTAATATGATAACTAAGTAATACTGTTGCCAGATCCACAAAATAATCAGGAAAACCTTTTATTTTATTTTTATTAAATGTATCTACCGCATAATTCAATTGAGTATTAAATTTTGAAATTAGTTGCTTATGTTCGCGTTCAAATATTCGATCAAAAGATTTGAATTGATGCACTTCTTGCTCGACATTATTTATAATTTTTTCATGTAATTCATTTTGATATAATCGTTGATAGATTTGTCGAGTTGCATCTAATGTTTGTTTAACATCAATGAAAACCATTCTAAAAAAATCCGGGAAGTCCTTTTCCGCCACGCAGTTTTTGCATCCGTTTCATCTTACGAGATTGGCCAGAAATTGTCTTCATCATTTTCTTCATTTGTTTATATTGTTTTATTAAATCTCGCATTTCGTCCAGAGATCTTCCCGAACCAATCGTTATTCTTTCAATCCGAGATTCATTCATCAAAGACGGATCATCTTTTTCTTCATTTGTCATGGAATCCATCAAATATTTCCACACTTTCATTTTTTCTTCTTGTTCGTTTAATGCACTTTTTGGAATATTCATTTTACTCATTCCGGGAATCATATTTGCAACTTGACCAAGTGGTCCCATTTTTTTTACTGCTTCCATCTGTTGATATAAATCATTAAACGACATTTCGCCCCTCATAATATTTTTGGCAGTTTTTTCCACAGTTTCGGAATCGATAGCATCTTTTGCTTTTTCTAAAAGAGTTTCAAGATCACCCATTCCCAATAATCTGGAAACAAAATTTTTTGGTTTAAATTCTTCAAGTGCGTCAAGTTTTTCACCGATACCTATAAATTTAACTCTTGCATTAGTTACGGCTGCTGCTGAAAGAGATCCACCACCTTTTGCAGTACCATCTAATTTAGTAATGATTACACTAGTTACTCCGATATTATCGTGAAAATTTTGAGCAACTTTTTCAGCAGCCTGACCAATGTCTCCTGAAAGAACTAATATTTTTTCTTGAGCATTTACCGATTTATCGATAGATTTGATTTCATCAGTTAATTCTGAATTCAGTGCATCTCTTCCGGCAGTATCAATAATTACCAATTCATATGTTGATAAATCTTTTTCAAAAGTTTTGTAAATTTTTGATGGATCAGTTTCTTTTGGATCACCATAGAAATCAATCTTTAATGCGTCAGCTAGCTGTTTTAATTGAGCATATGCTGCGGGTCGCCAAGTATCTGTTTGAATCAACGCAATTTTTTTACCACGTTTTTTATAGAATTTTGCCAATTTTCCAGCAGTAGTAGTTTTACCTGCTCCAAAAAGTCCGACCAACATTATTTTTGTAGGTTTCGTTTCAGTATTAATTTCTTCAAATTTATCACCCAATAATGAAGTAAGTTCTTCGTAAACAATATTTAATGTGTGTTCTTTCGCAGTTAATCCACCCGCAACTTTCTCCTTTAATGCACGCTTTTGTATTTTTTCAGAAATTTCACGAGATAATTTGATAGAAACGTCCGCTGAAATAAGTGCTTTCTTTATTTCTTCGCCTAATGCTTCGACAGCGTCTTTGTCTACTTTCCCGGAAGTTAATTTCTTCAGTGCGTTCTTCAATGAATCGGATAATCGATCAAGTACCATATATTTCTCGGATTTTAGTGGTTTTTAAATTATTTGATTTAGGATTTTATCGGTATCAAATTCTTCGAGATCATTGTATCCCTGACCACTTCCTAAAAATAAAATCGGTTTTCCAGACTCATGAGCAACCGATATAATCGCACCACCGCGTTCATCAGCATCAATTTTTGTCAAAATAACACCATCAATTCCAATTTTTTCACCAAATAATTTTGCTTGATCCACTACATCATTTCCAGTTAACGAATCAACAACTAAAATAGTATAATGTGGTTTTACAACCCGTTTAACTTTCGCCAATTCTCGCATTAAATCTTCATTAGCATGATTTCTTCCAGCAGTATCAATTAAAACATAATCCAAGTTTTTAGATTTAGCATGTTCTACTGCATCAAATGCCACTGCTGCTGAATCTGAGCCATAATTGTGAGATATAACTTTAACATCTAAATTTTTACCGTGCTGTTCTAGTTGTTCAATTGCTGCAGCTCTAAAAGTATCTCCTGCAGCCATAACACATTTCTTTTCAGTTTTCTTAATCTTTTGAGCGAGTTTTGCCAAAGTAGTAGTTTTACCCGCACCGTTTACTCCAATCAACATGATTATTGTCGGATTTTTTGTATCCAAAATATTCAATTTTTCAGAAGATAATATTTCTTTTAATTTATTTTTTAAATCAAGCTTCAAATTTTTAGCATTTGAATTTTTTACAGCATCAAGAATCTCGTTAACTACACCATACGCAATATTATTTGAAAGTAATTCATCTTCCAAATCATTTGAAAGTTTTTTCAATTTAGAACTTTCAATCTGTTTGATAACATTAACTTTACTTGCTTCCTTTTTTACCTTACTCGAAATTTTTGAGAAGGTCTTTTTCAGTTTACTAAACATTTTGTTTTTTAGCTTGTTCAGCTTTTAATTTCTTTTGAAATTCAATTATTTTTGAATTTAGATCATTAATTTCAGAAAGTTTGAGCTGTTCGGACTTTTCAATTTCACCAATTCTTCGTTTTAATAAATCCAAAACTTCATTTTTTGTTTTTTCAACAATATTTCCAGCACCAACATTTAATAGAAATTTATCAGATACAACCCTCGATTTGAAATAAATTCCTCCACCTAGCGGCGAATTTAAAGTTTCATTAAGTTTGACTGCAGACATCGTTTCGATTAATGCAAATATCTCGGATTTTTGTCGCCCGAAAAATTCAAATTCTTCTTGTGCTTGACTAATTTTTTGTTGTATTAAATGATCCATTTTAAATAAATCCTAAACTTTCGTCAATTCTACCCATTTCAAATCCAGTTGAATTTGATGAAACTAAGAATCCGTTTGAGTTTGCAATAATTCCTGAACCCATAATGGAACTACCTGTTGAAACAGTTCCAACACCGAGTTCAAAACCGATTAATTTTTCAGAAGTTTTAATTTCAGAATTTTGAACAATTGAACCAAAAATCCCACCTTTATTTGTAAGAATTCCGTATGATCCGGGAACATCTCCCTCTGCAAGTTTCATATTTTTTGTCTTAACTGAGAGCGCCTGTTGAATATCTTTTGACTCCTTTTCACTAAATTCCTGACTCAAAATTGCAATTTTATCATTACAAAGAATATTATTACCTAGTGCAGTCTTTAAAGTTTTAATTTTTTTAATTTCAGCAATACCTTTTAATTGTTTTTTAAGATTTTCAAATTCATCATCAAAGATTATATCGGGAACTAAAACCGTATTTGAATTTGCCACACAAAATATACCCATGAATGGAGTTCCATAAATTTTTGAAGTAATTATTGGAACATTTAACACTTCCTCTAAAATTTTTAATTTAGTTTTACTAAGTTCTTCACCTAGAATTGCATACTTATCTGTTGCGACACAATATAATCCAATATTTGGGTCACCCTTAAAATTAACTTTGTCTACGTGGACCATTACTTTGTTTTCTTAGTTGCCTTTTTAATTATTTTGGGTTTTTCGGCAGGAGATTTTGAAGTCTTTTTTACAGGTTTAGATTTCTGTTTTTTAACTTTTTCAGTTACTTTTGGTTTAGTTACGGGTTTGGTTTCAGATTTAACTTCTTCTGGAATTTCCTTTGTTTTAGCTTTTCGTGGTAATTCAGATAATTCAACCATAACAATATCTTCTATTCGTTTAATATCAACTCTTACTCGAGAAGGTGGATTTTTTGCACCACGTTTCCAGATTGATTCATTTACCCATTTACCAATTTTAATATCTTCAACTTTGGAATGTCTTTCAACAAAAGATCTTAATGTTGAGACTGCTTTCTCTGCACGTCTCCATTTTGGAGTTTTCAAATATTCCTTTCGTAAAGGAACCGTATATGTTCGCGTTTCTCCGTTTTTCATTTTTATCCTCGTTGAATGCTAGATTTTCGCCATCTTCGTTTTTTTCTAGTTAAAGCTGACGGGTGAACTCTTCTACCTACACCAAAAACTTTCGGAATTATCCAAAATGGTGCCCATCTAGTTTGTCGTCCTGCACTAATCAATCTGTTTTTTCTACCTGAAGGTTTTCGAGAACTCATTTCTTGTCCTCCTTCTTAGTTAAAACTTTTTTAGGTTTTGATTTAGTGAGACTAACTTTGTCTAAAAGCGATTGACCTTTAGGTGCAATTATTCTGCCTTTATGCTGAGTAGTAGATTGTTTAATTAAATCTGCAGATTCCAATTGTTGAACTATTTTTCGAATAATATTCCCTGAAGCCTTTGCAAATCGTTCAGGTCTTCGTCCTCGATTCTTTCGTCCACCATATCGTGTTCTCATTTTAGAGACACCAACTGGACCGTGAGTATAAATATTTTTTAGAATTGAAGCAGCTCTAACAAACCACCAATCCGGATTTTCTGGAGGCCTTTCATTATGATTACCAGTTTTAACAAAATCTGCCCAGCTAGGAGGAGTAATCTTTTCGATTTTCTTCAATTCACCCGCTAGTACTTGATTGGCCCTTTCTGGACTAATGTCATTAATGGACGCCATAATTAATGAGTGACTGGCGTACTTTTAAAAAGATTACTAATTCGACATAAGCACCAAACCAATGGCTCCAAATAACAAAAATATACCAATTTGTTTAAACATTGAACTTATTGCTTGTCTTTTATTGAATTCTAAATTTAGTGAAGAATAAACAATTAAAATCCCATAAATCGTAATAATTGAAGTAGTTGAGGGAGAGGGACCGATTGCAAGTCCGCCAAGTGCAGAAATTAAATATTTAAGTCTTCCAAATGGATTTTTATGTTTAGATTGAAACCATTTATATTCACTTTTTGCTAAATTTTTTAATAAAAATCCTGCAAAATAAGCAGAAGACATAAATGTAATAATTAATATTGTTCTAAGCATAGATTTATAATTAGATTATAATATTTAATTTTAATGGAAATAATAGATTCAGTTTATAAACCAAGAGAAGATTCATTTCTTCTAAAAAAGGAATTAATAAAATATATTCAGAAAAATAATCCCAAATCAGTATTAGATATGGGAACCGGTTCAGGAATTCAGGCAATTACAACAAAAGAAGCGGATATCGACAAAGTTGTTGCATCAGACATAAATCCAGAAGCAATAAAATGTGCAAAAATTAATTCTAAAAATTTGGATATAAGCTTTATCCAGTCAGATTTATTCTCAAATATATATGAAAAATTTGATTTAATTGTGTTTAATACACCGTATCTTCCACCCGAACCACCTTTGGATCCTCAATGGAGCGGAGGTAAAGTGTTTATTAAAAAATTCTTAAGTGAAGCCAAAAAATATCTAAATCCAAAGGGTAAAATCTTATTTGTACATTCATCAGAATCACCAATTTCAGTAAAACATAAAATTTTAGCTCAAGAAAAAATGTCGAATGGTGAAGTATTATACATTTCATTAAGATAATTTTATATTGAATCAATACTTTTTTGTTGTAGAAAGGCGGGGCTAACCTCGTGAATTGTCTGAGTTAAATTTCAATCTTCGCGAATGAAATAAATGGGCAATAAGGAAACAAGAGCAACTGTTAAGTGCTTAAAGCAGCGTTTAAAGATAATAGGCCGCGATATGCGAACTTTATTCGATCTGTTTGACCCTTCTTAGCATCTCTTGAATTCAGTCGAGGCTTACGACCTCATATGCTTGAGCAACTGGTCATCACGTATGGCGCAGTGGGGCAGCAATGATGCGTTGGACCTTGACCGCGTGGGCCTATACGCCTTTCAAACTCTTTTTAAATTTATTCGGACATACATATGTCCGATGTTAAGCGCATATATCTTAATTGAAGCAGATGCTGGAAAAGAACGAGAAATCCTTGAAGCTTTGAATGAAAATGAAAGTGTAGTGGACGTAAGTATTGTTTATGGACAATACGATATAATTGCAAAAATAGTACTTAATGAAGGTGACGAATTACCTAAATTTATGATGGATTTAATTAGACCAATTGAAGGTATTAGAGGAACATCTACTTTACTTTCGGCTTACGACCCGTCCCGACCTTAATTATTAAATTTTTAACTAAGTAGGAATTCGGTATCAACATTGTATTTCGACTATTCATCTCTAGTTGAGTATTTAGTAAATTAATTTTCTTAATAACGCCATTAAAATCTTTAAACTTGATTTCATCGCCCTTCTCCAACTTTTTAGTTGAGATAATATACAATCCAGCAACTATGTTTGGAACAAAATCTCTTAATGCTAAGGAAAACGATATCAAAATAATTCCTGCAAATACAAATAACAAAAAGTTCATTACGCTAATTGCAATTCCAATTTGAATTAATGCCGCAATCACTGCAATCAAAATAATTGTGTATTTTACAAATTTATATGCGATTGCCTCGGGATCAAATTCAATACCAAGTGTTTTCTTCAAATTACCATTCAAATTAATTCGCTTTACAATCCTTTTTGTGAAATTACCAAATAGATTTCCTAAAAAAATACCTGAAATAAATATAATTCCTGCTAGACCGAAAGTCAGACTTGCGTATTTTAATGCAGAATAGGCTGCAGGTGACATACTAAACATTGCGGTTAATCAGTTATTTTTATTAATTTAAACCTTTCCCTTTAATATGGCAACCAATGTCGGTCACGAATATGTTAATGCAGAAAAAGAATACCATGATGCAAAAAATTCTCCTGAAAAACTTAAAGCATTGAAGACAATGCTTACAGCGATCCCGAAACATAAGGGAACTGAGAAAATGCAGGCTCAAATAAAGAAACAAATATCCAAAATGACAGACCAGATTTCTTTTGAAAAGAAACAAGGAAAAGGATCTTCTCGAAGTTCTATTAAGAAAGAAGGCGCAGGTCAATGTGCAATCTTTGGAAGAACTAATTCCGGAAAATCAACACTTCTAAAACTTCTTTCTGGAAAAGATGTTAAAATTTCAGAATATGAATATACGACTCGAGTACCAATTCAAAAAATGATTTCATTTGAAAATATAAAAATCCAAGGAATTGAAATTCCCGGAATGTATGACGGATTTTATGAAAGTAAAAACGGTCGCCAAATCATGAGTTTAGCAAGAATAGCCGAAGTTGCAATAATACTTTCAGAAAATAAAGCAGATTTTGATATGATTAAATCAGAATTGGAAAAATCAGGAATTTTCTTGACTCGAAAAAGATCAAATAATATTTTTACAAAAAATCTGCCATATATTCGAACATCTAAGGCCAAATTTGACAAAAACATGATACCAAAAATATGGAAATTACTAAACAAAATTCGAGTTCAGACCAAAACTTCTAAAAAAATTGCGAAGAAACCAATTGTTTTGGAATCGGGTTCACGTGTTGAAGATGTAGCACGGACAATTCACCAAGATTTTGTTAAAAACTTTAGATATGCGAGATTATGGGGTCCGTCCGCAAAATTCGCCGGACAACAAGTTGGCCTTGAACACGTCTGCAAAGACGGCGACATAATTGAAATATTTACAAAATAATTTAACTAATCAACGTTTCAGAGTTTTATGAAAGCTAAAGGTTCTAATGCTGAACGGCAACTTGTTGAGATGTTTTGGGAGAAAGGTTATGCTGCTATTCGAGTTGCGGGTTCTGGGTCTTCTCGATTTCCCTGTCCAGATGTTTTGGCATCAAATGGACAAAAAACTTTTGCGGTAGAGGCGAAAGCCACCAAAACAAATTATCAATATTTTAGAAAGGATCAAATTGAACAATTGATTAATTTTTCTCAAACGTTTAATTCCGAACCGATTTTGGCAGTCAAATTTTCGACTAAATGGTATTTTTTCTATTTAACTAATCTATCTATCACTAAAAACGGCGAATATGCTATTAAGAAAAAAGATGCTGAGGAAATAAGTATATCTTTTGAAGAATTAATCTCTTGAACCAGTTAAAAATTCAGATAGTTCTTGAAGTATTTGTTCCTTACCAACGAAAATTACTGCAAATAGAATAAGGACTGAAAATAGTACTGGAGCAGCAATCAAATAGGTCAAAAGTGAATATTTTGTACCTTCGACTGTTGTCCAAAAAATTGAAGTCATATAAGAAAAAGAAATTGCGACAAAGGAAGTAAATGCTAATAGTGCAAAGTAGAATTGATTCTTATAATTATTGAACGTTTCTTTTCTCATTTTTCTATTAATGCCAAGTCCTTAAAGAAAACTTGAGCGATTGATAATATGATTGGACCGATAATTATTCCAACAAGTCCGAGTATGCTCATTCCGCCGAATACTCCGACAAAAATAATTAGTGGATGTAATCGTGCTTTTCGACTCATTAAAATTGGTCTTAATGAATAATCTAAGATACTACCAATGATTATACCGTAAAGTATCAAACCAATTGAAGTCATTGTATCTCCAGCTGCAAAAATGATTAGACCTGCAACTAAATAAAGCGCATAAGGTCCTACGACAGGTAAGAAGGATAGAATTCCGGCAACAAGTCCGGCCATTAGCGGGTAACCCAAATCAAACATATAAAATCCGAATCCCGCAACAAATGCTTGAATCATACCGATAAATAGCGTAACATAAACAAATGCATCTACGTTTTGTTGAATATTTGTGAGAACTTGCATTTTCTTTCGAGCAGGTAGAGGTAATGCATCTTCTGCCCAATTAATGACTTTTCGCCCATCCTTTAAGAAATAGAATAGAGATATGAAAAAGATTACACTGGAAAGCATGAAGTAGGGTAATTGCAAGATTAAATTAGACAAATATTGAGACGTATTCAATACAAAGAATCTAATAATTTCATACGTGCTTGAAGAAAGATTATCTGTTTTAGAAGTTATAGTGTCATAAATATTCCAAATTTCATTCAAAATGAAATCGATACCGTTGTTGAATAAATATGCGATCACTCCAATAAAAAATATACAAATTATCAGCGCAGATAAGGTTGGATTCAATTTATTATTCAATTTATTAAAGATCGGGTATGAAAAATAAGCAACGATTCCTGCGAAAATTAGTGGAGTTAAATAAGGCCAAGCAACAATAAATGCGAGAATACCAACAAACAAAGTTAGTCCCAATTCAGCTAGTTGTTTGTTCTGCAAAGCCATGCTTAATTTTAGTTATTCATATTTATAATAGTTCTGCTAATTCAGATAAATCATTAATTATTATGTCGGGATTTTCAAGAATTATTTCTTTATGATTTCTTGAACCGAGCAAAATTATTGATTTTGTCCCATACGCCTTTGCAGTTTTTACATCAACTTCGATATCGCCAATATATGCAACTATCTCTTGTTCAAGAATATCGGCCAATTTCTTAAGTGGTTCAGGATCTGGTTTCGGATTAACTACATCATCAACTGCAACAATCGCCTTGAAAAGTTTAGGATCAATACCTACAATTTTCAAATTATCAATAACTTGTTGATGTTTTGCATTAGAAACTATTGCCAAATCATATTTTGATTTCAAGCGCAATAATGTTAAATTTACATTAGGTTTTAATTTAAATTTTGTAACATCCAATAACGATTGTTTATCCTCGAGAATTTTGTTCAATTTTCGACTAGTGAGATTGGGATAAAATTCTTGAACTAATTCTTTGGCAGGAACACCAATTAATGATTTTATCATATTTTTATCTACACGTAATAAATTATTTTTATGAAATGATTCATTAAATGCTGCAGCAAGTGCATCTTTACTATCCACAAGCGTACCATCAAAATCAAATGCAACTATTTGTTTCATAATTTAAACCTTAATTTAGCAAGTATACCTTTGAGTCCATTTAACTTTTTACCTGCTGAACTAGTTGAATTAATAATTGTTATAGATCCACCATTATTTTCAACACTATCTAAGATTTTACCCATCTCTTCTGAATCCATCAATTTTTCAGTCAAAACTAATTCATCAATCGCGCCCAAATCGGTAGCAGATTTAACATTCTTTAAACCGTAAATAATAAGTTCTGAACGTTTGGCGATTAATTCAAGAAATTCGTTAACAATTTTCTCATCTTTAGCAAGTTTACTATCTTTAATTATTCGTTCAAGGACTTTACCTGAAATTATTTCACGAATTCCGGATTCGTCTCCATCTGAAACATCTTCCAAATTAATTTTGCTTGCAACATCCTTATTTAATTCAAGAACTTTTTTCTGAACGATTTCTTTCCAGAAAAGTGGACTACCCAAAATTATTGTATCCACTTCGTAAGATTCATAATTTTTTATAATATTTTTTGCTACGCGAGCAATATCCTTTTCGCCCTGATTTTTATTTTCTTTATATCTTTTTTTAGATAATCGTAAATTTAATTGACCGAGTTTAGTGTAACCAGATGCAGTAATGTGTGCAAAAGATGAAATTTCATCATCTAAAACACAGATAAGTGCCTTTGGAGCTTTTGAAGCTAATTCAGCTTCCTTAATTAATGTTAATTGATAAGGTTTCCAGGATTCTTTATTGATTTCAATTTCACTACCTTCTTCAAAATCAATTGAATGAGATGAATTGAAAGCAATACCTTCAATTTCACTTTCTACAGATCCATTAATTCTAAATTTTGATCCAATTTCTATCTGTTTAACGCGCACTGAAACCCATATTGATTTTTTAACTGATTTTTGACGACCACCTTCGGCACCAAATTTGATTTTTCTACTACTTTTTCCGCGAACAATATCTTCCTTTTCAATGATTTGTTTTAGATATAGAAAATCATCCATCGAATCGAGTCTAAGTACAACGCGGTTCTCGCTTTTTGACAAGAATTCCATGGTTTTTAAACAAAAACTATATATTAAAAGGTTGCCAGATAAGTTTATGCGTAAACGAGGTGTCCAGACGTTACCGAGCCCGACTGCATCAGTCACTGTGTTAGTCGTTTTGGCAGGATTTTTATTATTCGTTTTATCTATCCCAGAAATTGATAGACAAGAATTAATTACAAATAATCAGGCTTCAATCGAAGAAATTGTATTATTTTCTAAAGAAAACATTAAATTTGATGGATATTCGGGATTGACTAAAGATATATTAAATTTTTCAGACTTTACGCTAGACGGGACCAATCGTCTGGAAAAAACATTAATTGCTTCAGATTTTGAATTAAACTCAAATTTATTTAAAACATCAAATTTCGAGTTTTCATTTACTCCCAATTATGATTCGACAACAATTGGACACCAAATCACCTTTGATGTTGATTCAGTAAATGGATACGGAAAAATTAAAGTATATCTAAATGGTGATGAAATTGGATCATTTGAACCCAATGAGGGACAAACTTTAAATTTAGAATTACCAAATTCAGAATTAATTGGTGGATTAAATCAAATTAAAATAAGTGGAAAATATATTGGATTAAATCCATTTAATGGTCTAAAATTAGCTCTTACTAATTTAGCAATTTTAGAAAAGAAACAAGGAATTGAGCTTGAAAAAACTCTAATGTTTTACTTACCTGAAGATCAAATAATTGATTCAGCAAAAGTTAACTTTTTGATGAGAAATTTGGGAGAAACAATGCAATCGCCAATTATTGTTTATTTGAATTCTAATGAAATATTCCAAATTAGTTCCCCAGGTTCAGT
Organism: Nanobdellota archaeon; assembly: GCA_014239585.1. Taxonomy (GTDB): domain Archaea; phylum Nanobdellota; class Nanobdellia; order UBA10117; family ARS21; genus ARS21. The sequence goes on from JAAZYP010000001.1 coordinate 49,633, forward strand.
ATATTTTTCATTACCTGTTTCAAAAATTAGTTCCGAAATGAATATTATAAAATTTGTAATTGATAGAGGAAGCGAATTTGAAGTTTTGTTCCCAAAAATTACCACTTATACTTCTCGAGAATCAGCGGTAAAAAATTACCAATTTAATATAGATCAAACGGAGGCGAGATTAGTTACTGAAGGAAGAGCAAGTTGCAGTTTAAATTTAAACTCAGATGATGAAGATGCTGAAATCGAAGTAGTTATTAATGGATTTTCAAAATTAATACATTTGGAAAATGAAAATTATGAAGAAAATATTTGTGATAATTTAGTTTATGGAACAAATAATATTTATTTATCTTCAGATAAGTCCTTCGATCTAAACGAAATCGTAATTAAATTATATTAATATGGGACTTAAAGATTGGTTCAAAAATAAAGCATCTTCACTAAATAAAGATAAAATTAAAGAAAAAACAAAAGATGCAGTTTCGTGGAGTTGGTCAGGAACTAAAAAAGCCGCACCAGTTGCAGGTGCTTACGTGCTAGGAAAAGCCGCAGCTGCTAAAGATACCACTAAATCTTTCTTTTTTACGGGAATTGGCGGAAGAATTACGGGGGTATTAATCGTATTTTTATTTGCAAGCATGGGTTTCGTGAGCGGATATCCATTATATGTTGTGGCATGGATGGGTGGTCAAATCTGGGGAGGATTTAATTTAATAGCTTATCAAGTTCCATCTCTTATGCCGGTACCAGACTTCTTTTTTACTTCAGCAGCACAATTTACAAAGGGCTCAGTTGGTGCAATTTTAAATGCAATTTTCGGAATGCAAATAATAAAACAAAGTAGCATTAGGGGGTTCATAAGGTCATTATTGTCAGTATCGTTCATGTGGGTTTGGATAAGTATGGTGTTTGTAACAGTATATACTGGATACTATCCAGTTATTGCTGATGGACCATCACCCATAGGATTGTGCGGATTACATCAAACCGCAAACGATATGATTGGTGCTGACCCAATAAGTTGTGATCCATATGACTTAGGATTACAAACAAATCGATTTGCAGATCAATTAGAAGATAATGAATTTATCGATTTACTCTTCAGTCCATTGTTGATAAAAACCGATCAAGGATCTTATTTTGAATCAGATCGCATAGATACGAATTATTTGACAAATGAAGATGCGGGATCAACAATTAGTAATTTGGGTTCAACTGAATCAACATATTCATATTATGAAGGTGAAATACCAGTGGAAACACAAGATATTGAAATTTCAGGGAAATTAACTTCAAAAACATTGTTTATTGGCGGAAGTGGCACAGGTGAACAATACATAAACATAACTTTGACTCCGGAAATTGATCAGATACAATGTTCTTGTGAAGATTTAACTTGTAAACCATTAAGTGACGAAGTAGTTGACGGATTCAGATCTATAATCTCACAAAATGAATATAATATTGATAATGCGAATACTTGGTGTTCAATGCCTTGGACATGTAATATTCCTGGAGCAGAAAAAATTGAAGATAACACATTTAGAGTAAAAAGCGCAGTTAACCAACAAATTGAATGTATTCATGACGGATTAGCGATAAATGATTCAAAATTAACAAGTTCTAAGACTGGAAGGAAAAGATATGGCGGATTGGGAAGACAATTTTATGTAGATCTGGGATTCGCTTACGATACTTCAGCAATTGTCACAAAACAACTATTAATCATAGATAGATCGGTTGTAGAATCGCACGAAGATCCAATAACATATTTGAATTTAGATAATAGTGTAACTGAATCTAAATCAGTAACTGATGGAAAAGTAGAATTCGGAATAGGTATAGATAAATCTGAAGATTATTTGGTACCGAATTATGCGGGAGATTCAATTCCAAATACTGTAAAATTAGGAATAAGTATAAACAACCCGAGATCTTCAAAAGGAGATATATCTAATTTAAAGATTATTTTGAAAGTTTATCCAGCTAATGAACATATACAATTTGTATGTGATTCTCCAGATTTCAGCAATGTGGCAGAAGAATGGAGTTTAAATAACCCCTGTTCAGTAGGCGAAAATACAGGAAATTTCAAGTTTAACGGAAATAAAGATGGATATTCAGAATTTGTTTTAGAGTCATCACGGGCAATAGACTTTGTAAACTCAGATGATAGTGAGACATTTTTCTTAACAATGTTTGTTGATGAAGACTCATTAGTAAGTGCGAGTTATCAAGGAATATATGTTAGATCGGACGTATCATATACTTTTGAAAGTATCTTATCTACAGATTTCCGTGTATCTCCAAGCAAGTTTTAGACATAAGATATAAAAACAATGAAGAACATTCAAACACATGATAAAACCGGCAAAATTAGCCATACTGTTCGTTTTGATAGTATTATTTAGTGGATGTACTGATACTACAACTGAAGATACTACTACGTCAGATGCAAATGGTGTCGATTTTGATATTTATGCGGATACTTTACAAGCAAAACAATATGAGGGGCAAGCATTCGGATTTCAAGTTCTAGCAGAAAATGAAGGTAGTTATAATATACCTCAAACTCATTTCAAATTATTCCTGGAAGGAATAAATCCAATAACGTATGGATTAACCGTAGAAGATTTCATTAAAGAAAATACATTGGAATTAACTTCCATTGGAATATATAATGATGAATTATCAATTCGAGGACAGGAAGTATTTTCATTTGAAAATTTATGTTATAAAAACGATTTAGATAGTAATCTTAAATTAGATATACATCTCAGATCCTGTTATAGTTATGAAACAAGTGCAAAGGTTGGAGCATGTTTTGGTGAAGCATATTCTCAATTTAATGAAATTTGTACTGTAACTGAGAGCAAAACCGTAACTAATTCAATTTCACCAGTAAAAGTAACTGAAATTTATGAAAGTGGTGCAGGAGGAGATGACTATAGATTTATTGTAAAAGTTGCAAATCAGGGTGACGGAAAAGTATTTTCAAGATATGCTACTGCACGAGATAATCCGACAACACCTTTGGACACCACAATTTCAAATTCAATGAAATCCTGTACTGATCTATCACCGGGATTAAATGATATGGTTTATGTCGAAAGTATAAAATTAGACGGTGCAGAATTACTTGGAACATCAGAACTTGTACTTGAAACAAAACTTACTGACGCGAATGTAGCGAGTAATAATCCGAATAAAGGTAATTATTTCAATTTAGTTGATGGCAGAGGACAATTTATATTCAAATTAACAGAAGTAACAGATGTAGATTACGTCGGAACATTAGAAATAGTTTTAGGATACGGATACACTGAAACTACAGTTCGAAATACAGAACTGATTGCATTGCCTGATGTAGTTCCAGAGTGTTAACTATGAAATTAAAACAGATATTTTCAGTATTGTTAGTAATATTAATTAGTGGATGTATTGGCGGTGGAGTTGAATCAGAATCACCAGTTATACAGGGAGACTCAGGAGTAGAATTTGAAATCCAAAATCTTCCTAGCGGAGTAAGAAGTAATACAGATTTAGCGTTTACAGTATTAGCAACAAATTATGGCGGATATTCAGTACCGATTGGCGCAATTCAAATCAGATTAGCCAATACAAATTTCTTTGAAACAATTCTAACCGAAGATTTAGATCAAAGTAAATTGACGGGGAGTACAAATGCTCTAACAAACGCAGTACCTTTATCAAAAAGAATTCCCGAGTTAAATAGAGGAGATGTAATCTTTTTTGAGTATGATCCAGTAAAATTCAAATTACCCGGAATTCCGGGTGATAAAACTTCATTATCGGTAGATACGTGTTATTATTATCAAACAGATGGATTAACTGATATTTGTATATCTGATGATAGTTATGGTGAAATCTGTAATGCGGTTGGAGCGAAAGAAACATTTTCTTCAGCATCATCATTAAAAATTGTGGGAGTAGAACAATTGAATAGTCTAAAAACTGGACCCCCTGCTTTAGCTAATATCCGTTCAACAATTAAATTCAAAATCAAATATGTGGGAGATGGAACAATTAACTCAAAATCAAATGACTTTACTTGTTCAGATATAGACTTAACTCCAAATTCAATAAGATTAAATTCAATAAAAATTGGAAGCCAAATTGTTGAAGATATTGATGATTCTTGCGGAGGATCGGATGTAATTTATTTAGATGAACTCGGTGAAGCGTCAATCACATGTAGTTTATTGACATATGCTGGATGGACAACTCAATTGGGCGAATTCAATGAACGTTTAACTTTTAGCGTAGACTATGTTGAAAATAAAATAATTTCAAAAGATTTATCAATTATATAATTCATTGAAAGTTATGCACCCTTTAGATAATATTTATTCGTGTAATTTATGTCAAGACCTTACTAAAAATCGCATTCAAGTTGTTGTCGGAGACGGTAATTTAACTCCAAACATACTCTTTATTGGTGAAGCACCTGGAGCACAAGAAGATATTGAAGGAAAACCCTTTGTTGGACGTTCAGGAAAAATTCTCAGAAATGCACTCTCAGAATTGAAAATTAGTGATTTTTATATTACCAATTTAGTAAAATGTAGGCCTACAAATAATAGAGACCCAACTTCAGAAGAATCAAAAAATTGTTTTCCTTATTTAAAGTTACAACTTAAACAATTAAATCCAAAAATAATTTGTACACTGGGAAGACATTCAACTAAAAAACTTCTAACGGCAAGTGGAATTGATATGAAAACAATTACTGCTCACCGGGGAACTAAAATTGATATATCTATTGACGGGGTAAAATATTTGTTATTGCCAATGTATCATCCTGCTGCAACAATTTATAATCAAAAATTAAAAGAAAATTTTATTTCTGATCTAAAGAAATTATCCGATATAGCTGGTATCTGAAGATTTGTTATACATTCGCTTTACTGTTTTTGAAAGAACTTTCTTTTGATCTTCAATACTTTTAACTTTCTCTTTAGCTTCACGTTTAATTTCTTTATCTAAATCAGATAATTTTACATCAACTTCTAAAATATCTTTCAAAGCTTTCAATAAAGCTTTAGATTCCTTTAAACCTATATGAAATTGATGTCCAAAAGTTTCAACTAATAGCGAAATACCATATATTTTTTTGAATTTACTGAGACCCAAAATTAAACCAGTTGCACCAATAATTGCATCTGCCTTTATTTTTTTGAAATTTACTTTATTTGTTAATTTTGCAAATCGTTCTTTAGCAAGTTCACTATTTGCAACACCATAAACTTTGGGATTATCTGGTTCAGTTCCAAGACCAATTCCTCCCAGAGTTATAAGTTCCTTACAACCATGTTTATGTGCCAATTCAACAATTAAATTGCTGAATTCATAACTTGATTCTTCATCAACAGGTTGTACATCACCCGATAATAACATTAAATCACGATTTTTTAATTTAACAGAATATAAAGTTACAGAAGGTAGTTCGATTAAATTATCATCATTAACAAAAACTGAATGCGGAAAACTTGTTGAGTAGATATTATACATGATTTTATGATCTAATTGATCTATTAAAAAATCAACTGCAATTTTACCCACATTACCTATCCCAGGAAGACCTTCGATCAAAATGGGATTTTTTAATTTTCTTGAAGCTTCAATTTGCCGCTTAACAATCCATTTATTCATAATTTTAGTCATTTCATAATTAAAGATCCATTTTTTAGATGTTTAGTTAATCTTACCTCCAAACTTGAAATTAATTTTTGAGCGATTTTACCATTCTCGTGCTCCAGTATAAATTTGTATTTAGGTGCACCGATATATTTAACTTTAAGAGTACCACCTTCCCTTTTTATGAATGAAATTGAATCACTTATACCTTTTCTAATTTTAGATAAACCGTTTGAATCTTTAGATTCCATTAATACGTTCACTTTGAGAATTGTATTTTTTGGCTTAATTCTGGAAGATATAACTTTCAGTAAATTAGTTTTTGTAACTTTATCTAATTTTAATTCATCAATTAATAATTCATCTCTAATTAGTTCTTCAAAAAAAGGGTAGATCAAATTATATTTTTTCGAAACCGGAAGTCCAATTTTTTTGAATAATTCTGAATACTTTTTGTTAGTTGATTTAGCTAATTGTGAGATAATTTCATCTGCAATTTTTTCGTTCTTAAATTCCTCTTGTTTAGTTCGTTCTTGACCAGCACCAACTTTTCTTAAGGACAAATTTATTCCACTTTTATCTGAAGATATAACCTTGCATACAAATTTTCTACCCCGTTTAAACAACACACGCATAGTTCTAACTTGTTTTCTGTGCATTTCTGAAGTATATAAAATTCCCTTAATTTTATTGTATTCATCCAAATTAAATTCGATTTGATGTTGTGATATTTTTGATACTGTTCCAATTACAAAATCGTCAATATCGGGTAAATCATCTCGAAGATACATTGAATTTAATTAAGTTCTTTAATCACTTTTCCACCAGTAATATTTATTTTTCCACCAGTAGAATATGCAAGCTTAGTTTTACACACCAAACAAACTAGTTCTTTACTTGATGCTCGTTCAAATAGAACTTGCTCATTTTTACATTTTGAACATTTAATTTTCAAAAATTTTGTTGAAGTTTCATCTAATTTCATTATACTAAATTTGCCTTTTTAATTCGACTAAATGCTTTTACGTGCGCCTTATTACAAATATCGCAAGTATATACAAATGTTGCTTTCGTAGTTTGTTTATGTTTTGTAGCAGCTTTAGCTCGAGGCATTCCTCCATAACCAGCCATAATTTTGAAAATTCTTCTAGCTCCACTATTCAGTGCGTTCTTTTTTGTTTTTGGACGAGCTTTGTTCTTCAAAAGTTTGATCTTGTGCATTGTGTGTTTCTTGCACTTTTTTGAAGGACAGAATGTCCGTGTTTGTTTTGGAAATTTCATTTTGACTATCTATATCACCTGTGATCACTTCATTTTTAAGTTCTTCGATAGGTTGATTTAAGTCAGATGGATCTAAGTCTAATGGTTTTTTATCTCCAATTTTTCCCTGAGTCAATAATATATCAGATATCGATTGAGGTATAGATACAATATCTCCGCGCGAAAAAGGCCCAAATTTGTTCATATCTGGACCAAAAAATTCAGGAATGGTTTCTTGAGCATAATATTCCGTTGATTTAATTTCAGATTTATTCACCGAGGTTAGGCTATCACTTTTTTCAATAGTCTCCAATATTGATTTTCGAGATGTTTGTAAGAGTTTAATCAATTGATCATACAATATTTCTTCAGCATTCAGCATGTTACTCGTATCTCGCATCGAATCATCGCTTCTACTATTAAATACTGCACGTGAAATAACTTTTCGCTCTCTTCGCTCTAACATATCTTTAACTACGCGTGTAGCATTAGATAATTCAACTTGAATTTTAGCTCGATTCGTAGTAGAAAATAAATTTAATGATTGATCTTGATTTTTTGTTTCATCATTTTTTTCTTCGAAATATTTCTTGATACGTTTAAGATCATCAATAGTCAAAGTTTGTAAGTCTGAAGAGTATTGTTCATTTCTAAACAGTTCATAAATATCTTCGTAAGTAAATGCATCACCCATAGTTATTTGTCAAAGATTACTTTAAGTACATTCATATATTTCAGAATATTATTTGGATTTGAAAGAAACATAAGTTAATGGGTTTTTTATTTTTTTACAAGTATTATCTGGAAAACACACACCTATTTCTTGATAATGAGCTTTACAATTCGGAGGCGGAACGACTTTATTCTGTTTTTGATGCCAAGATAGTTGAGATTTTATATACCCCTTTTTCAAAGGAGGTTTGTTTTTAGAATTCCAATCATATATTTTAGCTTCCAAATCATGCCAATCCATATCAAAATTTTTGTAAAAATTAATTAATGAAAATAACGCTCGTTTACGACCATCCTCCAACCCATTCAAAATTCGTTTCATGCAAGGCGGGAATATTTCATCCTTAAGTTCCAATTTAACAAAATCATATTTTTTTGTTGAAGATTCTTCTTCATCCAAATTTATGCCTGTAAATAAGTTTTTAGCTTCATTCTTTACAGATTTTGATCTATCCAAAAATATTTTCATATTATCGACATTTTCGGGTTTAGCATCATCAAATTCAAATTTTTCAATATTTTTCTCATCGATTACTATTGAGACTAAGCCCCTTTTTTCATGAAGACTATATGGGCTCCGTATAAGATGTCTGGGACTTGCCATTGCGAGATCAATATCCATCAATTTCAAAAAATTTATTTTATTATTTTTACTTATTTCATCTTTACTCTTACTTGTTTTTCTAAGAATCTCACTTAAATTAGATTCATAATAACTGGAATTTATATTATTGAGATAATCATTCAAATCAGTCTTTATTTTTTTCAAAATTCTGTCTAATAAAATAGGAAATGTTTTCCTAATTTCAACTTTTCCTGCAAAGATATATTCTGGAAATGACTCGGCAGGAACACCAATGTGCCAACCCTTATTTCCTGAAAATTTAACGCCAATATTTTTCACACCCTGACTCTTTAGATATTCAACTATCAATCTTGCAGTTTTTCGAGAATATTCAAACCACGGACAGTCGATATCTATGATTAAATCCCAACTTTCACGTAATTCCGACATAAAATGTTCAGTGCTTTCACTACTCAATCTTAACGGATCAGACCAGTTTTCAACAGAAATATGAAATGAAGTAACTCCAGATCTTGCAAAATTAGAAACATCTTTTGGAAACTGTAAAACGTTTGGACGTTTACCAAATCCACCTGAAACCAATCTTACTGCAACTTCTTTATTTTCTGAAGCTTTAACTATTGCCAATCCGACATCTTGACGCGAATACCAACGAATAATATCGGATTGTTTCATAAAACTTTTTCATAGTTAAGAGTTATTAATTCTTCTCTACTGAAAACGCACGAAATTCATTTCCGCCTATTCTGCGTTCGGGAGGAATCAATTTTAAACCTAATCTTAGATATATTGATCTCTCAGTTTTTGCTTCAATTTGATTACCAGTTTTACGGTCAAATAATCCCCATTCCGAAAGTTTGTAACCTTGTTTTATTGCAATTTTTCTTAAAAGTACATTATGTTCAACACTTCCCGTAAAATATTGTGCAGCCGCACCATATGAGTTGGGTGGAACAACTCTTAGATCTATTTGTAAATATCCTTCAAAAATAATTGAACTTTTAGTATCACCTTGAACCAAAATTTTAGTAACCGTAGACATTTGTGTAAAAAAATCCATAACTTTCTTCGGATTATTTGAGGAAACTAAAATATCGATATCTCCAATCGTTGCCTTTTTTCGTCGCAGAGATCCCATATAATTTACTTTCTGAATAGCATTATGATTTTTTAATATCTTAACAATTCTTTTTGCAATAGGAAGAGCATCCGTTATTGAAATTCTATTTTGCGATTTCTTTTTGCGATTTAAATTATTCAAAATTTCAGTTTCAGTTCGTTCTCCAAATCCATCTAATTTCCGGATATTACCCTTTTTTGCTGCAAGCCTCAATTTAGTAATTGTATCTATTTTCAATTCATAATAAAGTCGTTTAACCTTTTTAGGACCTAACCCAGGAATTTGAAGTATATCTAAAACTCCCTTTGATATTTCTTTGAATAAATTATTTAGTTTGTCAGATTTACCTTTATTTGTTAAGATATATTCTATATTTTTTGATATCCCCTTTCCAACACCATCCAATTCCCTTAATGCCGCGACGCCACCTAATTTGTATAATTTATTCAGATTTTGAGATTCATCTTCAACAGAACGTGCAGCACGACGATACGCAATTGGCTCAAATTGAATATCTTGTATATCTAAAAGATCTGCAATTTGATATAATTTTTCTGCCACGTCTTTATTTGTAACCATATTAATGAGATTGCGATATTGATTAATTAAGATTGCCCTAAAGCTTTTAAATCTCAAATTTAACGAAAAAACATGAATCGAGTTGATTACCCCCACATTCTGGAATAATCTTTCTAGCTCGATTTCTCGTAAATCTTTTAAACGGAACAATTTAGAAGTAGATAGTGGAGAAGGTGGGGTAGCTTGGTTATCCTCTCTGTTTGTGGTGCGGAGGACCCGTGTTCAAATCACGGCCTTCTCCCTCTTAATCAAATTTTTTAACCCAAATTTTAATAAGATTGGAGGGATAAATTAAATATGAAATTACAAACACCAAAAGGAACATCAGATTATATTGGTAATAGAGCCGAAGATTTAAATCGAATAATTAATGCATTTCAAACCAGTTTTGATTTATTCGGATTTAATCCAATTAAAACACCAATTTTTGAATATGCATCTACCTTAAAAGGTAAATACGGTACTGATGAAAAATTAATTTACGAATTTAAAGATAAAGGAAATCGCGAACTTGCATTAAGATATGATTTAACAGTACCTTTGGCAAGAATTGCAGGAACCAATCAGTTTTCATTACCATCAAAATTTTATAATATTGGAAGCGTATTTAGATATGACCGACCGCAAAAAGGAAGAACTAGAGAATTTATGCAAGCAGATATCGATATCATTGGTTCAACAGATATAGCTTGTGATGCAGAATTAATTGCATGTATGAGTTACGGTTTTGATAGCTTAAATTTAAAACCAACATTCAAAATAAATAATCGAAATGTAATGAATCAGATTTTTAACCAACTAAATATTACTGAATCCAAATATAATCTAGTATTAAGAATAATTGATAAATTTGATAAAATTGGTCTAGCGGGAATTAAATCTGAACTCGCATCAGAAGGAATTGAGTCATCAAAATTATTAAAATTAGTTTTTATCAAAGGTTCACCTAAAAAAGTTAAATCTGAATTGAATAAACTCAAATTAAAAATAGATTTTTCTGAAATAGAAACGTTATTTAATAAAATCAATAATATTGAATTAAATCCCACAAAAGTAAAGTTAGATTTAAGTTTAGCAAGAGGGTTAGAATATTATACTGGAACTGTCTACGAAATTGACGTTGGTGTAGGTATGTCTGTAGGAGGCGGAGGAAGGTATGATCAGTTAATTTTTGATCTAACAGGAAAAGAATTAACTGGAGTAGGAATATCTGTCGGTTTAACCAGATTATTGGATTTAGTGTTATTAACAAAATCCAAATCTAATAAATTATTTATTATTTCGATCGAATCAGATATTTCAAAAATTATTACTGAATTAAGAAAAGAAGGAATAATTTGTGCATATAATCTTAATGCACGAAATTTGAAAAGTTCCCTAAATTATGCAAACAAACAAAAATTTGAAAATGTACTTATCATTGGAAAAAAGGAACGCTTAACTAAAAAATATATTTTGAAGAATATTCTTTCAGGAAAGGAAGAAAAATTATCTATAAATCAAATAATCTCAAAGTTTAAATAATAAGCTTTAGAATAGGAACTATGCCCGTAAAAGATCAAAAAATTGGACGAGATAATGCAGTAGTTCTAGCAAATTCAGTTTTTGATTTAGATGAAGTAATAAATGCAATAAGATATTGGGCAAATAGGCAAAGTTACCAATTATTTAAAGTAAAATCATATGATGAAATAATTACCTCTCGAGGAGTAAGATCTAAAGTTAAGATTCATTTTAAGAAAGATATTGATTTTTATTTAAGACAGGAATTTGATATAGAATTAAATGTTAAACGCGGAAAAAAATCAAAATATATTTCTGACGATGGAGAAATTAAAATTTTGACACGAGGACATCTTTCTGCAGCGATTAATTCAAAATTAGTACCTGATTACGATGATACCTTTACTAAGCGAGGGAAATTTTGGAATATCATCCATAATTTATTTTTCGAATTAATTTACAAACCAAAATTTATGAAATTTAAAATTCAAACCGGAATTGGTACAGGAAAAACAATGAACATAATAAAAAATAAAGTAAAAAGTTACGAAAAATTTAAACCCAATTCTTAATTCTAAAATATGAATAAGTACCTATAATTGAAATTGCCATTAAACCCAATGAGAAAATATAACCATATTTCCAAGTTAGTTCAGGCATATTATATGGTGATGTGCTTGGTTTAAAATTCATACCGTAAATACTAGCAATTAAGGTAGGTAATAATATGAATGAACCTACAATTGTTAATCGTTGTATAATTTTATTCATCTCATGTGAAATATTTGAGTTATAAATTTCTACAGCATTACTTAATATTTCTCGATAAATCGCCATAGTTTCAGCAAGTTGAATTTGATCAGTATGAATTTCAGATAAATCTAATTTCTCCAATTTATTTAATTTGAATACAGCTGCATTTGAAATCATACTATTAATTACATCACGATTACCAGCTACACTCCGTGTTAAAAATACCAAATTTTTTCTGACTTTAAATAATTTTGAAATAGTAGATTTAGATGAACTTGAACTAATCCTTTCTTCAATCTTTGAAACTTCTTCTTCTAAACGATCAGTTTCAACAAAAAAAGTCTTAGTAATTTCTTGAATTGTTCTAATCATCAAATTATTTATACTTTTAATCGTTTCAGGATGATTAACAATATCCAATACAAAAGGACAATTTGAACCATGAACCGTAACAAATTTTTTATCAAAAAGAAACATACCAATCGTTGAACTTCTATTTGTTTTTTTTGAATTTATTTTAAGTAAAATCAAATTATAATTTTCTCTAACAACAATACGTGAGCGTTCGAGCCGATCTATACAAGATTTAAAATCTTGTTTTCTAATTTTTAATTCCTTTATCGAATCAAAATCTACCGATTTAGCATTTTCTAAATGAACCCAATTTGATTTATTTAGTTCGGTGCGATTTAAACCACGCGAACCTATTTTGTAAGATTTAAGCATACTTATTTTTCTAAATAATAATATAAAACCTTGAGTTGTAATTACGCAGTAGTTATTCTAAATATATTCCGGGTTTTCCGGGCTTAGCCTTTTTTGACTTGTTTTCCGGATCAATTTTAGTTGAATCATTAACTGCGAATACTCTAACTTCTGAATTTAGTTTAGAAGATAATTCGGAAGATACTAAAGTATAATTTTTTAATTCAGACGGGATCACATATAAATAAATTATTTTTGCACGTTTACCTGTAATTTTTAATATTTGTTTTATATCAGATACAGTTTTTCTAATTGATTCTTCATTTTGTTCAGCTTTTTTATTTATTTTAGATTTATCAAATTTTGGCCAAGACGATTTTGCAAGCATGGTTCTAATTCCCATCCGCTCCCATACTTCTTCAGAGATATGTGGCGCAAAAGGAGATAACATTCGTAAAAATGAATTTAATGCAAATTTAGACGGATATTTTTCAATCTCTGAATAAAAATCCATCAATTCGATTAAAACTTTGTTTAATTCCAATTTTTCAAAATGTTCAGTACAATTCAATATTTTTGTTTGAGTGAGACTTTCAATATATTTACGTTTTATTGAACCAAATTTCAATTTTGGAGAGTCCAATATTTTATTTAAAAATTTATGAACACCCTTAATATCTTTATCTGACCATTCAAAAGGAGTTGAAGGTGATGCAATAAATAGTAGATATGTCCTTAATGTATCTGCACCATATTCATTTATCGTGTCGAGTGGATCGATAACATTTCCTTTTGATTTTGACATTTTTGAACCACCCCTATTTACCATACCTTGATTCAAAAGATTCAAAAAAGGTTCATCAAAGTTGATATAACCTAATTTTTTCAAGAATTTAGTAATAAATCTAGAATATAGTAGGTGTCCAACTGCATGTTCAGTTCCACCAATATATTGATTTATTGGCATCCAATATCCAATTTTGGTTTTATCAAAAATTGATTTATTGTTATTCGGATCACAATAGCGGAAATAGTACCATGCCGAATCTACGAAAGTAGTCATAGTATCAGTTTCACGTTTTGCACGACCACCGCAAGAAGGACATTTAACATTAACAAATGAAGAATTTGTTTCTAAAGGTGATTTTGCTAGAGTATTATAATCAACAGTTTTTGGTAATTTAACGGGTAAGTCTTTTTCCGGGACCGGGACCATATCACACTTATTGCAATAAATAATCGGAATTGGAGTGCCCCAATATCTTTGCCGAGATATATTCCAATCTCTAATTTTATAATTAATTTTTTTCTTAGCGAGATTTTTTTTAATTAATTCAACACCAATTTTTTCTCTTGCGTTATCTGAAAATAATCCAGTATATTTTCCGGAATTAATTAATTTTCCTTCACCAGAATATGATTTATCGATTGAAGTATTCTTATTTTGAATAACTTGTTTTATAGGAAGTTTATACTTTTTAGCAAATTCATAATCACGTGTATCATGCGCTGGAACGGACATTATTGCACCCGTACCATACCCCATTAAAACAAAATTTGCAATGAAAATAGGTATTTTTTTATCATTTATCGGGTTTATCGCGTATTTACCGATGAATAAGCCCTCCTTTTCTTTAGATATTCGTTCAAGTTCATTTTGTTTAGATAATTTATTTATAAATTTATTAAATTTAGGTTCAATTTTAGTTCCCGAAACTAAATCTTTAACTAACGGATGTTCTGGCGCAAGAACCATATATGTACATCCAAATAAAGTATCGGGACGAGTAGTAAAAACCGAGATATCTTGTTTATTTTCTATTTTGAATTTTATTTCATATCCCTCACTTTTACCTATCCAATTTCGTTGTAGTGATTTAAGATGATTGGACCAATTTATTTTGTTTAATCCAGATAATAATTGATTAGAAAATTTTGTTATTCTAAAGAACCACTGATCAATATCTTTTTGAACTACTTCCGAATCACATCTCCAACAGAGCCCATCTTTAACATCCTCATTTGCCAAAGTAGTATTACAACCCGGACACCAGTTTCCAGATGTTTTTTTCTTATATGCTAATTTATTTTCAAGTAATTTTAAAAAAAGCCATTGATTCCAACGATAATATTCGGGGTTATGTGTACTTATTTCGCGATCCCAATCATAACTTAAACCCATAGCATTCATTTGTTTTTTGAAAGTTGCAATGTTTTGTTTGATACTAATTGTTGGATGAACACCCCGTTTAATTGCTTCATTTTCAGAAGGTAATCCGAAAGAATCCCAACCCATAGGATATATTACATTAAATCCTCTCATTCGTTTATATCTTGCGAGCGCATCGCCGAGCGAATAATTTCGCGCATGACCGGTATGAAGACCAGTTCCTGAAGGATAAGGTAACATCTCAAGATTGTAAAATTTATTTCGCTTTGAATTTATTCTGGCAGAAAATACTTTATTATCTCGCCAACGTTTTTGCCATTTTTTCTCGATTTGTGCAAAGCTGCTCATAAGAATTCTAGCAGTCAAAAGTTTTTAACTCTTAGTATAAAATGTGGGACGGGCCCAACGGGATTTGAACCCGCGACCTACAGCTTAGAAGGCTGTCGCTCTATCCAAACTGAGCTATGGACCCAATTTAACGCCGTAAATTTGATTTAAATAAGTTTCGACTTCGAAAGCTCGAGCACTTTTTAAGTGTTACTGGGCAGTAAGAAAAATACGGAGTGTAACGACTCTCCGGTACGTACAAATGGTAAAATCAAAAAAATTGTTGAGTATATTACTGTTAATTCTAGTAAGTTTAACTGCAGTAGCTGCAACCGTGGTATCAAATGTATCTGTTAGTACAGATATTAATAATTCAAATGTAAATCATGCGGGAAGCAAATCCGGAACATTAACATTTTCAAATGATGATTTATCTTCAAATTATACTGTAGATATAAGTGGAACAACTTCAAATTCAGGAATCACTTTAACGTTAGATACAACTTCCTTATTTGTTAATACTAATTCTTCAAGCACCGCAACATATTCGGTAGCCGCAGATCAATACACGCCAAATGCAACATATACATATACTATTAATTATTCAGATAGCTCAAATTCATCAGATACTAATTCAGAAACATTTTATTTAATTGTACCTGAAGACAAAACAATTACAAAAACTGTTGATTCGGAAGAAACAATTTCTAGAGGAAATTCAGAAACATTTTCAATTTTATTAAATAATACGGGAAATGTAAATGCAGGTTGGACTAACATATCATACCCCAATTTGAAATTAAATTGGGATCAGGAAGTTAATTTAACTGGTTCAAATACAAATACGCCATCAACTTTAACGGCAGGAAATTCAGAGTATTTGAATGTAACATATACAACTTTCAATACAAGTAATAGTAAAACTGA
Source organism: Nanobdellota archaeon (assembly GCA_014239585.1). Classification (GTDB taxonomy): domain Archaea; phylum Nanobdellota; class Nanobdellia; order UBA10117; family ARS21; genus ARS21. The sequence goes on from JAAZYP010000001.1 coordinate 65,944, forward strand.
ATACGGTATTTATTCTGGAATATTAACCTACGATGACGAAGATGGAGCATCACAATCCATAAATTTAGAATTATCTGTATTTGAAAATTCACACGATTCTCGATTGGAAATCACTGCAAATTTTGAAGATATAACAAATGATGATACGGATACATATCCTGGAGACATAGTGCGGATTGAAGATATTGAAATAAATAACGATTATACGAACAATAATGATGATAGCATAACCGATATTGAATTAGAATATCGAGTATATTTAGCTGCAGACGGTGATGATATGGTTGATGAAACATATTCAGAAACCTTTGATTTAGAAGAAAACGAAGATTCAAATAACTTTGATATTGATTTTCAAATTCCTTTTGATGCAAAAGAAGGAGATTATATTATTGAATTAGTTGCAACCGGGGAGGTTTCTTCAGATGGAACCGATGATGGTGATGAAATATCTAATAGACTTTACCTTGAATTTAATGTTGATAAAGAATCAAGACATATGATTCCAAAAACACTAATTTCTGATGATTATTGTCCTGGTGAAATTGCAGAATTAAATATCGAATTAGTAAATATTGGAACAAACGATCTAGATGAAGATGACGATATGTTGGTTCGAGTAAAGATACCGAGTTTTGAGTATGACCAATGGCACAATTACACTGAAAATATTGATGCAGGAGATACTGAAACAACAACAATTAATGTAGCTATTCCTTCGAACGCAGCAACAGGAAATCATGAAGTTAAAATTTATTCAAGACATGATGGAAACTCAAATTCTAATAAAGATGGTTCGTATTTATTACAAACTTTAACTCTGAGTTCAACATGTGCGGGAACTGCAAGTTCAGATACAACAATACTTTCCGGACAAAGTTCAGAAGAAGGTACACAAGGAATGAACACTAAGTATATTTTAACAGTTACAAATAACGGAGATTCAGCAGTAACTTATGAAGTTGAAGCAATAGGTGTTGACGCATGGGGTGCAGCAGTAATAACTCCTGAAACATTAAGTGTTCCAGCAGGTGAAACTTCAACGTTCAGTGTTTATTTACAACCTGGCGAAAATGCACAATCAACGAATAACGCAGTAATTAACTTGAAATCCGGAGGTGAAGTTGTCGCATCAAAAACATTAACTCTAACAATTTCAGGAATAAGTATTTCAACATTTACCGATGCATTGTTTGGAAACACTTTTTCTGAATTAGGAGATACATCAATTGTAACACTTATTTCATTATTGATTGTTCTTGGAACAGCAGGCGGTGCAATTTGGTTAGTGCATGGCGATCAAATCAGATCTTCACAAAAAAAGAAAAAAAGAAAATCTTCAAAGAAAAAATCACGAAGATAAATCATACTCCGTTCCGAAGTACTTCGGAGGAAATATAAAATGGAAAAAATATTACAAAAAACAATGACAGCATTTCTGGTATTATTAACTTTAATGATTCCAGTAAGTGCAGGTACTGCTGGCGTAGGAAGCGCAGGCACAATCACTGAAGGTGATAGTACAGTAACTATCTCTTTCCCATATACGGGAGTAACTTCAGCTGCGGCAGAGTCCGTAACTTTAGTAGTTAGTGGCGCAGCATTACCAACACAAACACAAACGGTTACATTAGATCCAGTTAGCTCTGGTGCTAGCGGAACTGCAAGTGCAACATTCGTTGTTAATAGCGATTTAGCTGCTTCAAGCAGTCCTTATTCTATTACATTAGTTGCAACAAGTGCAGGTACCAATACAACTGTAGTTACTGATCTTTCAGGAACCGTTAGTTTGACTGTAAACGCTGCAACTTCAGAAGAAGCTTGTTCAGCATTGATTACAAATGATGGCGAACTTGAAGATGAATACAACCCAGGTGACACTGTTACGATCGAACTCGAATTAGAGAACGAAGAATGTGGCGGATCAACTTGGACAGACGTAGTTTTTGAAGCATGGTTAACGGATAGCAATGGAAGAATTTCTAGTGTTGACGATACTGCAGAATTCAATCTAGGCGACGAAGAAGAAGATACGCTTCGATTCAGTTTTGATCTAGAAGATGATGCAGATGCAGATGAAACTTATCAAGTAGTTGTAAGAGCAACAGCAGATGAAGCTGCAGAATATTTGTGGATGTCCGCAGATAATGAATTCAGTTTCGATGTTGAAAGAGATGAACATAGTATTTTAGTTACTTCTGTTCAATATGATGCAAGTACACAAGCAGGTGAAACTGTTGATGTAGCTGTAACAATATTGAATAATGGAGAAGGCGACGAAGAAAATGTTCAAGTAACTCTTTCAGTAGCTGGAGCAACACAAACTTCAAGTTACTTCACTATTGAAGAAGACGAAGAAGTAGTTCGATACTTTACTTTAACTGTTCCAAATGGAGCAAGTGGTGAAGATTTATTGGTAGTTCGAGCAGCTAACGCAGATGCATCAGATTCCTATTCAGGAAGCATCAGTGTTAACGCAGCAGCAAGTGGTTCAGATAGTTTAACTGAAGAACAAATCGAAGCATTACTAGACGCAAGATTGTCAAGTGGTGACGGAGACGAAGGTATCTCAGTTGCATGGATTATTGCAGGTCTATTAATTGTTTGGATGTTACATCAAAACGGTTGTGGATTAAGAAGAACTAAACCAACTCGTGGACGAAAAAAGTCTAAGAAAGTTTACTATTAAAGTTGAGGGATTTTTCCCTCTCTTTTTATTTTTTATTATGACTAGTTTATAGCATAAATATTTATATATCGTTTTCATTAAATCTCAAGTGATATGAAACGTCTTATAATCGTACTTACGTTCTTAATGCTGGCGAGTCCAGTATATGCAGGATTTACAATTAGTGCAGATACAGTAAATCATTCTATTTGTCCAACAACAACTGAATTAGTGACTATCGAAATAATCAATCAAGATGATTCATATAAATCCTATAATTTTGGTCTTTCAGGAGATGCAAGTCAATGGACAGTTATGGCACCATCGGGAATAACGTTAGCACCCAATGAAAGAGGAAATGTCTATCTGTATGTGACTCCATCTATGTACGCACAAACTGGAACTCATAATCTCAAATTTACTGCATCTTCATCAGGTAGAACTGAACAAATTAGTTTTAATATTGAAGTTCCAGAATGTAACGGATTAAGTCTTTCGGTACAAAATAGTCAAAGAACAGTTTGTTCGGGAACCACCGGAGATTTTTCATTAAATCTAAACAACGACGGAAGATGGACTGAAACATATGATTTACTAATTTCAGGAGAGGTAGCACAATGGGGAAGTTTAAGTAAAACATCAATGACGTTATCTGCCGGAGAAAGCGAAGAATTTAATTTATATGTACTTCCCGAAGATGGAGAATATGGCGATTTTTCCGTAACAGTTACTGCACAATCAAGAACAACAGATGCAGTTGTTTCAAAAGAGTTAATGCTAAATTCAGAAGATTGTTTCGATTTCGATTTAATCGCATCTGAAAATTTTGCCTCATTTTGCGATAATTCGGAAGTTAAAATTCCATTAACTGTTGAAAATTTTGGATCAGAACAAAATAATTTTGGATTAGAATTAAATGGAAATTCTTGGTCCTCAATTAGTTCAGATCAATTTTCAATTCCAGCAAGATCATCAAAAACTTTCGATTTAATATTGGTTCCAGGAACGGGAACAGTAGGAAATTATCAGTTTGAAGTTATTACAAAGTCATTAAACAGCGATAAGACTGATTCAACAACAATAACTGCTAATGTATTGAGTTGTCGCAAATCTACAATGACAGTAGCAACAGATTCAATAGAATTATGTCCCGGAGATAGTAAAACTGTTGATGTATTGTTGCTAAATTCAGGTAGATTTGAAGAGACATATGCGTTAAGTATGAAGGGAACTCCGTGGTCAAAATTAGATGAGTCGTTAGTTAGATTAAATTCCGAAGAATCAAAAATAGTACAATTAACCCTTTCAACAGATTATTCTACACCATCCGGGAAATTTAAATCATCAATTGTTGCAAACATACAAAATATCGAAGGTAAAAAATTAGAATCAGTAATCGATGTAACGGTAAACGATGAAAATTCATGTTATTCTGTTTCAGCAAATTCAAAATCGACTGTCGAGTTAGGAATTGGAACGGGAACATTAATCCCGATAACTTTGAAAAATACGGGAACTCGATCAGATAATTACCAATTAACATTAACGGGTGATGCCACACAATATGCGCAATTAAATCCAGGAACGGTAACAATTGATGGCAATTCCGAAGAGACAATATATTTATTTGTATCTTTACCACGAGATGCAGAATTAGGACTATATAATGTTGAATTAATTGCTGAATCAGATAGATCTTCAACTAAATTATCCATAAATATACTTGCAAAACAAGGTGGAATTGATCGTGTATTCTCAAATATTAATGAACTAACTGGCGAAACAACATCAAAAATTACCTCAGCGTTTAATTCATTTACTTCAAAAGTTTCAAGTTTTATTGGAACATCATCAAGTTATATTACGAATTTAGTAATATCTGAAAATAGTTATCTTGTTAGATATTGGTATATTTTTCCAATAATTTTAGTTATGATGATTCTTTCAATGTTCAGAAATAATAATGATTCGTGGATGAAGGATTTAGAATTATTAGAAAAAGATTTAGATCTAAAACCAAAAAAACGTAAAACCATTTTTTCTAAAATTAGAGATAATTGGATCAAATATCAAAAAAATCGAAAAAGAACTAAAGTTGTAACTAAAGTAATTTCAAAACCAAAGAAAAATAAAGTCAAATCAAAGAAACCGTCACAATTAACACGTTATTGGAAGAAATTTAATAAATGGATGAATGAAGAAATTGAGGTACCGATTAAACAAAAGAAAAATAAATCCAAACAAAAACCAAAGAAAATCAAATCGATCAAGAAAAAAGTAAAATCAACAAAACAAAATGGATTTTGGCAAAAATTCCTAAAATGGTTGGATTCTGAACCTAAAACTAAAGTAAAAATTAAAAAAACAAAACCAAAGAAAAATAAAGTCAAATCAAAGAAAACTAAATCTTCAAAATCAATCTGGCAAAAATTCCTAGATTGGCTAGATGAAGAATGAATTTTTTAGATGATCTCTTGGAAGTAAAATATACTATTTCGCAATGGTATATTAATAATTCAGATTTTGATAATATTGATTTTGCACCAGTAACATTTAATTTAGATAAGTTGTTAGTTGATGATTTTGCACGAGAAGCAAGAGATTACAAAACGAGTGATAATAAACCGTCTAGAGCTAGACGAAATAAAGATGGAAGATTAATAATTAAACGACCATTTGACGGAATCATAAAACGATTAAGAAAAGTTAATGATACAAAATATATGTTGGTAGGAAATAAAATAATTGATAAACAACGAATTCCGCCTGAAAAAGCAATTTTCAATTTTAGATCTTTTGAACACGAATATTTGTTGGATTTAAATATTCGTTCAAATATAAATTTTAATCCATTTTTAGAATCATTATCTTCCACTGAACCGAATCCTCAGTTTTTAGAATGTACATTAAGAAAACAAAACACATTTACTAAAGAAATTATTTCTGAAGAATCAAAATATTTAATTGATATGACAAATAAATATTGGAATTCGAGCAATAATAAATACGATTGGTTATCCATATTATATCTTTTAGATTCAAAAGATGAACTTAAATCGATTATATTGGATAATTTGGATAAATCTTCAAGACGACGAAGAGAAAATTATTTAATCGATAGATTATTGGCAGAAGAGTCTAGATCTTAACTTCCATAAAATCTCGAGCCATACTCAGTTTACCTTTAAATACCGATTTTGCCTCAAGTTCTAACTCCTTTACTGAACGATATCGTTGACTAAAATGAGTCAATATTAAATGATCAACTTTTGCACGTTTGCCCAATTTAGCAGCTTCCTTAGAAGTCATATGACCGCCCTTTTCAGCAGAATCTTTAATTTTATTTGAGAATGTTGACTCGCATAAGAACACATTTGAATTTTTGGCTAAATCAACAATTTGATCACAATACGCAGTATCGATAGTCACTGTAAATTTTTTTCCAGATTGAATATAAGTTGATTTCTTCCAACTAATCTTTTTACCGTCAATAATTATATCCTTTTTTAGAGTTAGATCTCTCAAGGACGGATGTTTGGTCTTAACACCCAATTCTTTCAAAAAAGATGTATCTATCCGTATTTTTTCTTTTTCTTCAAAGGCATAACCCAGGCAAGGAATTGGATGCGTTAATAAAACCGAATTAATTTTATATTTTTCATTTTCAAAAATTGTTTTTACAGTTTTGTTTTTAAGTTCAAAAATATCAATTCTATAACTTAATCTATCTGATTCATATGCTTTCATAATTGCATCTAATTTTTTCTTAGTTCCGACTGGACCATAAATCTCTAATCGTGAAGTTCTTCGATTCATGCCCATACTTTGAAGTAATCCCGGTAATCCCAAAACATGATCACCGTGCCAATGCGAAATAAAAATTTTAGTAATTTTTTGAGGATTTTCATTCGAAATTCGAAGCTGTCGCTGCGTACCTTCTCCACAATCAAATAATAAACTTTCTCCAGAATAATTCAACAAATTTGCAGTATGATTACGAGTTCTTGTTGGAAATGCTGAAGATGTTCCAAGTATCCTCAATTTCATAATTGAATAACTTTTTTAATGTATAAAAAGGTAATTTTTTAATGGAATTAGGTAAACTTGTCGGTGACAAAACGATACTCGAAAATACAAACCTACACACAAAAAATTTCGGAACAGTCGATTCAGGAAAATTAGTATTGAGTTCAGAAGAAACACTTTTTCTAATTGAACGTGAAAAGATAGATATAGGTCTATCTTTTACTGAAGCACTAAAAAAATTGTCTCGTAAACAGAGAAATCTGGCTGAAAGATTTTCAGTATATCGAGATATGAGATCAAAAGGATATATTCTAAAAAGTGGATTGAAATTTGGATGCGATTTTAGAGTATATAATCAGAACGATAAACATGCAAGATGGTTGTTATTTGTGAATAAAGATTCTGCCAAACTTCAATGGAAAAACTTTTCAGGTATGGCCAGAGTTGCAAATTCTACAAAGAAAAATGTATTAGTTGCAATTGTTGATTCAGAAAATTCACCAACTTATTTTGAAATATCCTGGAAAAAAATATAATGGAATTTGTTGGTTGGGTATGTATAAATTGCAAACGAGCTTTAAATTCAGGAAAACAAAAATTCAAACACGATTCAAGAGTTAAATGTTACGGGTGTAATAAGTCTGTAAAATTTTCTTCAACGATTCATTCTGAAATATCCGCCGATTCACTTGTAATAACTGAATGGGTAAAGAAATATAATTCTACCAAATAGTTAATCTGAAATGATTATCCTTTAACCACCGTTTATGTTGCTTATAATCCGGACACATATCACTAACATGATTCCAAAATTTATTTGAATGATTCATTTCTAATCGATGACACAATTCATGAAGTACAACATATTCAATTACGTCATATGGTGCCATTGCAAGTTTCCAATTAAAATTTAAATTACCTTTACTCGAACAAGATGCCCAACGCGTTTTTTGAGATTTAATAAAAATATTGTTTATTTTAAATTTATCAGATACATTATGTAATTCAACCAATCCTTCAACAATCCTTCGAGTTTCAGAACGATAAAATTTCTCATCGATCGGACCTTCAACCTCTTTACCTAAATATAAATAAATATTTCGAGCAGATTCATATTTTTTCCAATTATTTTTTATCCAAATTTTTTTCTTCATTAAAAATGCATCAATAAATTCAATCGGTATTTTTTCTCCAACATTTAGTCTAACACCCAGTTCATCAATCTTTAATGAAACAGATTTACTATTTGTCCAATTAACATTATACGGTATTCCCAAATTATCTAAGATTTTCATTTAGAATGGTAAAAATGATTCAACAAATGGCCAAATATAAGGAGTTCCTGCAACCAAAATTCCAATAACTAAACTGTGTGCCCACCGTTCGTGTGTACCTGGACCTCTTGCCCTAGAAAATACTGCAGATTTAGCATGCGTTACAATCACCGCAAGCAATCCCAATAATGTTAACATAATATATTGGTTAGATAGAAAACTAGGTAATCCCATTCCGACAATAAATCCAATATTTAATGCAGCGAAAGTCAAAGCAATAATATAAATCATCGAAGAAAGACCATGCATTATTGTAGATTTAGCATCACCCGACAAATCTGAAATCATAAACCCAATATCAATTAAACCAATAATTGCACCCCAAATAATTGCACCAATGATTTCTAAAGCCATATCTATCAAAGTGTGACGTTCTATATAAAATTTTCTCGGGCAAAGAAAGTCTTTAATATTCTCCTCCTTAGATTAAATATGGTCGATATATCTGCATTTATTAAAAAAAACGGGTTAATTTGGGGTCCGGAACCAGAAATTTATGATGGAATTGCAGGATTTTATACATATGGACCTCTCGGAAAACTACTTAAAAATCGAGTTGAAAATCAAATCCGAAAAACATTTTCAAAATTTGATATGTGGGAAGTCGAAACGCCATTGATTTCACCGGAAATTGTATGGGAAGCATCAGGTCACCTTGGAGGATTTACAGATCCGTTAATTAAAGATGAAAAAGGCGGATTACATCGAGTAGATAAATTAATTGAAGAACAATTAATTAAGGATGGAAAAAATCCCGATGAATTTAATATAGGAAATATGAGCAACAAAGAACTTCTAAAATTTATTAAAGATAATAAAATATTGGCACCAAATGGAAGACAACTTCAAGAAAAAATCGTAGATCATAATTTAATGATGGAGACAACAGTTTCAACAGATACTCGAGCATTTAATCGCCCAGAAACTGCAACATCTACTTATTTACCTTTCAAAAATTATCACGAATATTTTAGAAAAAAAGTTCCATTTGGAATTTATCAAATTGGTAAAGCTTTTCGAAATGAAATTTCCCCACGAAATAATGTATTAAGAGGAAGAGAATTTACTCAAGCTGAAGGTCAAATTTTTTTACATGAACACCAAAAGAAAGAAACGGAATTATCTAAAAAAATATTATCTACGGAACTACCTTTCTGGTCATATGCAATGCAAGATGAAAAAAAGAATTGGAATAAAATTTCAATAAAAAGTGCATTAAAAAAAGGACTTATCAAATCAAGAGGTTATGCGTATGCACTTGCAATTTCTTTCGAATTAATAAACTCATTAAATATACCTAAAGAGCGAATCAGATATAGACAGCACAATCCCAACGAATTAGCATTTTATGCAGAAGATGCATGGGATTTAGAAGTTAGAACTAATTCTCAAGCATGGGTTGAAGTCGCAGGTGTCCATGATCGTAAAAATTATGATTTAACACAACATCAAAAAAAATCAAATACTTCATTCAAAGTGGAAGGAGAAGTACCACATATTTTAGAAATTGCCTTTGGAACAGATAGAATTACTTATTCGTTAATAGATATTTTTGCTGAAGAAGAAAAAATAGGTAAAGATACTAGAACTGTTTGGAAACTGCCAAAAAATATGGCACCAATTAGATTTGCAATATTTCCGCTGCAGAAAAAAGATGGTCTTCCTGAAAAAGCAAGTGAAATTTATGATTTGTTATCTGAAAAATATCAGTGTGTTTATGATGAAGCCGGATCTATCGGTAAGCGATATCGACGACAAGATGAACGCGGAACACCACACTGCATAACTATCGATTATCAAACTCTTGAAGATAAAACTGTAACTCTTAGAGAAAGAGATAGTATGGAACAGAAAAGAATAAAAATTAACGATCTAAATTAAAAAAATGCTAGTTCGTATATTTGGAATTGCAGATTTATTGGCAGCTTTATTTTTGTTATCAGTAAGTTTTGATAGTGCAGCACTGAACATAGTTTTGAAATCCATAATGGTAATCCATCTATACAAAGGAATGTTAAGTTTAATTTAGATATCAAAATAAACCTTTTTTTCTCCAACACCAGATTCCTTATTTTCTTTTAATGCAGCCAGATAAAAATAATCGGAAAGTCGATTTAAATATTTTAATAAGAACTTATTAATTTCTCGTTCTTGAGCTATCTTAACAACAGAACGTTCTAATTTACGCGAAAGAGTTCTAGACATATGAATCATTGATCCAATTTCAGATCCACCAGGCATTACAAAACTATTAATCGGGCCAATATCGGCCTCTAAAAATTTACATAAAATCTCAATTCTTTCTAAGTGTCTTTCTTGAATTCTTTTAGTCCTCGACTCATGTGCAGTCCCAATCGGAGTCGCAATATCAGCACCAACCACGAATAATTCGTTTTGTATTTTTTCAAAATCATCAAAATATTTTCGTGATTGAATAAGTCCAATAAACGCATTCAATTCATCGGAAATTCCAATCGCATCAATTGTTGTTGAATTTTTTCCAATGCGCGTTCCATCAAACAATGAAGTGTTTCCATTGTCACCATTTTTAGTAGAAATACTCATATTATGAACAGCCACTGGTTGCGCCACAAACATCACATAATTCGCATGCACCATTTTGTCGCATCATCATCGCACCGCATTCGCCACACTTACTTCCCGTGTAACCCATTGCCTTAATTGCGTCGTCAGTTTCTTCATCTTCAGTCAATACTTCAGTATTACCTGTAGATGAAAGTTTTGTTTGAATAATTTGTTGAGAGTATTCACCCCTTAATACATCTTCAACTTTTTTTAAGACTGGATGATCTTTCCAACTAGAAAAACATTCATCAATAAGTTCTTGAGTTTCATGTCCGCGAGAAAGTGAAAAACTTAATGTACTGCTTATAAAGTCCAAAATTTCCTGATTACTCGGCGTAGTTTTTGGCATGACCAATTTAACTTTAATCAATTTACCTGCTTCGCTAACACTTGTATGAACATACAAATCCTGAGGACCAACTTTGTGATGATTAATTGTTTCAACAGTTGCAAGTTCTAATTTTTTATTTGAACCAACTTCTTGAATTTTTTCAGTAAGGATAGCATCAAGTTCAGCATTAATCCCTGATGTTGAAGATAAAGGTTGACTTAATTTACTTTCATCTCGATATAATGCAACAGCTTTAACCATTAATTTCCAACTATCATAATATGCTGATTTTATATCTTCAACACTGACTTCTCGAGGCATATTTATTGTTTTACTGATAGCTCCAGAAATAAAGGATTGAGCTGCAGCCATCATTTTAATGTGTCCACTATGATGAATGTATCTTTTTCCTTTTCGCCCACACTTATTTGCACAATCAAAAATTCTATAATGATCTCCTTTCAAATGAGGTGCACCTTCTAAAGTCATAGTTCCACATAAATATTCACCTGCGGCATCAATTTCGTCCTTATTAAATCCTAAAAATTTCAACATATTGAAATTAGTATTAGTTAGTTGTTTATCCGTTAATCCCAATTTATTCTTACAAAAATCTTCACCTAAGGTCCATTTGTTGAAAATAAATTTAATTTCAAAAGCATTTTTCGCCTCATTTTCTAAAGCATCTAATTGTAATTTATCAAATCCTTTTTCAGATAAAGTTTTGAAATTGATAAATGGAGCATCTCTAATTGAGCCATGACCCACACAATATTTTTCAATATCTCTAATTTGATCATCAGAATATTCTAATTTTTTCAATGCAGGTTTAACTGAATTATTTACGATTTTGAAATATCCCCCACCAGCTAATTTTTTAAATTTGATAATTGAAAAATCAGGTTCAATACCGGTTGTGTCACAATCCATAACTAATGCAATAGTTCCAGTCGGGGCTATAACCGTTACTTGCGCATTTCGATAGCCATTTTTTTGACCAAGTTCTAAAGCATTATCCCACGAAGCTTGTGCTGCAGTTAACATCGCTTTTGGTGCAAGTTCTTGATTTAACGGAGTTGGTAAAATAGTTAGATCTTCATATGAATCAGATTTTGCAGCATACGCTGCTCGCCGATGATTTCGAATAACTCGCAACATATGATCTTTGTTTTCATTATATTTTGCAAAAGCGCCTAATGTGCCGGCCATTTCTGCAGAAGTAGAATAAGATTCGCCACACATTAAGGAAGTTATTCCGCCCGCAATAGCTCTACCCTTATCTGAATCATACGGTACTGCCATCTTCATCAAAAGAGACCCCAAATTTGCATAGCCCAATCCTAAAGTTCTGAAATCATAACTTCCTTTAGAAACTGCTTCACTTGGAAATTGCGCCATCAATACTGAAATTTCTAAAGTTATTGTCCAAAGTCGAACTGCATGTTTGAATGCATCAATATCAAAAGTTCCAGTTTCTTCATCAAAAAATTTGGTTAAATTGATACTTGCAAGATTACACGCAGTATCATCTAAAAACATATATTCTGAACAAGGATTGCTTGCATTTATTTTACCACTAACTGGACACGTGTGCCACTCATTAATCGTAGTATTATATTGAAGTCCGGGATCTGCACTAACCCATGCGCTCATCGCAATTTTATTCCATAATTTTTGAGCAGGAATTTCTTTGTAAACTTGACCATCGGTTCGATTAGTCAAATTCCAATTCGTATTTGAGTCTAAAGCACTAAAAAATTCATTTGAAACTCGAACACTGTTATTACTATTTTGACCTGAAACCGTTACGTATGCTGCACCCTCATAATGAGTATCCATTTCTACAAAATCAATTTTACCAATACCTTGTTTTGCTAACTCCATTACTCTCAAAATCATTCTAGCCGGAACGTGATGAGCATTAGCATCTCTAATCGCACTTCGTAATTTTTGATTTTCACTCATATTTGCACCAGATTCATTTGCGATTGCCAAAATTTTATTTAAATATTTTTTACAAATTGCATTACCTGAAACCAATCCTGCGACTTTATTTTCTTCATTTGATTTCCAAGTAATAAATTCTTCAATTTCAGGATGATCTATATCTAAGCAAACCATTTTTGCTGCCCGCCGAGTGGTACCACCCGATTTTACAGCACCTGCCGCCGCATCATTAATTTTCAAAAAAGACATTAATCCCGAGGATTGTCCTCCACCAGATAAAGATTCACCTTTACCTCGAATATCTGAAAAATTTGTTCCAACACCAGAACCATATTTGAAAATTCTTGCTTCACGCGTTACAAGATCAAAGATTCCTCCTTGGTTTACTAAATCATCTTTAACTGATAAAATAAAACATGCATGTGGTTGTGGTCGAGAATATGCGTCTTTTGAATACATTAATTCTTGAGTTTTTGGATCAACATATGAATGTCCTTGAGCTTTACCCGAAATACCATATGCAAAATTTAAACCAGTGTTAAACCATTGCGGAGAGTTTGGAACCGCCATTTGATTCAACATCATATATGCCATTTCCTCGTAAAAAATTTGAGCATCTTTTGTCGAATTAAAATAATCATGAGTTTTACCCCAATGAGTCCAACAACCAACCATTCGATGTACGACTTGCTTTAAACTAGATTCTGATTCAATTTCAGGAATTCCCTTACGTCTGAAGTATTTTTGAGCTAAAATATCTGTCGCAATTTGAGACCACCCGCTTGGAACTTCCACGTCACTTTGTTCAAAAACAACAGATCCATCCGGATTCTTAATGATTGATTTTCTTAAATCATATTCAAACATATCATATGCAGATTTACCTTCTTGAGTAAAATGTCGTTGAACAACTAAACCATTAGCGATAGTTTCTTGCTCTGTAGTAAACTCATTAGATTCCATATTACGAAGTATTATTTAATTGAAGATTTTGTTTATATTCGTTTATAGTTTTCAGGAAATAAGACTGTTCCCACTAGGTAAAAATAAAAATTATTTTCTCTTAAAAGTCGTGAATTCATCTGTTGCCTCAGTATATTGAATTTGAACGTTTTCTACTTCTGAGAGTTTTGGACCGTCTTGACACCACAAATAAAATTCTTTCAAAATATTTTTTGGACCTTCGACAATTATCTCAACAGATCCGGTATCTAAATTATCAATCGTCCCAGTTAAACCCAGTTCTAATGCAAATTCACGAGCATGTGCTCTATAAAACACCCCTTGAACCTTTCCAGATACTAGAATTTCAGCGCGTAGTTTCTCCATTTCTGCTCATTTTTGTAAACCAAAAAACCTCCAATTAATAATGATCCGAAATATAATGTTGAATTTCCAGATAAAATTTTTGCACCATCAAACATTCCGAAGGGGATCATATTTATCGCCATTAAAATCATATTTATTTTTTTTGAAACAATCCATGCATGATTATATTTAGGCCATTTTTTACTCAATAAAATACCTTCAGATAACCAATAAAGTCCGAAATTAGTTGCCGGTCCAGCCAACGCTAAAATCGCAAATTTTGCAGGATCTGCAACAGCTAAAGTACTAACTACAAATGCAGGAACAAAAAATATAATGGGAGATTTAACATATTTCAATAAAACTCCAATCCCGAGACCGATTATACTAATATGTAAAATTGAATCAAATCCGTAAAACAAACCAACAAATTTATGTCCAAATTCATGCAATAAAACTGCAGGTGTGGCGATCATAGCAGCATATTTAAATTCTGCCCAAGAATCATGTCCAAAATAGCTAGATAATTCATCTTGTGGTTTTCGGATAAATCCTGAAAAGATATATCCCATCGCCATAGTCAAAATTGCAATATCTATAAGTTCTTGACCAGAGATTATTCCCATAATATTCCCTGCTCATACCCGCTTAAATAACTCTCGATTCCAAAGAAAAACTTTATAAAAGCACTTCCCAAGCATACTTATGTCCATGTACAAATACATCAATAAGCTTTGGAAGAGACCAAAAGCACATTTCGGAACTGACGCTTGGAAAAATTGGCTTGTAGAACTTAGAAGTCGACCAGCATTTGAACGAATTGAAAAACCTACTCGATTAGATCGAGCTAGAGCGCTTGGATATAAATCAAAACAAGGAATTTTTATAATTAGAGGAAGTGTTCCAAAGGGAACAACTAAACGACCTAAATTTACGGGTGGACGAAGACCTAAGCGATATACTCGAAGAGGAACTCATGCAAGAAGTAAACAATCAGTTATTGAAATGAGAGCTTCAAGAAAATATCCAAATGCTGAGGTATTAAATTCTTATTGGGTTGGTGAAGATGGAAAACGAGTATGGTACGAAGTCATCATGGTCGACAGAGATCACCCATCAATTAAATCAGACAGAACGCTGTCATGGATTACGACTAAGAAAAATCGAGTCGCCAGAGGATTAACTTCATCTGGGAAAAAAGCTAGAGGATTAGTTCGATAAAAGTTTTTAATAGAATCACGTAATTCTAGTTTATGCGTCGCTACGAAAAAAGCGTAGAGGAGATTACAGATATTCTTGATTCTGCTCTCGAATCTGGCAAAGCATTTTGGGCAATTGAAGTTGGATCTCGAAATGCTCGAAAACCCAAACTTGAACAAGCCATTAGAGAGGCACAAGATACAAAGAATTTTTTAGCAACTAGAGGAGATTATAATCCAATGGTTCTATCAACACTAATTTCTTTAGGATCGGGAATTACGCGTTCAAAAGGAAGAAAACGATTAACAGACAAAATTGATCGAATTTATGCTGCTGAAATGAATCCAAACATCCTTCAATATACAATTAACAAGATAAATAAATTACAATCAAATTTAATTTTTTCAAAATCTGAACGAGAAATAATTGAATCATCAAATTATTTGGAATTTGTTACACACGTTCGTTCCAGATCATCAGAAATAATAGATCTCAATCAGGAAACTCAGGGAAAAATTCCCGAAGAATATTTTTCTCAGATGTTAGGAATGGTTTTTCCTGACGCGATAATTCTCCCGCGAGTACAATATAATTGTGTAGGTGCTCGAACACTTAGATTTGAAACTGAAGAATTACATCCTAAACCTTCTGAAGTTGATATTCTCTTAATTGACGATCCAAATACAATTTTCAGAAATGCACCGTTACTTGAACAACCACCTTATAATCTGGAGAATCTTTTGCTAACTAAGGATTTAATATGAAACAAAAAAAATTAATTTTAATGATTTTAGTAGCATTTTTATTACTTACTTTTCTAAATCCTTCTATGGCAAAACAAGGCGATACAGTTGCAGTTGATTATTGGTTAACTGCGGATGACAAACAAATTGATACATCTGAAGGAAGAGGATTATTTGAATTTACTCTTGGAAAAGGTCAAGTAATTCCAGGTTTCGACAAAGCAGTTGAAGGAATGAAAGTAGGCGAAGAAAAAACAGTAGTTCTTACTGGAAACGATGCTTATACACAAGGACCACTTGCGGGAAAAGATTTAACTTTCAGAATCATTTTGAGAGAAATTAAATGAATGTATATGAATCTCGACCGGAAACTCCTAAAAACGGAGATATCCACATTTATTCCATGAGAGGTTCATCTATTTTATTTCAAGGAAAATCAGATACAATTCTTTTTGAAGGAGACGTTTTTGCAGAAAAATATTCTAATGACGAATGGAACAAACTTTCAAAGATTCCGCTAAATTCAAAATTTTATGATTCGAGAGGAGAACGAGAAACGTTAGACGATTTCATTCAATATTTTGAAGGATTATCTAAAAAATGAGCACCGTTGAAAATGAAAAAAGAATCAAAGAATTCATGGACAAAGGAATGACTCGAGAATCCGCAAAAATAATTCTGGGACTTACAGGGGATGAAAATGAAAAAAATATCTAAAACCGATTATGTTCAAAGTCTAAAATGTATGAATGTAGTTTGGCATAGATTTCATGATCGTTCAAAACTTCCAGATTTATCCAATAATTTAATTGTTCAACTTGGAACCGAATTTGGTATTTTTGCAACAAAACTTTATCCCAAAGGAGTTATGATTGATACTGAATATTCGAAAGCAGCTAAAGAAACCGAAAAATATCTCGATATAGGAATCCCAATTTTTGAAGCAACTTTTGAAACCGAAAAATTATATTGTAAGGTAGATATACTTGAACCTTCAACAAATGGTTTTGACATCATTGAAGTTAAATCTAGTTCTAGTGTAAAAAAAGATCACTATGATGATATTGCTTTTCAAAAACATGTTCTCGAAAAACTTGGATACACAATAAACAATTGCTATCTGATGCATGCAAATAAAAAATATATTCGAAAAGGAAAATTAAATCTTTCTGAACTTTTTCAAAAAACAGATGTCACTGAAAAAGTAAATCAATTAGAAAATACAATCGCACCAAATATTGAAAAAATAATAAAATATATTTCTCAAAAACTTCCTGATAACAAACACAAATTTTGTGCCAAACCAAAACAATGCGACTTAAGAGAAATCTGCTGGAACCATTTACCCGAACACAATATTTTGGAATTACACGGACTTTGGTTTAATCATGCTGCACCACTAATGGACCAAGGAATATTGTCAATTCTAGATTTACCCGAAGAATTTTTTGAGAAACATAAACATACAATACAGAAAAATGCAATTTCCTCTGGTGAACCTCAAATAAATAAATCCGAAATCGAAGAATTCAAAAAATCATTATCATTTCCATTATCTTATTTTGATTTCGAAACATTGGGAACACCAATTCCGCTTCATGACGGATTAAATCCGTGGGGAAAATTTCCATTTCAATATTCTATTCATATTGATGACGAAAAAAAATTGACGCACTTAGAATTTCTTGCAGATTCAGATCAAGATCCACGAGAAGATTTAGCAAAACAATTAATCAAAGATATGCCAAAAACAGGAAGTATCATAACATTCAATATGAGTTTTGAAAAAGGCGTAATTAAAGAGTTAGCCAAAAGATTTCCAAAATATGAGCAAGAGCTTAAGTCAATGATTGAAAGAATTGTCGATCTTCAAACTATTTTCAAAAAATTTCATTATTATCATGCTGATCAAAAAGGAAGCGCTTCACTAAAATTTGTTCTTCCAGTTTTCTCCGACAAAAAATATTCCGAACTCGAAATCCAAAACGGTCAAGAAGCATTTTCTGCATTTTACAATAAATATTATCTCAAAAAGAAAGGCGTGTCAAGAAAGGCACTTCTTGATTATTGCGCATTAGATACTCTTGCGATGGTTGAGATACTTGAAGGGATTTAGATCAGTCATTCAAATAACAAACATATCTAGGTTTTAGGGCGTCTATTAGTTCTTCATCAGTGTAGTCGCTTAAGTCCTTGCAGTCTTCGCAGGTTGGGCAAGGTTCAGGTGTTGGAGCATCGGGACAAATTGTAGATGCAGGACATTCAGGAATTATTGGAACTTCTACTGAGTTGACGCCGGCATCATAAGCGATTGTTCCGGAAACTGCGCCAACCAAAAGTAAGGCGGTCAAAGCTTTGCCAGGTAAAAAGTTAATTGCCAAATCAATAATATCAAAAAATCCGATAAAAAACGGTTCTTTTTTTTGTTCTTTCTTTTTGGCCATAAAAAAGGTAAAATCTCTAAATATATAAATAATCGGATTCAAAGTAAAGTATGGATTTCCTAATGTACAATAAGCAAACGAAAGATGTTATTGGAGATTATATTTATTTGGTCGGTCCGAATGAATATAAAAGAGTTAAAGGTAACACGACATTAGAGATAGGAGTTTTGTATGAACCGAAATCTGGAGATTTAAACGAATTAAAAAAGTTTGATTGTGTGGTTATCGGTAAAGCAACTAATGAAAAGATTTTAAGAAAATTGATTGAACACAAAAAAGTTTATGGAGTTACTGGAATTGAAACTGATCGAGGTCGAGAACACACACACTATCGTCGATCGAATATGAATCAAGTAATTGCTAAGATGATAAAAGATAATGAGAAAGTTTATATTTTGGATTTTAAATATTTATTAAATTCAAAAAAGCGTGGAAAATTAATAGGAAGAATTTTACAGAACACTAAATTTTTGAATAAATATAAGTGTAAAACTGGAATTGCCACATTTGCTGAAAGCGTTTATGGAACTAGATTTGAAGATAATTTGGAAGCATTAGGTAGAGTTTTAGGAATGAAGAAATTGGCAAAGTTTGAAGAAAAATCAAACCTGCCAAAAGGCGTTAGAATTTTAGAAAACTAACTCTTCGCCTTGTTTTGGTGCTATTGCGTCCAATGACAATTGACTTCTTAATTCCATTGCGAATCTCGGACAGTGTGCTCCGTGGATACAAAGAACTTTCTTTGGTCGTAAATCTTTAACCAATTTTAGTAATTCGTCTCTTCCAGCATGAGAACTTAGTTCGAAATTATACATCGGACATTTGACTTTTAAATCAACATCTTCAGTGACATATCTTCCGGTGTCCGCCAGATATCTTCCTGCTGTTCCAGGAATTTGGTAACCTGCAGTTATTAGTGCAGATTTCGGATCAGTGTAAACGTGTTTGATGTAGTGTGCAATTGGTCCACCGTCCATTGAACCACCAGTAGTGATTATAGCGCACGGTTTTGTTGCTGCTTTTCGTCTTTGTTCTTGAGTTTTAATCAAGATTGCTTTCTTCATACCACTCTTTAATTGAACAGAATTCCGAATGAACTTCGGATTTCTTGAAGAAATATCTACTGCCGCTCGGCCCATTCCGTCTACATATACTGGGAAATCTATGCCGTATTTTTCCAAAATCATCAATAATTCAGGTGCTCGTATAGCAAAAGAAGGAATTAATGCAACTCCTCCACCCTTTACTGTCTTTTTGACTTGGTCTGCGAATGCTTTTTCGATTTTAGCCCGTTTATCTAATGATCTGGAACTGTAAGTTGTTTCCATGATTAGTAGATCGATGTTTTTAAGATGAGAATAATCTGCACCGTTTACTAGTTGAGTATCTTCGATTTTGAAATCGCTAGTATACAGAATTTTCTTTCCAGACATTTCAATTAATGCCATTGCAGATCCAGGAATGTGTCCTGCATCGTAGAAAGTTATTTTTGTATCTCCAATCATAAATGGTTTTTTGTAGTTAACAATATCCCATGCATGAAGTACACTTTTGATGTCATTTCGTCCAAAATTTCGAGGTTTACCTTTTAATTTTCCAACTTTTAGACTATCATAAAGAACTAATTCTGCTAAATCTTTTGTTGCTTGCGTACCAAATATTTTTGGTTTTTTCTTTTGCACAGTCCATAATTCTGGAACTGAACCACAGTGATCTAGGTGTCCGTGACAGATTACTACTCCATCAACAGGAGTTTTTGGTAGTAATGGTCCAATTCCATCGGAAACATTAAATCCAAATTCCATAGAAATACGGTCTTTACCGTTATCTAAAATTACTGCGTTGTTACCGACTTCTCTGAAGCCACCGTTACATTCGATCTTAATTGATCTATCTTTGTTTGTTTTATTTTCTATTTTTTTGTTTTTCATTGTTTTATACTAAATAAAAATCGCCTTGACGAATTCTATTGTGATTATGATGTGAGGGAAATTGATTGGCCGTTTTTAAGCTTATGCTTTTTTATGAAACCCGCTGGAGTCTCAATTATGTATTTAGCCGGCTTTTTTGGAGATATTTTGAATTTGAAAGGCATAACTTTTTGTTTAAGTGAAACAATTTTTTTGTCTCTTATCCAAATGATATCTATTGGTTTTCTAACAAAACAAGTGTGTAAAGTTGAGTGCGCAATCGAAGGATAAAAAGTTTCTAAGACAATCGGTTGAATTTTACGAAACATTAGTCCGAAAGTAAATTTACCTAAATATTTTGCCTCGAATAACTTTTTTCGTCCTTGTTTAATTATCATTCAGAAAAATTATCCAAAGGTAATTCCCCGCCTTTTTTTATGCTACCTTTGATTTTCAAATATTCATTTGCTAAAACCCAATAAACTAGGCCTAATGATCTTGAACCTTTGTTGTTACAAATTATTGAAACATCAATATTTTTGAAAGTGTTATTTGAATCACAAAGTGCGACAACAGGAATACCGACATGATATGAATCTTTGATTGCATTCTTATCTCCTCTCGGGTCTGCTACAAACATAACTTTCGGTTCCATGAATGTTTTCAATTGAGAGTTAGTGATTATTCCTGCAGGATATCTTCCAACAAAGAATTTTGCACCGATTGATTCAGCAAATGCTTTTGCTGCCTTCCAACCATTTTCTCTTCGACAAACAACTAAAATATCTTCAGGATTGTATTTAGCTAAAAATTCTGCTCCAGATTTTAATTTTTCATCAATTTTTTGAACATCTAAAATTGCAACACCATTTTTTGGGTTGACTTTGTGAATATATTCAGACATATCTTTTGTTTTGAATTTGGTTCCGATTTGAATTCCAGATTCAAGATATTGATCGACAGCGACTAAGTTACTCATCGTCTTCATCCTTTTCTTCTTCGATTTTTATTGGTGCGGGTCGATTAACTGTAATTGGAAGAACTCCACTTGCGAGTTCTTCCTTAGCAATTTGAACGGTATTGTACAAATCTTTTGGTCGTTTTATCAAAATCGGAGCACCCATAGATAATTGTAGCGCACGCGCTCCAATAATTCTTGCCGTCTCAAATTTTGTTAATTTAACCATTTTAATATTTGTTTATAAGCTTACGTAGCTCTTTACCTTTGCTTGTTGCTAATTTTACAGCATTTTTAAGCTCTTCGTTTGTGACTGGAGTCACTCCGCCTTTTTGCATTGCGCAGATATTTCCATTATCTATTGTTGCAATGTTTAGTCGAGCTTCCATAATCGATTCTTCTTCGAAAGTTGGATCAATTAATAATTTATCTCCAACTTTAGCAATAGTAACCATTACTGGAACATTTTGAAGTTTAACTCCATTTTTTGTTCTAGTTTCATGTGCCACTTTGCCAGATTCAGCATCGTATTCAGGGAATTTAGCATTTTTTATTGCAAGCAATGCTGCAATAACTCCTGCGTCAAATAAATTTCCATCTGCATTTGTCGGATAGATATCTACTGACAACATCCATGCTGCTTCACCTTCTTCGATACAAAGATCTTCAAAGTTTACAGTTTTAGATTCTCTAATTGCTCGGTCCACAACTCTCGAAAGCTCAATAGATTCCGGAGAAGGTGGCCCACTTCTGTAGTTTGGATTTGAAATCGGACTAAGTTCACCGTTTACCATAAACATACCTTGATTAGCTGTGTCCGGATAAGGTTTACCTACCGAAAATTTTACTCCAGCAATGACTTCAGTGTTACCTAGCCGAACTCTTGCAGATCCATTTGCTTGTGGAATAATTCCCGTTTCAATTTCAATATCTCGGTAGTCTTCTAATTTTCTACCGTCAGATCTCACATTATTGTTAAGTGATTCCTTGATAAATTCTGTATTTACTAAACTCATTTTTTATTCTCCTTTTTGCCGATTAAAGCATTCTTTTGCACTTCGTAAATCTCCATTGCTGAATCCATTACTAATTTCATTGATTCATCAAATTCCTTTGAAGATAAATCACCGTCCATTTGAACGAGAGTTATTTCATTACGATTTGGCATAACTGCAATTGGAAGATCTGCTTGTCCAAAGTTGTCCTCTGGTTGGAATAAATCCAATAATACTGTATCATCTGCTTTTCCTGCAGCGACAGCACAAACTAAATCTCGCATTTCAATTCCAGCATTTGCTAAAGCTAAAGATGCAGCATTAATTGCAGCGGTTCTAGTTCCCGCATTTGCATTCAAAATTTGTACGTGTATTTCGATTGCGGTTGCCGGGTATTTTTCAGTTATAACTGCTGCTTCTAAAGCATCAATCATAACTTTTGAAATTTCTTTACTTCTTCGACTTGGTCCAGGTCTACATCTATCTGTTGTTGAGAATGGAAGCATTGAGTAATAAACTCGAATTAATGCTCTATCATCCTTTGTCTGATGTTTAGGTAAAACTTCCTTTGGACCATAAACTCCTGCAATCGCAACAGTTTCACCCATAGTAAATCTTGCTGAACCATCTGCTTGTGGAATAATTCCAACTTCTGCAGTCATTTTTCTTAATTCATTTGCCTTTCGACCGTCAATTCGTTTTCCTTTGACGACAAGCGGCGTATCTGATTTTCCTGCCATTTTATTTTTTTCCTCCTAACATTTTCTTGACTTTTTCAGTTAATCCTGAACTTTTTGTATTAGATTCAATTAGTTTAATTGCTTCTTGAACTTTGAATACATTTTCAGTATTATCGCAATGTACGTACACATAACCATTTTGGCCAATAACAACGTTACATCCTGATTCATCTTTCAATGTATTGATCATACTACCTTGTTTTCCAATAATTCGAGGAATTAATCCCGAATCGACATTAATTAAATGTCCTGAAGGTAATTTTCGGTATAGTCGATCTTTGGCACTAACTTTGAAAGTGCCGTTTCGGTTACCAATTATTTCTACGAAAACTAAATCACCTACTGCGAAAAATTGCGACATTTTTCCAGTTTCGATGAAAGATTGACTTCCTTCTCTGAGATCTAATTCACATTTGACTGGAACTCCAATGTCCAGTGTCCATCCATAATTGTTCATGGAAACTACTTTTCCAATAATTTTATCGCCTTGTTTCGGCGCATATTTTTCGAATATAGGAACAACTTTTACAACATGTCCCTTGTTACTTATTTTACCAACTACTGTTGAAGTAATTGATTCGCCATCCCTAATTGCTTTTCCTGACGGAATATAGCTCATTCCTTCTGCCAGCAATTGTCCTGGGACAACAATATCATTGTCTTTTACGTGTAATTTTTTTACCATTTTATTCATTTATTTCTGCTTCTCCATTAGTTAATTTGTTAATTAATGAGTATATATCGTTTTTAGCTCCGCCAACGATTTCCAATTCCACGTAGATTCCGCCGTCGCTTTGCCATTCTTCCTTTTTCATTGAAGAACTATATCTATTTTTTAATGCACTGTAAGTTGAACCTGCAAATTTTGCAGGAATTGTGATTTTCATTTTAACTTTATCAAAAGATAAAGGAATTATTGTTCTAATTGATTTAATTATTTTCTGAGTTTGAGTTTCAAAATTTTCTGAATAATCTACACTAACTTTTACTTGATCCATTGCTAATTCGATTCTTTGTCGCGGATGTGGAGAATTTGATTTTGGATCAACAGAATTTTGTTGAATATATTCGATAATTCGATTTCGTCGAGTTTCCATTAATTTTTTTCTTTGATCGGCAGTCAAATGAAGTTCACCATCTTTGATAATTTTTGCAGCGGGAGAATCTCCTAGCACAGATTTAACTTTATCTTCAGATGATTTTAGACCTCGATTCGCATCTTCAAAAACAGTTTGACTTTGAACAAACTCATTAATTTTAATATCTTGTCCCGATCTGAAAGCTAACGCTTTGTCAACATCTGAAATAACAACTTCAAAATTTTCTCCACCTTTCTTCAGGCGTGCGAGTGTAAATGAAACTCTCTCTTTATCGTAAGTTCTGTTTTGCATTAATCTTTTTTATTCGGAGCAACCTTTATTCCCTTTGTATTTGAGACCATAATTTGGACTCGGGATTTCTTAAATTCTTTTCCAAGAATTTTGGTGTAAATTGTATTAACTAATTTAAGTCCGTCATCTAAACTCATGTCTTTTTTCCAAGCCTTTTCAAGTAATTTATTTGCTTCGGTTGAATTGTTTCCAATTGCTTTAGCATTATATTTAAAATAAATACCTGCAGGTTCAGTAGAAAAAAGTTGCGGACCATTCTCAGTCATTCCACCTACTAAAAGTGATACTCCGAAAGGTCTTATCCCTCCGTACTGCGTAAAACTCTGACAAATGTCAGAGATAAATTTGACAAGTTCTTCAGGCGCTATTTCTTCACCGTAAGTTAATTTATGTTCTTGAGCTTTTAATCGTGCTCGCTTAAGTAAAACTCTTGCGTCACCAATATAACCTGCGGAAGTTAAAATAATATTTGAATCAACTTCTTCAATTTTTGAAACTGAATCTGCAACTAAAAGCGGATCAATTCGATGAGTATCTGCAGCTAAAATAATTCCATCTTTAGTAGTTACTCCCAAAATAAGGGAACCTGCATCTATCGCTTTCTTTGCGTATTCTACTTGTAATATTCGGCCGTCCGGACTAAAAACTGTGATCGCCCGATCGTAACCCATAACTTGATTTGGTACAAATTGCATCTTTCTTTTTTCCTCAATTATTGAATTTATATACTAAGTCTTTTTAAATGTTTCAATATGAAGTTTGTTCAGCATTCCGCTGACCTTCAAAACATCTATTTTGACTTTTTTTGAACATAATTTTTTGATAAGTGTTAATGCAGCCTTTGTTTCATCAAGATATTTACTATTTGTTCTGATAACACCGAGTTGAAATTTTTTATCAAAACTTATAAAATTAAGACCCGATTTAGCAATTCCTAATTCTCCCAGAAATTGTTTACATTCAACGAGAATGTGCTTTTGAGCGTCAATTTTAGAAAAATCAGAACTTGATTTAATTTTGAATAATACATAACGTGGATTTTCTTTAAGAGTAGGTAAAATTGGTTTCATAGATATAAAAAACAATAGAGATATTTATTTCTTTGCTCCGCCAAGTCGAACCTTTTTTTGCTTGTTATATGAGTTAGTCCACTTAGTTTGAAGGGGTTTTCGTCCTAATTTTAAAAAGTTCTTCATTGCTTTACCATTTAAAAAATATAATACTCGGCCGCTGTTTCGAACTAACATTCGTCCCTTCCCTTTCGGAAGAGTTTTTCCACTAAATGAACATTCAACCATTATTTTCGACCCCTCTTTCCTGAACTTGCTTCAATTTCAGTTTGAGTTAACATTATAATATCTCCAACGCGAGTCGGACCATAAACATTTCGTCGCATAATCTTTCCGGCATCTTTTCCATCAAGAACTTTACATCGAACCAAAGTAACAACTTGTTTTGTACCTTCTCTACCGCTTAATTCTACAATTTCAGCAGGATATGCTTTGAGAAGCTTACCACTAAGATCAGTGTTTGATGATTGTTTCTTTGTTTCCTTTTCAGCCATTATTTCGATTTTTTATCTTCTTTCGGTTTTTCAACCTTTTCTGCAGGCTTTTCTTCTTTCGGTTTTTCAACCTTTTCTGCAGGCTTTTCTTCAGATTTTGATTCTTCTTTAACTTCTTTCTTTGGCGCTTCAGCTTTCGGTTTTTCTTCTTTAACTTCAGCTTTCTTTTCAACCTTTTTTACAGGTTTTGCTTCACCGTCTAAAAGAATTTTAATATCTTTCAAAAGTGTTTCCATCATTTTTTTATCTGCAGATACAATTGCTACAGCCGCTGTTGCGACAGGTAGACCTGCAGCTGCACCCAATTCTGATTTAGATGGTACATCCACATGCATGATGCTCTTTTCTTTTGCAATTAAAGGCAAGTGCATAATAATTTCAGCTGGAGAACTGTCAGCAGCAGAAATAGATAATTTCGCTTCTCCTCGTTCTAAGCTTTTAGTAACTTCATTTACGCCCTTTCGGATTTTACCTTCCGATCTGGCATTCTCAATTAGAGAATAAATTCTTTCCGTAATGTCTTTTGTTAGTTCCATTTTAACCTCGTTAACCTCATTGGTTAATGAATTTGATTAACTCAAACTCTTTAAAAACTTTATTATTGGAGTATAGTTTGGAGTAAACAATGGATAAATACACCAAACGAATTGACAGAAACATAGAAAAATTATCTGAAACTAGACAAATATTTCTGGAAAGTTTGATGAATAAATTAGAACATTCGTTAGATATAAAATCTGAATTAGAACCCGAATATAATTCATTATCCAATACCGATAATGATTATCGAGAAATCTTAGATGTTTTGTCGGACGAAGTTATGAATGCCAATCGGATCAAAATGATGGATTATTTTGACAAAGCATCACCTTTCATTGCAATGGAATATTTTATGAGAAATATAAGTATCCAAGAAATGAAACTTAACGAATCTTCCGATTAAGTGCGTTTAGTGTTTTGTAAACTTCTTTCTTTTCAACAGTTTTGTCTCGTTTTGTCGGACCAATTTCATAAAAATATTTTATCAAAGTTTCAGGTTTAAATCCACGTTTTTTCAAAGAAGATAGTGTTTCGATTTTTGAATCATCATATCCCGAGAATTTTCCCGATTCGACACCTTTTCGAATTTCAGACGCAGAAATATTCATACCTTTAAAATTAATTCTTCCAAGATGAATATATTCAGGAATTTTCCAATTCATAAATTTGAAAATATTTTGTTGACGTCTAGTTTGATCTTCATGATCTTTTCCACGGATAACGTGTGTTAATTTTAAATCATGATCATCAATTGCTACTGAAAAATTCATCATTGGCCAAACTTTATATTTTTTACCAACACGAGGATGAGAGTTAGTATTTATTCTAAATGCAATCCAATCGCGAAGTGCTGGATTTTTTAATCGAGAATCAGTTTTTACTCTAACAACCGCTTCACCCGATTTGTATTTACCCATAAGCATCTTATTCCATTTTATCAAATTATCTTTAATTGAATTGTTAGTACCTAGCGGAGATTCACCATTTCTAATTTTTTTACGAATAAGTTCTGGATCTTCTTCACAAACATACAAATGTCCAGATTTCAATAATTTTTCACCATATTTGTAATATGATTCAATTCGGTCAGATTGAATATATAATTCATCCGGTTTTCCAACTAACCATTCAAAATCTCGCTCAATCATTTTGTAAAATTTTTTGAAATTTCCGTCAGGATTAGTATCTTCAATTCGAAGAATATGTTTTCCATTATATTTATCTCGATAAATTTTATTTATTGACAAGACTAAAGCGTGTCCGATGTGAAGCGGCCCCGAAGCAGATGGTGCAGAACGAACTCTAAATATTTTTTTAATATTTGGAAGATCAATTATTTCTTTCTTAATTATTTCTTTCGGATCAAAAAAGGAAGGATTTATTTTTTTCAATTTTTCAATTTGATCAGAAATCGATAATGCATTGACTTCAGAAATTGTTTTTGCAACTGTTTTTGCAACAGTTGAAATTTTAGATTTATATTTAATAGTAGGTATGATTTTGTTAATTACTGCTTTTTGATTAGCCTTACCTTTAAATTCAACTGCATTTTCTAAAGACAGTTGAAGTATTTTCTTCCTCATAAAAGATTTAAGTCGCAGAAATTTAAAAGACTAACTTTATTTCGGATAAGCGGAATTAATTATTAATTGTTTATTTTTGAAATGTTTATGAACTGTTTTAAGATAACGATTAAATACTGTTGCCAAACTTGATTTTAAATCCGCAGGATGTATTTTTTTGGATTTGTAATCTTTTTCTAATTCAAAAATGGTTGAATAAGCTTTATTTCCTCCAAATTTTTCAGGGCGAATTATATCAAATTTTCCGTCAACAGGAAATACAACATTCCGAACCATATCTATAACTCCATTATTTTCAACAATTCCTTCAGGACAGTAAGCTTTACCTATTTTTTTAGTAACTGATTTTGACGAATCATCAATATATATTGAAGAATTAGGATCAGAAGCAGACATTTTACCACCAGATTTACTTAACCCGATCAGCGGTGTAAATATACAAATTGGCTTTTTATGACCTAGTTTCGGAACTTCTTCTCGCGCAAGCATGTAAATTTTCCTTTGATCGATTCCAGAATATGCAATATCAGCATTAAGATGATGAACATCAATTGCTTGCATTAACGCATAATTCATTGAACCCAAATCAGGATTATCTACTTGCCTCACAACTTCAGAACTTGCACGCATAGCACGCTTTAATTTAACCAGCCCCATAATCTTGTATAAATCAAAAATATAGTCTTTCTTTTGTTGAAATGATGAACCTAATACAAATTTTACTCTTTTTGTATCTGCGCCAATAGATTTTAATATGGCAGTCATGGCCTCCTTGTAGTATTTTGATCGAGCAGTTGCTAATTTCCACGGAGATTTTCGATCATCCAGATAAGCATGAATATCTGCAAGAAGATATTTAACATCTAATCCTGCATCAATAAAATCTTTCAATTTCACTGCCTGAACATAATAACCGATATGAACTTTTCCAGTCGGAGCAGCACCAATATAGACTGAAGGTTTCTTACGAGAACGTAAAAGTTTTTCCAATTCTGGGCGAGTAATGGTTTCGATAGTATTTCTCAAAATTAAGTCGATTTTATTCATAATTACCTAAGTGTTTACTTTTTTATAAATAATTCCCATATTTTATGCTCTACATAATATTTATATAGGACAAGAAGCATATTTCGACTATGAAAGCAAACTTAAGCACAGCTGCAACATGGATTGTAGTTCTTAGCGCTGTTAATGTTGCACTTGGATACGCAGGTATGGATTTAACTTCTTACTTAGGCGGATTAAGCGGAGCATGGAATGCAGCAGTAGGACTATCCGGATTGTGGATGGGATATGGTTTATTGTCCGGTAATTAATCTTACTGGTACCAAAAATTTATTTACCGGGGAAAACTAGCTTCCCCATTTTTTATTTAGAAAGTTAAGATAGAAAATTTTTATTCATATCTTAATGCATCTACGGGATTTAGTTTTGATGCAGCTCGAGCAGGAAGAATTCCAGATAAAATTCCTGCAATCGCAGAAAATAATATCGCACCACCAACAACGTATGGATCAATTAAAATAAGAAAAGGCAATCCTGGACTAAATGCTTCAATAGCATATTTGGCACCGAGTGCCATTAATATTCCGATAATACTTCCAATAATACCTCCAACCACACCAAAAAATGCAGATTCAATTAAGAAAATAGTCATAATTGCTTTATTTGTTGCACCAATTGATTTCATTATACCTATTTCTTTAGTTCTTTCAAGAACAGACATGTACATTGTATTAGCAATACCTACTGCCCCAACAATTAATGCTATTCCTGCTATACCTACAATAACGTATTGAATTATACCTAAAATATTATTAATTTGTTCCAAAATAGCAGTTGAAGTACTCAGGATGAAGTTTTTATCTCCTCGATAATCTTCATAATCTTCTTCCAATTCTTCAGCAAATTTTTCAATATCTACTCCCTCCTTTACAATAATTTGTGCACCGGTTACTTTATTCGCAGGCGCAAAAATTTTTCGGGCATCATCGATCGACATTGCAATAGAAGTATCATCGGCATCATTTCCAATTCGTTCATATATTCCGATAACTTTGAAAGTTTTTCCACCAACTTTAATTCGACTTTTTAGATCGATCTTCTTTTCAAAATAATCATGATTTAGTTTCCAGCCAATAATAACTGAACCTGTTTCTCCATCTTGAAAATTTCGACCACGTTCAACTTCAAAATTTGATCGTCCTAAAAATTCAGCCCAAAATTCAGTATCTATAGCATAAACAATCGGATATTTTTTTTCAGATTTGTATTCGACTTCCTGAGTATCATAAACATAAGGTATTACTATATCCGTTTCACCAAATGATTCAAAGAAATTTATATCTCTGTTTTTAAGACCATATTCTCCCGGGGTTGGGGGACCAAAAGCCGTACCGCCTTGAACTAAAATTACATCGGTTCCAAATTCTTCAAAAGCCGCATTTACTGCATTTTCAGTACCTTGGGCAATTAAAGTCAAAGAAACAATTGCAGAAATACCGATAACAATACCTATAACGGTCAACCAACTACGTAATTTTCTTCGTTTAAGATTATTTAACGCAATTAGAATATACTCACGTAACATTTCAGCTCTTCCTTTTTCGCATCCATCGGTATGTAATAAAAGCAAGAATCAAAAATAAAATTGTAATTTTTCCAAAGGAACTGCTTTTAATCAGCCCAATTTTTTGAGCATCATTTTCAGTATAAACATTAAATTTAACTTCTTCTTGAGTTTGATAGGTTTTGTAATTATCGTCAGAATACTCAACATTCAACAAGATACTTATTTCTTTAGAAGTTTTAATTTTAGGATTAATATATACTTGATAAGTTTCTCTTTCAAAATCATTTGTTTCCAGTTCACCTAAATATTTTCGAGGTGTAGAAATTATATCATAATCTTCAGTATTAATCATATCTATGGTCAGGAATTGAATTCCAAGTTTGCCTTTATTTACTGCAGTTATAATTACTTCACCCAGAGTTCCCGGTGTAAAAACTTCATAATCATCAATTCCAATTTCGAGTTTTGGTTTTCCACCAGTATTAACCGAGATAGTGGTAACTATTTTTTTAACTTCATCTTCACAAAATTCATCTTCACAAACCTTTATATTAAGATTATAAGAACCACTTAAGGCTTGATCATCAATCATCAATCTGAAATCAACAAGTTTTTCTCGTCCCGAAGACATTTGAGATATACTTTCTGCTCCAGATTCTGTGCCCATTAAATAAAAGGGATAAGTTGGATCAGCCACAATATAGAAATTTTTCATTTCCTTATTTCCCATATTTTTAACAACAACATAAACATCAAGATAATTTCCCGGTTCTGCAGGAACTGGATCATAAGTTGAACTTTCGAGTATAAGATTACCTCCTTCAATAATCGGTAAATTTAATGTTGTTGCAGGAATTGAAGCCGTTTCAGAATAAGCGGATACTCCCGAAATCAAAACTAAAACTAAAACTAAAACTAAAAAATTTCTCATTAGTTTATCTCTCCATCTACAATCTTATATATCTTATGTTCACTTGTTCGTTTTACAAGATCTAAATCATGAGTTACAATAATTATAGTTTTACCTTCTTTATTAATTTCATTAAATAAATTCATAATCATTTTACCGGTTTTGGTATCTAGATTTCCAGTAGGTTCATCTGCAATAATAACTTCAGGATTATTTGCTAATGATCGTGCTACTGCAACGCGTTGTCTCTCACCGCCCGATAATTCAGTCGGTAAATTATTTAATCTATGATTTAAATCAACCTTATTTAATAATTTTTTAGCGCGTTTTATTTTTTCTTCAACAGGAATTTCTTGAAAAGTCATTGGAAGCATAACATTTTCTAAAGCAGTCATACTATTAATTAAATTAAAGGATTGAAAAACAAATCCGATTTTACTTCCACGAATTTGCGCCAAATCACTTTCAGTTAATGAAGAAATATTTATTCCATCAAGAAAAATTTTACCTCGAGAAGGATAATCTAAACTACCAATCATATTTAGTAATGTTGATTTTCCAGAACCCGATTTTCCAACAATAAATACAATTTCATTTTTGTTAATATCTAATGAAATATTGCGGTTTGCATATATTTTAGAATCACCCATATCATAAATTTTCCATACCTTTTTCAGAGAGATAATGGGGTTAGTCATAAATCAGATAGTGAGTTCTATCTTAAAAATTATTGGTAAGTTTTTTGATAAAGTTTTATTGAATCTTTTATCGCCTTTCTAGCCTTTCGGGCGTTTACCCATTTTCCAATTTCAACTTTGTTTTTTCTAAGATCTTTATATCTATCAAAAAAGTGATAAATTTCTTCCAAAAATGCTTTTGGAACGTGTTTCAAATCTTTAATTTCATCAAATCTAGGATCATTTGCAGGAACTGCTAAGATCTTTTCATCTGACTTTCCGCCATCAATCATATGTAACATCCCAACTGGCCTTGCTTTTACCAGAATTCCCGGGTGTAACGGAGAGTGTGTAAGTAAAATTACATCTAAAGGATCATCATCATCACAAAGTGTTTGCGGAACAAAACCATAATTTCCGGGATAACTCATAGAAACTTCAAGAACTCTATCAAGCATTATTAATCCGGTTTCTTTATCCAGTTCATACTTATCTTTACTACCGCTTGGTATTTCAATGATAACATTGATTACATCAGGTGCATTCTTCCCGTATGAAATGTTGTGCCACATATTTGTCATATTAGTATCTCGTAATTTGAATTAAAAAGGTTTTGGATGTTATTGCTCATTTAGAATTTCATCTAAATTTTTCATCAATCTACTTGCTTGATCTGGAGCAAATTCTTTAACTAAACTTCTAACTTCTGAACGATCAAATCCTCTTCCTGAAGAAGATAAAGCCTTAGTTAAATTGTATATATCGATTCTATCTCCTGAACTAAATCTACTGATTTTTGGCAGTATTAAAACTTCAGGTTTTGGAACAACAATTTTTGAAGAACATCCTTTTCCTCGATGATCATAAGTTATATCTAATTCAGTAGCAGATTCTACTTGATAATTGAATAATGCATCGTCAAATCCTTGATATATTTTTGGATCAGTTGCAAGTTGAACTCGCATTTGATGCCCATTTTTGATTACACCCAAAGATTTATGACTTTTTTTTATATTTGGAGAAAATCGTTCTCTAATATGATTTTCTAATTCATATGAAAAAAATCTGTAATTCTCATTAGTAAGCATAACTATATCGATATCGTCAGTTGGTCTGAATACATGTTCTAGTTGTGCTCTTGCTTCACGCATAGATTGATAAAGAGGTTTTTGATTTTGCGAAGGATTTGTTAATATATCCGATAAATGAGCTTGAACTGCTCCGCCGCCCACAATAACATAAGGTATTGAATTTTCCTTTGCAAAACTATCGAGTGTTTCCACTAATTCAAAATATTCCTTATCCAGCAAGGTGTTTTTATCTTTAATTTTCATAATCTGCTCGATTTTTTTGCGTTTATAAGCTTAACGATTCAAGCAAAACTCTTACCACAACCACAAGATTCCTCAGAATTTGGGTTTGAAATTCTAAAACCAGACTCATTTAATGTGTCTAAATATTCGATTTTTGATCCCTTCAAAAGTTTATTTGATTCAGAATCCATTACAAATTTAACGCCATTTGATTCAATTATTTTATCATCAGATTTCATTTTATCAAAATCAAGTTTATATTGAAATCCAGCACAACCACCGGCGATTACTTGAATTCTTAATACTGCGGGTTTATCTTCTTTTTCAGCCATTTCCTTTAGTTTTTTAGAAGCATTAGCTGTAGCGATAAATTCACCCTTATCTTCAGTTAATACCGCATTAATTTCGGAAACTAATTGCTCAATTTTTTCATCAGAAAAACCATGTCCCTTACATCCTCCTTCGAGCGTTTCCCAATATTGAACTGCACAACCAACACAATGTAATCCGTGAGATAACATAACTTCTATTGCTTCAGGATGGTTCTTAATTATGTCTCCAATAGTCATTTCTTTTGTTACTTTCATTATAATTTTGTTATGGTAATTGCTTGAACTGGACAAACATCTTGAGATTGAATTGCACGTTCAACATCAAATTTTTTCTCATTCATATTAATGTACTCAATTCCATCTTCCTCAATTTTTCCATCAAGCAATATGTGAGCTTTTCCGTCTGAACCAATTTCCCAAAGTTCAGGATAAACATCCGAACATGCGAATGCACCAATACATTTGTCTAAATTAATTTCGACACGGTATTTGCTCATATAATCTCGTAAAATCTTACCTTTTAATCATTGTGCTTCAGCACCAAATTCAATTTAACATTTGGTTTTAGAAAGTTTTGAAATTGATAGAATTAAAATTCCTAATGCTAATAATTTTAGTTCCAAACCATAAAATGGAAAGAAAGAAATAAATCCCGCAATTCCTAAATACCCGGCCAGAGTTATGCTACATGCAGCACACCCAAAAAATAGTGTTCCAAGAATTCCGCCAACAAATCCCCTTTTGTGTTGAAGTTTTTTAGTTAAGGAATAATTATGTAAAAATAGGGCCAAAAAAATTGCGAAAGAAAAAGCAATTATTATATCTGTCGTGAATTGAAAATAAGCAAGTTTACCAAAATTATTTAGATTTAATTCAAGATTTGTAAAATAAATAACTATTGTTGAAAAAGAGACTAGTGAAATAAGAAATACAAATCTATATTTTTTATCATTTAAAACAGATTTAATTTGTTCAAAATTCATAGTAATAAAATTGCCAGTGCCATTAACCCCATGATTATATCTTCAATTAACGTAAATTTGGTCAAAGGAAGATTCAAATGATGTCCGAGTTTACCGAGGCATGCACAAGTAATATTTTTATTTTCTTTTAGAGCTTTAGAAACTCCAGCAATTCCGACAATCATTAACACTAACAATATTCCTGCGATAAATTTTACGTTCCAACTATATAGAAATGCACTACCAAGCAATACTTCAATTAATGGATAACTTTTAGAATAAATTTTACTTCTCATTGCAAGCAAATCATATTTTGAAAAATTTTCAGAAAATCTTTTCCAGTCCAAAATCTTTAAACTTCCTACTGCAACTAAAAACCAACCCATAAAGGGAATCATCCATTCCATTACCATTTATTATTCTTGATAAAATTATATATACTTTCTGCTGCAACCGAACCTTCTGCTGCAGAAGTTATGAATTGTTTCAAAGTATGACGCGTAGTTATATCTCCCGCTGCACAAAATCCTTTGATGTTAGTTTTTTGAGTATTATCTACCAGAATAAATCCATGAGAGTTAATTTTTACGTTAGATTCTTTTGCTAAAAAACTAAGGGGTATATGACCTATTTCAATAAATACAGCATCAACTTCTAATTTTCGCCCATTTTTTAATTTTATTCCTTTCAAAAGTTTATCACCATAAAATTCAACTGCCTCATTTTCTAACATGATTTTTATTTTCTTATTTTCTAACATCTGATCTTGAGTAATTGGTTCTGCACGCATAGTTGGTTTTCTAACAACAGTATAAATTTGACTTCCATATTCTGATAAAAATAAGCTTCCTAATCCTGCCGCATCTCCGCCACCAATCACTGCAATTTTTTTGTTAGGATAGAGTGGTCCGTCACAAGTATAACAATAATGAACTCCTCGACCTACAAATTCCTTTTCGCCCAAAATCCCAAGCTTTCGATGTTTCATTCCAAGCGCATAAATTATTGATTTTCCATGATACGTTTTATCCGCCTTTACTGAAAAAGAATTATCTGATAGTTTTGAAATTTTTGAAACTTCAGATTCAACACGAGTAACTGCATATTCATCAACATGCTTTGTAAATTTATTCATTAAGTCCATCCCCGAAATTCCGGGTTCACCTATCCAATTATCAACTTTATGTGCAATATTTCCTGTTCCACCAAATTCTTTGGCAATAATTAATGTTTTCAAATTATATCTTGCTGAATAAAGAGCTGCACCCAATCCTGCTGCTCCGCCACCGATAATTATAACATCGTATTTCATTGTCGGCCTCTTAAACGCATTGCATCTGCAACTCGTTTAACTGCAATCATATATGCAGTTTCTCTAAAATCAATATTTTTTTCTTTTTCATATAATTTGTAAATTTTATCAAATGATTTAGTCAAAACCGAATCAAGATTTTTATTATATTTATTTAATGTCCAATATTCACCAGTATTATTCATGCTCCATTCAAAATAACTGCCAATTACTCCCCCTGCATTACATAAAATATCAGGTATAACCAATATTCCTCGCTTAAATAAAATTTTATCTGCATCCACAGTAGTTGGTCCATTTGCACCTTCAGCAATTATCTTAGCTTTTATCTCAAACGCATTTTTACGAGTAATTATTCCCTCAAGAGCACAAGGCGCAAGAATATCACATTTTTGAGTTAATAATGAATCATTACTCATATGTTTAACGCCAGTCATAGTTGCTAGTTTACCTTCCTTTTTCTTATGCGCTAAAACTTCTTTAAATTTTATACCTTTAGAATTAAATATGGCACCTGATGAATCAGAATATCCAATAACTTTTATTCCTAATTCTTCATAATATTTTGCAGCAAACTGACCAACATTACCGAAACCTTGTATAATTGCAGATGTTTGTCGAGGTTTTAACCGTAATCGTTTCAATGCTTCACGAGTAGTTATTACTACACCTTTACCTGTAGATTCATGTCTACCTGCGTGTCCGCCGAGTTCAACCGGTTTCCCCGTAAACGCGCCAGGAGCAGAAGTTTTTATTACAGATTCATATTCCTCCAACATCCAAGCCATCGTTTGAGAATTAGTATAAACATCGGGAGCAGGTATATCTTTCCAAGGTCCAATTATCTTCGTGATTTTTTTAGAATAAGCTTTTGATAACCGTTCAAGTTCACTTTCAGATAATTTAGATGGATCACAAATAATTCCGCCCTTTGCGCCACCCAAAGGCAAACCGGTTAATGAACATTTCCATGTCATCCATGCTGAAAGTGCACGAATTGTTTCAGCAGTTTCATCAGGATGAAATCGAATACCACCTTTATACGGTCCCAGTGCATTATTGTATTGACTTCTAAAACCCATAAATTTTGCACGACGTCGATTATCTAATCGAATTCTTACCCAAAATGAATAAAATAAATCTGGTTTTTTCAATCGAGCTCGCATCGGTTTACTGATTCCTAATTTATCTGCAGCTGAGTCTACTTGTCTTTTTGCTTCTTCGAAAGGCGAGGTCATAAATTTAAAGTTTTCTTCAATCTTTCTTTATTGAATCCAATAATTATTTCGTCTTTAATTTCAATTACTGGAACTCCCATCTGACCAGATTTTTCTAACAGTTCTGCTGCCAGAGCAGGATTCTTTTGAACATTTTTTTCAACATATTTAATTTTATTCTCATCGAAAAATTCCATTGCTTTGTGACACCATGGACACACATTTGTCGTATATATTACAACTTCCATTTATGAAAAGATATCTTTAGCTTAATAAGTTTATTTGTTATTTATCGGTTAATTGAATAAAAACTATAGTCTCAATGATACACATTTTTTCTCACTGATCCATGATAACTATTTTATATCTTACTAACCATACATTTTGATGGAAGATTTACTTAAATTTGCAATTAATACTGCACAAGATGCAGGCGCAAATTGGGCCGAAGCGAGATATGCTTCTGAAGATGTAACAGCTTTCTATTATGATAATGATATTCCAGTATCATCATATTATACGAATGATAAATCAATATTTGTGAGATTTATTACCGGAAATTCGATGGGAACCGTATTTGTTAGTGAACCTACAAAAGATAAACTTGGAATTATGATTAAAAAACAAGTTAAAATTTCTAAGGCAGCATCACGAATTAATCAAGAAATATTTAAATTTAGTGATGAAAAAGCCCACCAAAAAAAATATTCAGTTAAAGAAAAAACAAAACTAAATTCGATTTCAGATGAAGAAAAAAGTAAAACAGTTTTAAATCTACATAAAACATTAAGTAAATTAGATTCATTCGATTCAAGTTCAATCGGATTAACTACAAAATTTACAGATAAACATTATTTGAATTCAGATGGTTCAAATATCATCTCTAAAATCCCCGAAATAAATATGAATTATTTCTTTACGGTAAAATCTAATGGAAAAATTACTCAACGAATGAATTATTTGGCAGGAAAAGGAGGATGGGAAACGCTAAAAAATTGGAATCTAACTAAAAATTTAACTTCAGAAGTCAAAAATTTAACAAATGTTTTGAACAAAGGTGTTCCCGCACCGAAAGGGATAATGGACTTTGTAGTAGGGCATGAAGTTACGGGAATAATGGTTCACGAATCAGTCGGACATCCGTATGAAGCGGATCGAATTATGGGACGGGAATCAGCGCAAGCAGGAGAATCGTTTGTAAAGACAGACATGATTGGAAGACGAGTTGGTTCAGATTATGTCAATATTGTGGATACACCATTAACGTCCAATTCTGCAGCATATTATCTTTACGATGAAGAGGGTGTAAAAGCCAGAGATAAGATATTAATGAAAAACGGATTAATTAATGAGTTTTTACATGATAGAAATTCTGCATCAAAAATGGGATTATCGAGTAATGCATCCTCTAGAATTTCAGATAATTCTAAAGAACCACTAATTAGAATGTCAAATACATATGTTCTTCCTGGAAAAGCTAGTGAGGCAAGTTTAATCAAAGATGTTAAAAAAGGAATTTATATGAAAAATTTTATGGAGTGGAATATAGATGATACACGTTATAATTTCAAAGCAAAGGGAAATGAATCGTATTTAATTGAGAATGGAGAAATTACAAAGCCAGTTTTATTTCCGACATTGGAAGTTGATACTTTCAAAATGTGGTCATCAGTAGACGGTGTTGGAAACAAAGCATCTTTCGGAATGGTGGGAGGACCGTGCGGAAAAGGAGAGCCAATGCAAGGAGTACCAACTTCGATGGGTGGACCAAGTTTGTTATTGAGAGGTATAAAAATATGAACTTAAATTCTGCTCAAGATTATACATTAAAAAAATTAATTTCATTAGGTGCAAAAGATGTTGTAGTCACATCACATTCAGGCGAATCTTTTCAAAATAAATTTGCAAATAACGAAGTTGTTGCAAACAAAAATTGGGATAATTCAACATTGTCAATTTTTTTATCGATTGGAGAAAATAATAAATTAAAGACTGGAGGAACAGATATTTCATATTCAAATCAAACAGACATAGATAATCAATTAAAACGATTAATCAAATTTACTAAAAATACTCCAATTAATAAAAATTTCTTAGGCTTACCTGAGGATAAATTCAAATATCGTGAAGTTAGAGGAATTTATGATCCAGAAATTAAAAATTTAGGAACTAAATCAATTTCAATTTTACGAGATGCAATTGATTTAGCAAATCAAAAAGGTGCTAATCGAACAGGAGGAACATTATCTCACGATTATGGAACGACTAGATTACTAACTTCAACTGGCGTTGATGAATCGTATGATTATTCAAATATAGCTTTATCTTTGAGAGCATTAACAAACGAATCATCTGCACACAAAGTTTGTGTTGCAACAAATTTAAAGGAATTTAAATATCGGCCAAAAGTAATTCAGGCAGCAGAAGATGCAAAATTGGGAAGCTATCCCGAACGAATTAAATCTGGAAAGTATGATATTATTTTTCAACCAATGGCATTTGCAAATTTAGTTAATGAAGTCGGTAGAGCAACAATTGCAGAATCAGTTGAAACAGGTTCATCATTTTATATCAATAAATTAAATAAACAAGTTACTAGTGAAAAATTTTCATTATTTGATGTAGGAAATTTAGCAAGAGGAATCGGATCAAGACCCTTTGATTCAGAAGGTAGGCCCACAAAAGCAACAGAATTAATTTCATCGGGAATTTTGAAAACTTATTTGACGAATAGTTCTTCTGCAAAAAGATTCAAATTACAACCAACTGCAAATGCAGGAATACTTTATTCAAGTCCTTCAAATTTAGTTGTTCCAATTGGAAGAAAATCAGATGAAAAGTTATTATCTGAATTAGATGAGGGATTAGTAATTACAAATAGTTGGTATCATCGATACCAAAATTATATCAAGGGATCGTTTTCAGTATTACCACGAGATGCAATATTTGTTGTAAAGGGCGGAAAAATAATCGGTTCTGCAAAAAATATTCGAATTTCAGGAGATATGATAAATTTAATGAAAAATGTTGACGAGTTATCAAATAAAAAGGAAAAAATCATAAATTGGGAATCTGATATTCCTGCTGAAGTTCCATCTGGACGAATAAATAATGTTAATGTAACTTCAGTCTAAAGTTTTATATTGATCAGAACATAATTTAATTATGCCTCAATTGAAAAGAAATCTTGGTCTTTTTGAAACGACACTTATGGGTGTCGGAATAATTCTCGGCGCAGGAATATATGTGTTGATTGGTGCAGCTGCAGGACTGGCAGGAAATGCAGTTTGGATGAGTTTCGGATTGGCATCAATTGTGGCAATTTTTACAGGTATGAGTTATGCTGAATTTACTTCTGGACGAACAAATGATTCAGCAGAATATGATTACGTTAAACGGTCATTAAATGAACGACTTGGATTTATGACGGGTTGGTTAATTATTTTAATGGGAATAATTTCTTCAGCAGCAGTAGCATTGGGATTTGCAGGATATTTTAAGGCACTTTTCCCCACTTGGTTAATTTCAAAAGTTGTTATTGCGATTTTATTAATTGCAATATTTTCATTTATTAGCTATTACGGGATCAAAGAAGCAGCATGGACAAATATTATTTTCACGTTTCTCGAAACATTTGGATTACTTGCGATTATTTATTTCGGAATAGATTCATTTGGAAAAGTAAACTATTTTGAAATGGCTAACGGAGTTGACGGTATTTTTTCGGCAGCGTCATTAATATTTTTTGCATATATTGGATTTGAAAGCATAGCAAAACTTTCCGAAGAAACTAAAAATCCTAGCAAAACAATACCACGTGCAATTTTATTATCAATTTTGATTTCAACAGTAATATACATGTTAGTTGCATTGTCAGCAGTTAGTGTATTAGATTGGAAAACACTTGCTGCTTCGGCATCACCGCTAGCAGATGTCGCAGCTGCAGCATTTGGATCTTCTGCATTTTTAGCATTATCCATAATTGCATTATTCTCAACAGGAAATACGGTATTGATAATATTAATTGGATCTTCGCGACAACTTTACGGAATTTCAAAATATTATAAAAAACTTACAAAATTTTCATCAGTGTCCAAATTAAGACAAACCCCGCATGTTGCAATCGCAAGTATCGCGTTATTGGCAATGGGATTTACATTAATAAATAATATTGGTACAATTGCAAATCTAACAAATTTCACCGTATTTTTAACTTTTATTCTAGTAAATATATCTTTAATTTATAAACGTAAAAAGGAAAAATCCGTATCGAAAGGGTTCAGAGTTCCATTAAGTTATAAAAATGTACCAATTCCCGCAGTTTTAGGAATATTAACTTCATTATTTTTGATGGTTCAACTTGATCCGCAAATCATTCTTGGCGGAACAGGATTAAGTGCGATAGGGTTGTTAATCCACAAGTTTGTTAAGGCGTAACCCTTTAAAATTAAATTGAACAACAGAAAATTGCAATGGGACTCGGAAACGGTAGTTATGACGGAAGAACTATGACTAAACCAACATACAAGATTTTATCGTTAGTAAAAAAACATTTATCTTCTGAATTAATCGATTTTGGATACATTAGTAATTATGAAAATAAATTTACAACTCAACTTTTTCAATTTGAATCAGTGGGCGAAAGATGGAAACGAAGATTATTCGGACACGGAGAATCAAAATATATTGGCGAATTTACATTAAAAGAACATGAAGATTCATTTTCAGTTGATTATGCTTTCAAAAGGACAACCGATACAAATCATGTTCCGAGAAGTAATTGGAGAGCTGCCAGAAAATTTAAGAATGATTGGAAAAAAGAATCTCTAGAGAAGAAAATAGGTAAAAAAATTATTTCAGATGCAAGATATAAATAATCACGATAAAAAAGTTTGAATTATTTCTGCTGCATTTTTTTCAGTGATTCCACTTGAATCATTATCTGGAACAACTTCAACTAAATCGCAACCGATAATATTTCCTTTTTTTAGATGTTTTATTGAAGAAATAAGTTGAGTCATTGAAAGTCCCCTCGGAACCGGATGATCCACTGCCGGAGCTTCACGCGGATCTAAAACATCCATATCTATTGTAACATAATATCTTCGCGAATGTATACGTTTTATTTGATTAAAATGAATCCGTTTTACTCGTTCAGTATCTTTCAAAAATTCTTTTTCTTCCGGTTCAATTGCACGATTTCCTATCAAATATATGGTTCGACAATTATGTAGTTCTAAAATTCTTCGCATAACTGTCGCATGGCTAAATTTGTGTTTATAAAAATCATATAAATCTGGATGTGCATCAAACCAAAATACATCAAAGGGTTTTGTTTGCGCCTTTAATATCGGATAAGTAATTGAATGATCTCCACCAATAAAAAATAAAAAATATTTGTTCAGAAGTTTTTTTGCTTTTGCATAGATCTTATCGTTGGCAGACTCCTGAGTACAATTTGCTAAATTTAAACTTTGAAATCGGATACCTAACTCTTTCCGAATTGCAGCAACACCTTTTTCTGCACCAGTTTCAAATTCTTTATAAAGTGCAATTGGCGCACCAATTAATTTAACTTCCATATTCGCATCCAGCAATATTTGCTAATTGATTAAGATCCCTTACACCAGTCATTGTTTGACCTGCAATTTTCCAAGTAGGATATCCAGTAATTCCTTCGATTTGGCAACGTTCAGATTGAGGATTGTCTCCACGAGAATCACACTCAATATAATTAATATATTTGAAAGTATTACCGAACAATTTTTTTTGTTCAGCACAAGCGCCACACCAAAATGCACCATACATTTGTGCACCGTTATCTGTCAAACATTGAGCAAGTTCCGCAACTTCCGGATCTTCTTGAGAAGTCAAGTAAGAAATTGAACCAACTACAAATACCAAAACAACAATTCCAATTAAAGAAATTTTCAGATTTTTTTTCTTAATTTTCATACGAATAAATGATCTATATGACCTGCGATTAATAAACTTAACGAACAAAATCCAATTAAAAATAAAATACGATATTTATTTTTCATTTAATCTCTCCATATCCAATTAAGTGCCATCTACTTCCAAATTTTCTACTGATTGAAACTTTTGAACCAATTCTTGCAGAAATTGCCTTTTTCAAATTTATAATTATTTTTTTACCTGGCTGAGTAACTTCACCCCAAGTTGTAGCAGTACCTATATTCAAAACTAATGTTTCATTTGATTTAATCGGGTCGATATTTAAATTTTCTTTAGCACCAAGAACTTTATCAAATAGTTTAACTTCCAGCGTTAAATTACTAATTATTTTTGGACTTTTACCTACTGAAGAAATAACATTTCCAACTAATGAATCAGTTCTAGTTTGACTCGGATCTAGTTCAGTTTCAATTGCAATTGAACCACCTGGACCTTTATCCGTTACGAAAGTTCCACCTGACACAATCTTTGTTATTTTAGTTTTTACTGGTTCCCAGGTTGAAATACCTTTACGTTCAGTTCTGAATCCAGGTGAAATTTCGATTTCTTGTCCAACTTTAAATTTACCTGAAGTTATAGTTCCACCTAAAATTCCTCCAGTCAGATTTTTAATTTCAGTTCCAGGTTTATTTATATCAAAACTTCTTGCAACAATAAATTCTGAAACATCGCCCCGTTTAGATTTGACAGTAGGAATAAATTCTTGAATTGCTTCAAGCAAAATATCAACATTTACGCCCTTCTGTGCAGATAAAGGAATTATTGGAACTTCAAATCCCAAAGTATCTTTTACAAATTTTTTAATTTGAACATAATTTTCTTTAGCTTCTTTTTCAGTAATTAAATCAATTTTATTTTGAACGATAATTATATTTTTGATCCCAAGAATTTTCAAAACAGTTAAGTGCTCTCGAGTTTGTGGCTGTGGGCATTTCTCATTTGCTGCAACCATTAAAATTGCACCATTCATAATTGCCGCACCCGAAATCATTACAGCCATTAATGTTTCGTGTCCTGGCGCATCGATTAATGAAACCTTTCTAAGAATTTTATTTTCTTTACCTTTATCATCTTTTTCAGAAGTTGTCAAATTTCCTTTTGAATCTTTACGTATAGTTATATCTGCATAACCAAGTTTAATGGTAATTCCACGTTTTAATTCTTCAGAATGAGTATCTGTCCATTTACCGGAAAGCGCAGAAGTGAGTGTTGTTTTACCGTGATCTACGTGACCAATTAAACCGATATTCATTTCAGGCATAACTGTTTTTGACATGAAGTTAGGTTTTAATCTTAGTTTATAAACGTTAAGTATTTACTTTGCAATTCGTTTTTCTTTGACCTTTGGTCTAAA
This sequence comes from Nanobdellota archaeon, assembly GCA_014239585.1. Taxonomy (GTDB): domain Archaea; phylum Nanobdellota; class Nanobdellia; order UBA10117; family ARS21; genus ARS21. The sequence continues at coordinate 110,837 of JAAZYP010000001.1, forward strand.
ATTTCGACTTTTACATTTAGGACAAACAATTAGTTTTGCTTTAATTCTAGGAGTTGAAGCTCTAACTTTAGCTTTACATTTACGACAAATAAATACTCGGTTAAATAATCGAACTTCAGCTTCAGGGATTTTCATTTTAATTTACCATTTGTTTCATCATTCTTTTACCCATGATTTCCCAATACATAATTGTTTTTCCTGCTTCAACTTGTCCTTGTAAGTCTTCAGGAATTTCTAAATCAAAAGTTTCATATGTTTCCATATCCATAATTTGCGCAGTTGTTCCCGAAACAGATAGAACTTGTGCATTTTGTTTTTGTAAATTTGGAACTTCAACATGTTGATGTGCAGTCATTACGATATTTGATTTATTTCCCGTAAAAATATTTTTAGCATCTACTCGATATTTTGCGTGTCCATGTTTACCGGGTGCAGATTTAGACATGGAAGTGATTTGATAAGGGGCACCATTGATAACGATGTATCTACCTACCTTCATTTTTCCGATTTCTGCCATAGAAATATCTGACATAAGAGCAGTAGAAACAAGAGATTTATAAGGTTTATCTTAAAGCGTTTTCAAGGTCTTCACTTCGTATAGTCATTCTACCTTTATATGATGCGAATTTAATTGATTTTTTAGAAAGTTCTTTACCATAATTTTCCAAAATTTCTTTTAATTTCTTTTTAAATGAATCTGAAACTCGTTCAGCACCAACTGATTTTGCAATTTTTTCTGTATCACTTAATGACACCATGACTATTATTTAATTACAAACTATAAAAAACTACCAATTTATTTTGTATCGAAGTATGGCTCCGATTCCACCCAATCCGTCAAGAGTTTGACCTTCGCGACTAATTGAACTGATAATTATCCATTCTCCTCGCTGAGATTCAATTAAATCAGCAAATTTTTCGATTGTATCTTCATCTTTTGAATCAGAAATTAACATTAATTCTACTGCACCCATTTCTGAAGCTTTTTTCACATTTTCATCACCGTATGCTGCAAGATCCGGAGTTTTACCTAAAATATTGAAAAATCGATCTGTTGCTTTTTTTTCACGAATCATAGATTCTTCCGCTAAAATTTCTTTAGATTTGTCCAATACTTCAGCAATACCTTGTTCACCAGAATATCCAACGTCGACAACTGCGATAACATTCTTTTTTATATCTTGATTTAAGAAATTCTCATTATGAAATTCTTCTTTAGATGGTCCGGGACCACCAATAATAATTCCCTTTAATTTGATAACATTTGAATCAAATTCCAGGTTTACTACGTCTGCTACTTTTTGATAAAATGCTCGCGCTAAACCTTCTCGTACTCGTGCAAATCTTGCCGCAGATTGACCACCCGCCTTATATTTTCCAGGAACAGCAGAAGTTTCACTATATATAACGCTAACAGTTTTCCCTTTCAAAATTGCAACTTGTGCCTCTCGACGATCTAAGATAACAATACCGTACGCATCATAAACCTCGATCATTTCAGTTAACGGTTCTAATAAAAATGTTTGATCACAACGATATTTACGTACTGACATTTTTTCAGGTGGTTCAATACCCCAAAAGTTAACATCACTTATACCTTCTTTTCCCGATACATTTCCTGCAAACGCAGCAAGACCATTCTTAGGTGTTTTAGGATATGCTTTTAATCCTCTTAACATTTTTTCAAGAGCATTTGAAACATTTTTTCGCGTAGATGAAGATTTAATATTTCGAGATAAACTTAATTCACCAGAAAGTTGATTTATAACTTTTTGAAGATCATAACCTTCGGGAACATAAACTGAAACCAATTCGGTATGTCTCGCTCTATATTTAGAAAGTTCTTTCAATTTTTTTCTTAAAGCGAATCGTTCTTTATCATCCATTTATTGACTTCATAAATCGAAATTATAAGGCTTTTGTTCAAAACAATTTTATATCACACAGACCTAGTTCAATATGAGACATATTCGTTTTGAAATATTTATCGATAAGGCTGTACCGTATGCATTAATGTTTATTTTAGCACATTTAGTCTTAACTATATTTTTTTCAGAAGTAATACACCGATACGAAGATTTAATAATCTTTTTAGAATTTTTTCTAATTACATTTGTGCTGGGATTTGATTTAATTTTTAAATATCGAAGATCAGTAAATAAAAAATATTTTTTCAAACACCATTGGTTGGAAATCATTGCAGTATTACCATTTATGTTAGTATTTAGATTATTTGAAGAAGCATATTTGATCTCCAGACTAGTTCCTGTTGAAACTTCAGTAGCATCAACACAAATGGTTTTACACGATATTAAAGGAATTAGCGAAGGTACGCGAATCGTAAAAGAAGCAGAACTTGCAGGAAGAGCGAGTCGAGTTGGAAGATTTAGTAGACTTACACGTATTCCAGCATTTATTCGAGGAGCCATATTTTTTGAACACCCGTTAACTAAAAATAATAAAAAACATCATAAAATACATTACGCTTTCTATTCAAAACATGCAAAAAAGTTCTTAAGTGGAAATTGAAAGTTTTCCAGTAGATAATTTTAATTCATTAACTCGTGCAGTTCGGCATATAATTTCAGACACTTTTTGAACTGTTCCTGCATTCGGATGTCTGATTTTGAGAACATCAACAAATTCGCCAAGTTTAATTTTATTTTCTTGTTTCCATTTTCTAATTTCAGAAATTATTTGCTTTGATAAATCACCAAGTTTTTCTGAAGAATTATCATTTTTACCTAAATTTTGGAAAGTAGTTAGATGAATACTTTTTTCTTTTCCATAAATTGTTTGATAAATTTCTTCAGTTAAGAAACATAAAAATGGTGCAAATAATTGTAATGACGTAGCTAGAACTTGATTTGCAGTCCATAATGCCGCAGATTTACTTGATTTATCATCACCATAAATTCTACCTTTAATCATTTCTAAATAAAAATCGCAAAATTCCTTTAAGAAAAATTGTTCAACAACATGTAATGAAAATTTCGGATCATATTTATCAAAATTCTTTTCATACTCTTTAAAGGTTGAATCTAATTTTGATAAAATCCATTTATCTTCGATTTCTAATGCAGTTTTTCTAGGAACTGAAGTCATATTCATTTTTAGAAATCGTGTTGTATTCCAGAGTTTGTTCATTAATTTAATTCCCGTTCGTAATTCCTTTTCTTGGAAAGGTGCATCATCGCCTAATTTTTTTGAACCTGCAAAATATCTTATTGCATCAACATTAAATTTTTCTATCATTTTTTGAGGTTCAATAACGTTACCGACAGATTTACTCATTTTTCGACCATTTGGATCTTGAACATGTCCGGAAATGGTAGTAGTTATCCAAGGGTTTTTTCCGGAAATTAATCTACTTTTAGCAATAGTATAAAATAACCAAAAATTAATTATGTCGTGAGCCTGAGGTCTTAAATCAAAATTGAATAATTTTCGTTTTATAGATGGACTTTTTACTAATTCTCGATATAATTCGGGAGTACTTGAAGAAGTGAACCAAGTATCAAATACATCAGTTTCAGGAATTAATTTTTTATTCTTCGGAAATCGACGAGGTTTATCTTTTGTTGGATCTACAGGTAGATCATATTCTTTTGCCAAATAAATTTTTCCAGTTTCATCATACCAAACAGGAATTGGAACACCAAATTTTCTTTGTCGAGCAATTGACCAATCCCAACCCAACCCAGTTATCCAATTTTTTAATCTGACCGACATATATTTCGGATACCAATTTAATTGATTCATGCCTTTCAGGAAATCTTTCTGCAGGTCTAAGTATTTAATGTACCATTGAACTGAATTAATTATTTCAATTGGCTCTTTTGATCGTTCTCCAACTTGAACGATTTGTTTTTTCTTTACTTGATTAATTAATAATTTCAATTTTTTTAAATCTTCAATAATTTTTTTTCTTGCTTCAATTATCGTTAACCCGTTATATTTTCCAGAAGATTTATTCATCTTACCGTCTAACGTGATTACCATCTTTAACGGAAGATTGTATTCTTTGTACCATTCAATATCTGTTTGATCTCCGAAAGTACAACACATTACTAAACCAGTACCTTTAGCTGGATCAACACGTTTGTCTGCAATTATCGGAACTTTATGGTTGTAGATAGGCGTAATTGCATTTTTACCAACTAAATTTTTAGCACGTTTATCTGACGGATTTATCATCAGAGAAACACAACCACCCAATAATTCTGGACGAGTTGTTGCAATAGTTAAATTATCACCCGATTCAGACTTGAATTTAATTTCATTAAATATTGTATTTCTTTCAACACTCTCTAATTCTGCTTGAGCTATTGCGGTTTGGAATCTAACGTCCCATAACACTGGAGATTCTTTTCGATAGGCTCTACCTTTTTTGTACAACTCTAAAAATGTTTTTTGAGAAATTCTTCTACTGTGGTCATCAATTGAAGAAAAAGTCAAGTCAAAATCTGCACTTAATCCCATATCTTTCCAACCCTGAACAAAATTAGGTTTAATTTCCTTTAAGGTCTTTAAACATAATTTAATATATTTTCCTCGATCTAGTTTTTTAGCAGAAACACCTTTAACTTTTTGAATTAATTTTTCCGTTGCAAGACCATTATCATCAGTTCCAAAAGGATAGAATACATTCATGCCCTTCATTCGTTTGTATCGTGCAATGAAATCTGTTTGTGTATAGGAGAAAGCATGTCCGATATGCATCTTACCTGAAACTGTTGGAGGAGGAGTATCGATAGAATATATCGGTTTTCTAGAAGATTCATTAAATTTGTAAATCTTATTTCGTTCCCAATATTTTTGCCACTTCTTAGTTAGTTTGTGATTATCTGGAAGTTTACCAATATCTTTACCCATACTGTTCTGAGTTAAATGAAATTTAAAAAGTCTACTTTATCTTATATCCTGAAATATGAATTGTGTCCCAGAACCAACCTTTATCGACCTCATAAGAAACATGAAAACCGTGTTTTCTAAATCTCAAAATTAAATCGTGTCGATTTCTTAACCAATCTGGCGCCCTGAATAATTTGAATACTCGATCATAATCGATGAAATAAATCCTTCCGCGATGTACAACTCGTTTACTCAGTTCATCCAATAATTTATCTGGTTCACCAGTATAACCCAATAATCCAATTGATGTTGCACCATGAATACTCTTTATTTTTTGATGTAAATTTGTTCTATCATCCGAATCTTCTCTAATAAATTCAATATTGTTTAATCTATGTTTCATTGCGAGTTTATGTGCATTTTTTAAATCTCCTTCTGAAACATCTGTAGCCAAAATAGTTCCATTTTCGCCAACAATTTCAGCAAGTTCTTTAGCGAGTACACCGGCACTAGCACCCATGTTTAAGATCTTACGATCTCTAAAATCTCCAAAAAATGCTAAAATATGTTTGTGCGTCCGAGGTTTTACAAAAAAGTTATATGATAATTTTCTAAAACCTGAAGACCAATTAAGCATGCCTTCCAATATTGAGGATTTACTTTCAATACTTTTCATAAGATATAATGGAATTCCAATAAATGCAAACATCGCGCCAGTCATAATTGTTGGAATTTCAATGCCGCCCATCAAAAACATTAAGGTCAATCCGACAAAGATTGGAAGAACTTTACCGAACGGAACTCTAAATTTACGTTCACGATGGGGGTCAGTAAATCTTAAGATCGATACACTCATTACGACCATCGTATACATAAAGATTGCTAGCGGAAGAATCATTTCAAGTAGCAACTCATAACTACCCGATAATATTATCAGTCCACTTAATATTGCTTGAAGCAAGATTGCGATGTGGGGAGTTTGAAATCGAGGATGAATTTTTCCCAACGAACTAGGTAAAAGTCCGTCTCGTGCTAATGCAAAGATTAATCTCGGTGCAGTAATAATCCATGCTGCAGCACCGCCAAAAATATTCAGAAAAATTAATCCGCTAATAATTAATGCACCAGTACTACCCATTATAACTTCTGCAACATCAGTTAAGGGTGCACTACTACTTGCTAATACATCGTGCGGAACTGCACCTAATGCGATAGAAACAACACCAATTGCTAAAACAATTACTGCAACTGTTGCAATCATCATTACTTTAGGAATTACGTTTGCAGCATCTTTTGTCTCTTCAGCAAGATTTGCAACTGTTTCCCACCCGAAAAAAGTTTCAAGAATGTATACCATTGCTATAACTATTGATACTTTTGGAAATACATCTAAGAATTGAAGTTTTGAAACATCAAAATAATAAATTCCCCAACTCATTAATGTCCAAAGACTCATAATTGTTACAATTGAAAATATTAATAGGACTTTAACCGATAAGTCGATACCTTTGAAAGAAACAAAATTTACTAAGGCTACAATCAATAACGCGAGTATAATTTTTGTAGTGTGACTCATATCTATAAATACTGCAAGATATTCTAAACATCCAATCGAAAGCATGGCTATAGTTACATTTGCAACAATCCATGAAATCCATCCAACCATAAATCCGCCAAATTCACCAAATGCTTGTTTAGTATATTCGTAAACACCACCTGATTTTGGAAACATGCTTACTAACTCGGCAAAACATGCTGCAACTAATAATGCTAATATTCCAACTAAAATCCAAGATATTATTGAGGCAGGTCCTGCAATTCTTGCCGCAATACCTGGAACAAAGAAAATTCCGGTACCAATTATTGCATTTATTGCCAAAAGTACTAAAACACTGAAAGATATGGATTTCTTTAATTCGGCCACAGAATAGTATCATTGCCGCGCCTTATAACGATTTTTTATTACTGCAAAGTGAAACGTTTATAATACCTAAATATTGTGTTAGATTATGGCTCCAAAGGGATCATATGTCAGTTTAACTGAATTTGCAAAATCAATTCAAAATGCAACAGCAAAAAGATTAAACCACCAAATTGATTTAGAATCGGCAGTAGGAATGGCAGATCACATTCTTGGATTTTTCGGATATCAAGATAGAATAATAGATAATGTTCTTACTCCTGAAGATAGAAATTTATTTTATATGTTAAATGATTACGGACTAATTCGTAGCGTTAGTGAAGAAACCACTTTATGGGACGGACGCGAATGGAGAATTCATTTTTGGTCATTAGATCATAATAAAATCTACAAAATAAATAATAAGGAAACAACTAAACCAAAACTATCTGAATCAGAAAATACATATTCTGAAATACCCAATAATTATTGGCCAGGAATCGAAGAAGAAGATGACGATGATGACTGGTTTTTGAGAAATTTATAAAATTATTTAATCATACGAATATCCATTTGCGGAAACGGAATCTCAATTTTTTCCTTGTCAAATTTTAGTTTTAGTGATTTAATAAATTCATGTATAACTTTACTTCTACTTTCCCGATTTTTGACTCTCAAACTTACTGTAAAAGTTATAGCATTATCTCCAAATTCTCTAAATCTGAATGAGGGTTCATACTCTTTAATCGTTCCTTCAACCGATTTTTGTATTTTTTTAGCCACAGAAGTTGCAATTTTTTCCACTTTAGTTAAATCAGAATTATATGCTACTCCGCATGAAACCATTGTCGTCATTTCACGCTTAGGAGAATTGTAATTTCTAAATACAGATTCTGCAATTTTGGAATTTGGCAAAATTAAATAATTATGATCCCAAGTTCTTAAGCGAGTAGTACGCCATCCGATATCCACAACATATCCTGCGGTTTTAGAATCAAGTTCAATATAATCACCCAATTTCATAGGTCTATCAGCAGTGATATAAATTGCAGATAAAAAATTTGAAAGTGTATCCTTTAATGCCATTGCTACTGCAATACCTGCGATACCCAATCCTGCAAGAAGAGGAGTTATCTCAATTCCAAATTGTTTCAGTATTATTGATAATGCAACAAGATATACGGTAAAATTAATTAATTTACGTACGAAATTGAATAGTGTATCATCAATTTTTCTATGCATCTTTTCTTTGAGTTCGTAAGTGTATATTTCAAAACCAGATTTAATAATTCGGGAAACAAGAAAAGTTATTGCGATAATCCACAAAATCGAGAATATTTGAAGTATGGTAACTGCACCAACGGAAAAATTAGGTTGATAAAATTTTACTGCTAAAAAAAACCCGAAAGTAATAATTAAAATCTGGATTGGTAATCTAATATTTTTAACCAATATTTCATCAATTTTTGTTTTTGTATTTGAAGTGAATACTGAAATGACTTTCAAAACTCGTCGCATTAATAATGCAATAATTATTGAAGTAATACTTATTCCAATTGCAACGGATTTAGGATCAAATTGATTTAATGATTCAAACATATTATTTATTCAGAAGTAAGCGTTTAATAAATCTTTCATTCCAAAATTGAATGGTCCAGGCAGGATTTGAACCTGCGACCTCACGATTATCAGTCGTGCGCGCTACCAGACTACGCCACTGGACCAGTGAAATGGATGATTATTATTCATTTATAAGGTTTTTCTGAACGCAATTTTTATAAAAAACAACATTATTAATAAATTATGAAAAGTGGTTATCTCTTTCAGCATATAGAATAATTTCTAGAAATACTTATTTAAACTTTAAGGGGAACAGATTAATATGAATTTAAAGCTTCTTGCCGAGACATTACAACCCGCTGAAGTAATTTTGTTAAAAGCATTATCTAAATCTAAAGTTTTAGATTCACATAATCGAATGTCAAATGTTGCATTTATGCGTGCAGCAATGTATTTGAGCAATAAAAAGTTAGTACGGATATTAAAATCTGAAAAACAAGTCATAACTTTGATGGAGAATGGCATCGATGCAGCCAAGAAATTTCTTCCTGAATTAATTCTTGCAAATGCACTGAAAAAAGAGAGCTTAACATTCAAACGAGGAGAAAAACTTCTTGGTTCAGATAAGTTCAGATTTGCAATAGGTTATTTAAGATCAGGAAATTATGTTCGTGTTGAAAAAGGGATAATTTATCTAACTTCCGAAGGTAAAAATCTGAAAACAACCCCTGAAATGAATTTAATAAAAAAATTAAGTAAATCTGAACTAAATTTATCAAAACTTTCCGCTGCTGAGAAAGCATCATTTTTGGCATTATCTAAACGGAAAAGAGTTATCAGTTTAGTAAAAAGAACAGAATATAATGTGAGAATTACTCCGCGCGGAGAAGAAATTCTAACTAATTTACCTAGAATCCCCGGAATTGAATTAAATTCACCTTCGGTAATAAAATCCGGAATTTGGAAATCTAAAAAATTCAGAAGATACGATGTCGAAGCACCAGTTCCCGATACTCATCTTGGAAAAAAACAACCATATATGCAATTTTTAGATGATATCCGAACAAAAATGGTGGAACTCGGTTTCAAAGAGATGAATGGACCTCTGATTGAAACTGAATTTCATAATTTTGATGCACTTTATCAACCACAAAATCATCCGGCAAGAACATTTACTGACGTTTACAAATTAAAAAATCCAAAAATGGGAAAATTACCAAATAAAAAATTTGTAGATGCAGTTAAAGCTGCACATGAAACCGGAGGAAAAACTGGATCAAAAGGATTGCAATATTCATGGAATGATAAAATTTCAAAACAATTAATGCCTAGATCTCACACTACGCCCGTTTCTGCAAGACAAATGATGAAGGGAATAGAAGTACCTGGAAAATATTTTGGAGTGGGAAGAGTATTTCGTCCAGATGTATTGGATGCAACACATTTATTGGAATTTAATCAACTCGAAGGGATTGTTATAGATAAAGATCTAAGTTTTGCAAATCTGTTGGGCATGTTAAAAAAATTCGCAATTGAAGCCGCAGGTGCAAAAAAAGTTAGATTCTTTCCAGATTATTTCCCTTTCACCGAACCAAGTGTTCAGATGGACGTATGGTCTGAAAAATTAAATAAATGGGTTGAATTTGGAGGAGCAGGAATTTTTCGTCCAGAATTAACTGAATCATTGGGAATTAAAGAGCCAGTTATCGCATGGGGATTGGGGATAGATAGAATGTTTATGCAAAAAATAGGAAGCAGAGACATTAGAGAATTATTTGCAGATAATATTGCTTGGTTAAGAAAGCAAGGAGCGATCGAATAATGCCAACCATAGATATACACAAACAAGATTTGGAAGAATTAACTGGGCGAAAATTTACAGTTTCAGAGTTAGCAGAAGTTGCACAATACTTCAAAGGCGAAGTTGAATCAGCTGATGGACATAATATAAAATTAGAAATAAAATCAACAGATCGTCCAGACTTGTGGAATGTTGAAGGTATTGCAAGAGTTTTGAGGGCACATTATTCTAAAAATCAAGGAGTTCCAAAATATAAAGCAAAATCGCCAAAAACAACAATTAATGTTTCTAAAAAAGTTAAAGGAATAAGACCACACATTGCCGCAGCAATAGTTCGAAATATAAAAATTGATGATTTTAGTTTAAGACAATTAATCCAAACTCAAGAAAAAATTGCTGGAACATTTGGAAGAAAACGAAGAGAAGTTGCAATAGGAATTTTTAATTTAGACAAATTAACAGCTCCGTTATTATACACTGCAGAAAAACCCGACAAAATTAAATTTGAACCACTTGATTTAGGGAAAGAAATGACAATGGCAGAAGTTTTAGAAATTCATCCAAAAGGGAAAGAATTTGGACATTTAGTTAAACCATTTGCACATTATCCAATTATTATCGATGCAGACAATAAAGTGGTATCTATGCCCCCGATAATAAATTCAGAACATTCCGGAAAAGTTACAACGCGCAGTAAAAATTTACTGATTGAAGTAACTGGATTGGAAATGAGATATGTGGAAACTGCATTAAATATTTTAGCAATGTCTCTTGCAGATCGAGGCGGAACAATTGAACAAGTAAATATTTCTGATGCAAATGGAACTACAATAGTTACACCGACTTTCGGAGTAAAAGATATGTCGGTTCCTAAATCTCTAATAAATAGAACATTTGGAAGACATGTTTCAGATTCAGAGATTAAATCGTTATTATTGAAAAGTAGATATGATATTAATCATATTGACAAAACCAAATCGGGACATGCACACATCGAATATCCGTCTTATCGGCAAGATATAATGCATCCAATAGATGTCGTCGAAGATATGTTAATTTCATACGGATATAATAATATTGAACCAATTTATCCAATAATGTCAACACAAGGTAAATTAAGCAAAGAAACAAATAGAAATAAAAGGATTAGAGAGTTAATGGTTGGAACGGGCGCACAGGAAATTACAACATTTATTTTAACAAATAAAACTAATCTATTTCAAAAAATGAATTTAACTGAAGATAATATTGTTGAACTAACAAATCCAGTATCCTCCAATTGGTCAACGCTTAGAAATTGGTTAGCACCGTCTTTGGTTGAATTTCTTTCTAAAAATACAAAAGTAGATTATCCGCAAAGAATTTTCGAATTAGGTCAAGTTGTAAATTTGAATAAACGTTCAGAAACAGGAACAATTGATGAATACAAATTAGCGTACGCTGAAGCCGGATCTAAAGTAAATTTTACTCGCGCAAAATCAATATTACAATCAATTATTCGAGCTACAGGAAAATCTCCAACGTTTATTACCCAAGACTACCCAAGTTTTATTCCGGGACGTAGTGCAGAAGTTAAACTAGGTGAAAAATCAATTGGAATAATTGGAGAACTTCATCCTAAAGTATTAACTAATTGGAAAATTGAAGTGCCCGTTGTTTGTTGGGAAATCAAATCTATTTAGTTATGTCATTAATTATCGGAATAGGTGGAGGATCGGGATCAGGAAAAACAACGCTTGCAAATGAATTTGAATCAGAAATAACAATTCTTCATCAAGACGATTTCTTCAAAAATGGTGAAAAATTTCCGCAATATAACGGATTCAAAAATATGGAACATCCTTCATGTTTAAATTTAGATTTATTTTATGAATCACTAGATAATCTAAAGAATGGAAATCTGATCGAGATACCAATTTTTGATTTAGAGAAGAGTGTTCAAATTGGATCAAAAATTATTGAACCAACCTCTGCAATTATTGTGGAAGGTTTTAACTTATATTTAACGCCAAAACTCAGATCGTTATATGATGTTAGTTTTTTTCTAAGAACAAATTTTGAAACTCAATATGAACGAAGAAAATTACGCGATTTTAAATTAGATCGTAAATATTTTGATAATGTAATGGTTCCGATGTATAGGTTAAATATTTCCCCAACAATTGGATTTTGCGATTATATTTTGGATGGAGAAAAAGATAAAGAAAATATCAAAAAAGAATTTACTCAATACTTGGAGTCATATTTAACCAATAATGATCTTGAAAATCTAATGGAATTATTTAATTGAATTTAATAATTTTTTAACTTTAGTTCCACCTATCGCTAAAATAAAAGGTGCCAATCTAGGACCTGCATTTTTACTAATTAAAATTTGATAAATTACTGGAAAGAAAGTTTTAGCATTCAAATTATTGGCTGCCATAATGTTCGGAAATTTAGAATATAATTGTTCTTCACTTAAATCATTAGATAATATTTTAACTAAATCTTTAATTCCAGATCGCTGATTAATTGTCAATTTTAGTTTTGGAGCTTGTTTATTTAGTGTAAATTTATATCTATCCGTCGCAAATTTATTAATCCAGTTCTTCGCACATTCTAAAACATCGGAATACCGGTCTTGATCTTGTTTAGTTTTAACACCGGTTGAAGAGAGTGCTTTTGAAACAACTCCATAAATATTGATCAGTTCAACACAATGTTTGAAAGATGGCTGAATTGGCATTTTTTTAGGAACTTTATCTATTACGGACATTCGATAAACTCTTTCTTGCTGAGTTTGTTCCTTTTTACTAACATTTTCGTTTCCAAATGCAACTCTCTCAGTATAATAAAAATCATCATAGTGTTTGAAAATTCCTTCATCCATTGGATAAAATATTTCAGTTTTTGAAGTTCGTCCTGCAAACGTATATCTTGCAAGTTCAGGAATATAAAATTTCAAAACATCCTTTAGTGATTGTACATTCCCCGCAGATGAAGACATTTTTCCAGTTCCACCTTTCATATTTATGAAATCATACATAACATAATCGGGCGCGACCCAATCAAATAACTCTACAATTTCTTTACCAACTGTAAATGAACTTCCCGGTGTTGAATGATCTTTACCTCCGGGTTCAAAATCAACTTTCTCATATGCCCATCGCATCGGCCAATCTGCTTTCCAAAATAGTTTTACTAAACCTTTTTTTCTAAAATCAAAAGTGTTCTTTTTTCCACATTTACAAGAATATGATATTGAAAATTTGTGGTCATAATCCAAAATTTTAGTATTATCGCTTAAACATTTTTCACAATAAACATATCCAGGATACCAATTTTTAGATAAAGGTTCTTTGCGATATTTATCTAAAATTTTACGGATAATATCTCGATTCCGAAATGCAGTTTTTATTCCGTTAGAATAAACGCACTTAGGATATTTTTTACCTTGATTGATGAACTCGGGATAAATACCGACTAATTTGACGCTGTCCTCTAATTCTGCTTCTAAATATTCAGCATAAGATTTATGTTTAGTTTCAAAAACATTTGGAACTTGGATTACCGGAATACCTAAATTTTTTTTCAAAATATTTTGTTTAGGCATATTTTTGGGAATTTTTCTAAATCGATCAAAATCATCCCACGAATAAATAAATCTAACTTTTGCTCCGGCATCTTTCAATGCTCTACCGACCAGATCAGTAGTAATAATTTCTCTAAAATTACCGAAATGAATTGTTCCGGAGGGAGTTATTCCTGATGCAATTGTAAATTTATTTTTCTTTCTAGATTTAATTAATTTTTCGGCAATTTGATCAGCCCAATATTGAGACTTCATATTTTAGTTCCTCATTCCAACTTCTTAAACTTTATCTCGATATAACAATCGTCGAAGTTATAGTAACTCCTTTAATATTTCGAACAGTGTCGGAAATGAATCCATCTAATGCAGCAATTGAATCAACACCAACTTTTGCAATTATATCCCATTCTCCAAATAATTCATAAACTGAATTAACTTCATCTAAATCGGCCAATCTACCGTATACGTTTCGTTCAAAACCAACTTCGGCTTGAATTAATAGAAATGCTTCCACATCTGTCATTTTAAATTCTCCAAAATTCCGACTACAATAAAATTACTTAATCTTGGGATAATCAATCCTAGTAGTCATAAATAAATATTACAGATTTAATTTAAAAAATGATGGATTTACTTCTCAAGTTTCATATGGATTATTGTTCCAATTCCGAATGCAATTGACATAAGAAAAAAAGAAGCAGTATCATTAAACAAATGCTCTTCAGAAAGACCCAGAATCGGATTACTTGTTAATGCAACAATTGATGCGCCCAAAAATGCAACGATTCCAAGCATTGCTGCGATCAAAGATATCCAATGTAAAATTGGGGACCATTTTATTGTCATATAATTTTAATACGAAACTTAGATAAAAGGTTAACGGGCCTGACAGGATTTGAACCCGCGACACCGAGGTTAAAAGCCTCGTGCTCTAACCAGACTGAGCTACAAGCCCGCTAAGGAATATGGATAAAATTAGTTTATAAATTTGTCGATGAACTTAGGTTCGGTCTCGATTTCCGCGACCTTTAGCTGATTTTGGAGCCAATCTTTTCAGATTAATTCCTTTGAATGCTCCAAAAAATCTTTTATTTTGCCAAGAATATCTTCTGATTTTTTTAGTTGCACCAAATCCGCAAGTTGCACATTCTTTATGTTGTGCATGATAAGTGTGTCCGCCGCATCTTCTACAGATAACGTGTGTTTTCTTACCACTTCTCTTTCCCTTAGATGGTGTTCCTTTCATGTGTCTTCAAAAGCAATTTGATTTAAAAAAGTAACTAATTAGTCATACTTAAATGAACAACCATATCTCCTCGAATAAAGAGTTGGCTATGTTTATTTTTTTCACCATTTGTTTCTTCTGCATCAGATAATACCAAATTAATGTGTATATCAAAAGCATCCAATTTTCCCTTTACGACAGAATTGTTCTTAAGTGCAACAGTGATAATTTTACCCTTTGCTTTGCTTAATGCGTCTAATGGACGTTCCATTGTAAGATCGTATAAAAGGAAATTTATATAAATGCTTTTCTTTATTCGTGTTTATGGCAAAATCCAAAGTAAGATCATTAAGAAAACCTTCTGGAGCAAGATACGGAAAAATGTATCGAAAGAAGAAGTTAATCGATCTAATGGGAATTCCGACATTTACACATGTTGCGGAAACTGTTCGAACTAAAATTAAAAGAGTTCGAGGCGGAAATAAAGTACATGCGTTAGTTAACGTGAGTCACGCAAATGTAACTGATGGAAAGAAAACATTTAAAGTAAAAATAAAGTCTGTTTTAGAAAATCCTGCAAGTCGACACTTTGTAAGACAAAATGTTGTAACTAAGGGAGCAATTATCGATACGGCAAAAGGTAAAGCAAGAGTAACTTCTAGACCTTCAAAACAAAATATCGTTAATGCGGTTTTGGTTAAATAAAATCTTTTATAGAATATCCAAAATTTAGAGGTATGACTTTGTCTGATGGTACAATTAAAGATTATCTCGATTCTGGAAAAATATCAATTGATCCATTAGAGCTCAATCAAATACAGCCGGCATCAATCGATTTAACATTAGATAACAATTTTTTAGTTATCGATGATTTTTTGAAAGAATCAATTTCAATGACTGATGAAATCAAATACCGTGAAATAAAATCTGACTCAATAGTTATACCGCCAAAATCATTCATTCTCGCGACAACGAGGGAGTATGTTAAGATTCCAAACGACTTAGTTGCTTTTGTTGAAGGCAGAAGTTCAATTGGCCGAATGGGACTTTTCATACAAAATGCAGGATGGGTTGACCCAGGTTTTGAAGGTCAAATTACTCTTGAATTATTTAATGCCAATCAAGTTCCAATACGTGTTGATTCGGGCAGAAGAATTTGTCAGTTAGTTTTTTCAAAATTAGACAAACCTGTAGATAAACCTTATTCCGGTAAATATAAAGGTCAGACTGGAACAACTGGAAGTCGAGTTTATCTAGATGAAGAACTTCAATCTGAAAAAGAAGCATAGATGCTTTGATAGTCACTTCGTTATTCTTTTAAAGCCCGAAAATCCGAGCAAATTATGACTAAAATACAGGATAAAATTATTGATGAGAATCATTTTCGTATTCGAATAGATGCAGATAAACATAGTTTTCCAACCCATAAAAAGGGCGGAAGCGATGCATTGAATGAAATCAAAAAACAACTTGGAGCTGAATTTGGAATAGATAATGTTAGTGCTCATCCACACCATGATAAATCTCATTTTAAAATTAAAGTTAGACGAGAAGATATACCTATCATTAAACAAATTATTTCTAACACAAACGGATTAGAACTTACTAATCGAACATTTCAATTTCAGGGCGAGTCAATAAAATCAGAATCAGTGATAAAAGTATTATTGGGACTGGGAGACAAAGTTGAGGCATTAACTGAAAGAAATGATGATTTAATTTATCAACGAGATAAAGTTTTCGAAGACTATGCAAACAATGAGTCAAAACTAATTGATTTAGGAGCAGATTATACGCGTGTTGAACAACAAAGAGATGAAGCTCGAGCTGCAGCAAATAATCCTCCGCGAAGACAAATAATTATTGAACCCAAGAATAAAGATGAAATCCCAAGATTACGGCGCGAAGTTTCTAGTTTAGAAGAAACCATAAAAAATACTAAAAAATTAGATAAAAATTTTATTAAATATTTTGAATATGATGAAAAATATGATAATGCAGCAAATGAAGCCACTGCGTTATATAAACGAGCAGGAATTGAAATTCAAATTCGAGATGTTAAATATTTATCTTCTACCGAAATACTTAATCAAAATACTAATTTTGGAAGTAGACGTAACTTGGCTAAATCCAAGAATAGTTTAGAAAATAAAATTAGAGATATAGGAAATTTTAACCGAGACGAACAAGAAACTGAAATGGGAGATGCCGGAAGAATAAACGAATACGGTGAAGAAATAATTAGTTCTTATACGTTGGGTGAATTAATCACTGCGGAAGAAATTCCAGATTTATTTACGCTTGGCACTGACGAATATTTGCCAACTAAAGAGAGAACAGCACAATTGAAATCTGTGTTTGGAAGAAAAGCAAAGGAAATAAACAAACGATTAACGAGACATTTTACCGCATTAAGGAAACTTAATGAAAAGGATGAACATTTTGACGACATAAAAGAACAAATCCAATATCTGGATCGAGTTCAAAAAGCTGTACGAGTGCACGAAAACATGATTAAATATCGTTCTGAACGAGACAGATTTAAATCTCGAATTGAAAATGGATGAGTTTAAAGAAAAAGCAATAGAATTGAGAAAACGATTAACAAGCAGATTAGAAACTTTCGAAAGTGATCTTAAATATTTTATTTCAGGAGAGGGAAGAGAAGAAGTAGATAATTTAATAGATTTAAGTTATCGCGCTATAATTAATCCTGCAGATTTACGAATAAGTTTAGTAGATGAAGTAATTTTCGATTTAGAACGAATAACTTTACATCATTCCTCAAATCAAGATTTTGCAGGTGGAGAAGATATAGCGTATTCATTATGCACGGATGACGTTGGAAATCTATCTCGAGAATTAGATGTTTATTTACTATCTAATAATTGGACTGAATCATTAACATCAAATATTGACGAAGTATATAAATTTCTAAAAGCCCATAATTTTGATCCGTTAGATCTAAAACCTGCAATTGAATCACGAATTTTGGAGATTTATTCAACGCAGTTAGGCGATTTTGAAGAGTAATCAACAAGTTTTTAAACGAAACTCATATGTCAATATTTATGGAAGCAATTATATCTGCATATCGAGGATCATATAAAACTCAAGTAAATAATCAAATGATTCTAATTCCGGAAGGCATAAACAGCAAAGAAGAGGCTGCAAAATTACACGGTAAAAAGGCAGTTTGGACAACTCCGTCAGGTAATAAAATTGAAGGTATAATCACAAAGCCGCACGGAAATAAAGGTGCAGTTCGAGTTAGATTCGATCAAGGCGGACTTCCAGGACAAGCTTTGGGAACAAAGATTTCTATTGAATAATCTTCAATAAACCTTTTATTAATTCAGAGTATAGTTAGTTGTACATCTTAGAAGTTAGTACATAGTGTATTCACTCGTGAATAATAACATCACCGTTAACCTTTTAAATAAAAACGTAATTAATTAGTTATGGCTAGAAAGACAGTAAAATTTGAAGACAAGTTAGCAGTTATTCGTGTTAAAAAGACCTATGCTGCACCGTTTTTGAAGTATAAATATGTTTATGTGTCTAGAGGCGATATTAAGGATAGAAATAAGTTCAAATCTAAGATTGATAAGATTGCTGCAAGTTGGCCACCAAGCATATATTTACTGAAACATCCGTCAGGCAAGATTTTTGCAAGATTTAGAGTATCTGAAGGTAAAATGACTTTACTTTACAAAACATCACCTTCAACCGGAAATTTATATCCAGTTTGGGAATTTTTCAAAGATTTAGCTTAAAGTTTTAAGGTTAGTCGATAATAGTTAATATGGATCTAGTCAGAGTTGTTGAAGGAACCACAAAATTTTATGTTCCTGATTCGGAAAAATATAAACTTGATTCAAATATGCCCGTTTTTTTTAATTCAGTAATGAAATTAAATCGTGACATTGCTGTTGAAATTATTAAGAATTCCTTTAAAAAACCAAAAGTTTTGGATTTATTGGCAGGAACTGGGGCAAAGGGTCTAAGAATCGCAAATGAACTCCCGAATTCGGCAGTTGTATTAAATGATGGCAATCCTCATGCAGCTAAATTAATTAAAAAGAATGCTAAATTGAATAAATTAAGTGTTGAAGTGTTCAATATGTCGGCAAATAAATTGCTGAAAAGTAGTAGAAAAAAATATGATTTCATAGATATAGATCCGTTCGGAACCCCAATTTCATTTTTAGAAGACTCGATAAAAAAATTAAGAAAAAATGGAATTTTAGGTGTAACTGCGACAGATACGTCAGCATTAGTTGGTACTTATCCTAAGGCATGTATGCGAAAATATGGTGCCAATATTCGACGAACTAAATTTATGTTTGAAGCAGGAATTAGAATTTTAATTAAGAAAGTTGTTGAAGAAGGAATCAAGCAAAAAATTGCGCTGGAGCCAATCTTCAGTCATAGTTCAAATCATTATTTACGTGTTTATTTGAAACGAGTTGATAAAACTTTACCAACAATCAAGAAAAAAGTTAGACCACTTTTTTATTGTCAAAATTGTGCAAATTTTAAGATAAGTGAAGTTTTTACTACAAGTAAAAAACGCTGCGCATGTGGAGGATATTTTGAACAATTAGGACCCATGTGGATAGGGAATTTGTGGGATAAGAATCTTGTAGAAAAAATTGAGGGGAATAAAACAATTGATTTGATTAAAGAAGAATCAAAATTGAATGTTTTAGGATATTTTGATTATCATTCAATCGCAAAACTAATTGAGAATAAAAAAGATTTACCAAAAATGTCAAAATTAATTGAACTGATAAAAAAGAAAGGGTACTCTGTTTCTAAAACACATTTTTCTCCAACAGGAATTCGATCAGATATTCCTCCGCGAACCTTTTTAAAACTCCTTACAAAATAAAAATTTAAATAGTTAGGAAGATTTCTGAGTGGATGAGTTATAGATTAACCCCTGAAAATGGTACCAATCCTTTAATTATTGAAGATAAATATATTGTGAGCTGTATTTTGAAATCTGATCCATCAAATGGAAAGGTAAGAAAAATTGAACAAATACATTCTACTGGTGCCGGACTAAATCTAGATTTCAAAGTTAAAATAAATAATCAAATTTACTCTGCAAATCTAACTACGAAAGGAAGAGAGAAAGTTATAATTTATACTGATCAGGCAGACTCAATTTTAGATTATGAATTATCTGCTGGAGAAGATATTTATGGAAATCCGGTAACTTTTGAAAATTTACGAACAGAAGTGATTGATAAAATTGCTCGCGCAGGTGAAACGGAGTTAATAACTCTAGAGAAAAAGATTTTTGGGCATCAAAATAGGTTATAATTATTCTTGAATTCGAAGTTCTTGATCATCTTCTTCATCAACAGCTTTACCTAATGCAATACGCTCAGCTTCTCGTTTTTCTTTTGCGTCATTGATAAGATGATCCAAATCCAATTTTTCAATCATTTCTTTGTATCTGTTTCGAATTGTAACTTCAGTTACTCCAACAACGTCTGCAATTTCTCGTTGTGTTCTTTTTTCACCAGTAATCAAAGATGCTACATAAAGTGCGGCAGCAGCAAGTCCAGTAGGACCTCTACCTGAAGTTAATTCAGAATCTTTAGCTATTTCTAAAATCTTTTGAGCTTGAGTTTGTGTTTCTGCAGAAAAACCTAGTCGATTTGCAAATTTAGGAATATAATCTCCTGCCGAACTAGGAAGCATTCTAATCCCTAATTCTCTTGCAATAAATCTGTAAGTCTTTCCAACATCTCGTTTATTGTTGTTTGTTAATTGACAAACTTCGTTTAAAGATCGCGGAAGATTAAATAATCGTGATGCAATATAAATTGCTCCAACTACAACACATTCCATAGATCGTCCTCGAACTAATCCTCTTTCAACTGCCATTCTATAAATTCTAGCAGCTTCTTCTTCAATTGCTGGAGGTATTTTCAAAAGGGACGAAATTCGTTTAAGATCTGCCAATGCATATTTTAGATTTCTTTCAAGAGAAGTTGAAGAACGATTATGCCATTTTCGCAATCTGAGATATTTTCTCCGATTTTGTACTGAAAGAGAATATACTTCTGAGCTGGATCCTACTTCAGTTCCAGTACCCATATCATGTTTTGCATAACTTGAAGGTGCTCCGGCTCTTCGTCCATCTTGACCTTCACCAGAAAATTCTCGCCATTCTTGACCACCATCAATAATGTTATCTTCAATAATTAGACCGCAACTTTTACAAGTTACTTCTCCGCGTCGTTTATCAACTACTAAGTCAATGCTTTTGCAATCTGGACACGAAGCTACACTTGATACCATTTTAAATATATTATTAATCGCTTAGTGGTTAAGCAATCTTTATAAGATAAACTGGGATTAGTTTATAAATGTTTTGAAGGGACTTAGCTTTGCAGTATCTTGAAAAATCAAAGAGTAAGTTTTATAAATACACGAGAACGAGCAATAAAACAATGGCTAACAAGTCTCGAGGACTAAACGCAGCAGTAAAATTGTCTAAACGTAGAAAGAAATTTCGGATGAATGACAAAAGACACGTGCGTAGAAAGTTCAAACTTAAGTTGAAGAGCGATCCGTTAGAAGGATCCCCTCAAGCTAGAGCAATTGTTTTAGAAAAACGACAAGTTGAAGCAAAACAACCTAACTCAGCTATGCGAAAAGCAGCAAGAGTTCAATTAATCAAAAATAGTAAACAAATCACAGTTTTTTTACCTCGAGAAAATGCAGCAAAAGTTATTGATGAACACGATGAAGTTATCGTAGAAGGAATGGGCGGACATCAAGGAAAATCTAAAGGAGATATCCCGAATATTCGATGGCAAGTTGTTAAAGTAAATGGTCAATCATTAAATCAATTAACAAGAGGTAAGATTGAGAAGACAATCGGACGAAGATAATGGCAGAAGATAAAAAAGTAACAAAAAAGATTGTAAAGAAGGAAAATCAATTTGAACAAAATATTTCAAAATTATTAACTTTCGGAAAATGGGAAACTAAAGCAATTCAAATTCAAGATCTGGGATTAAAGAGATATATTAATTTGGATCCAATTCATGTGCCATCAACAAGTGGACGATTTACTGAAAAACAATTTTGGAAATCAAAGAAACCAATTTTGGAAAGATTAATGATCAGATTATTTGTAACTGGACATTCCGGAAAAAAACACAAACGAACATCTGGAAGATTTTCAGGTAAAAAAGCAAATACTTACAACATTATGTTAAATGCATTAAATATTATTGAGAAAAAAACAAAACAAAATCCGGTGGAAGTAGTTGTTCGAGCAATCGAAGCTGCATCACCTAGAGAAGGTATTACAACAATTGAATATGGAGGAGTCAGATATCCTAAAGCTGTGGATCTTTCACCGCAACGAAGAATCGATTTAGCGCTGAGATGGTTAACACAAGGTGCTTACCAAAAAACGGCAGGTTCAAAAGGTCGAAAGAAAATTCACGAAACTTTAGCAGATCAAATTATTGCAACAATGAATTTTGATCAAACATCTATTGCATTTCAAAAGAAATTTGATCTGGAAAGACAAGCTAAATCAGCAAGATAATGGCAGAATTTAAATTTTCAGTAGGCAATCCGGGAACAAAAAAGACATACAAAATCGAGAAAAAGGAGTCTGAAGCTCAAGCATTTTTTGGTATGAAAGTTGGTCAAGAATTCAACGGAGAATTACTGGGATTAAACGGATATAAATTAAAGATTACAGGTGGTAGCGATTATACTGGTGTACCAATGCGACCGGAAATTGATGGTTCTGTAAAAAAGAAAATTTTATTGAGAACGGGAGATGTTGGATTCCAAAAACGAAGATATCATAATATTCCTGGCACGGAAGGTGCAAAAAAGAAGTTAAAACAAACATATCCCGGTGAACGAAGAAGAAAATCTGTTCGAGGAAATACTATTTCAGAAGATACAATTCAAATAAATTGTAAAGTTATTTCTGCGGGAAAAGAAACGCCTGAAAAATTACTTGGTTTAGAAGTAAAAACTGAAGAAACACCAGTTGAAGCAAAAACTGAGTGAGTGTAGTAAGTTACACAATTAGTTCTTAAAATCGTTTTCTGTTTTTATCAAACAAAAAATTATAAATGAATCTTTCGAAGGTATATTGATGGGTGGAACCGTTAGACTGCGTAAACATCTAATAGATTATTTAAACGGGAATATCTGTAATAACTGGGTTGAAAAAGGCGTGAGACCCAGGGCCGCAGGTCCAGCAAATACTCGTGAATTATTATACGCATATAATCGTGCAACTCGACACGGAACAAATACAAATCAACTTGGGAATATTTTAAGTAAGGACCCAAATATTGTAAAAGTTGGAACTATTCGTGTAGGAAGAAATGATTATTCGAGTAATTATGAAATCTGTATTTGGGCAACACAAGAATATGTTGAGATGCAAATTCCTGATTTCGAAAGAGGAGATATTGTGTTCTTTGATGAAGAAACCAAAACTTTAGATAGATTAGTTAGAGAATGTTAAATTCCCCACGTGTCATTTTTTTCACGTTTGATTTCAGCTATTTCCTTTAAAATTCCCTTTTCATCAGCTGAAAGAAATTCCTTTTTTGATTTTAATTTTCTAAAATCATGTTCGGAAATATTCGTATAAAATTCTTCTCCGCCTTCAGCATTTCGGCCAATATTCATATTTTTTACTGAAACTGCAGATTCTTGACCTTTAGTTAATTCTTTCAATTTTTTACCTTTATCTTCGATTGATTTTATCTGTCCAATCTTTTCACCAGATTTATTTATCAAGAAACTTCCTGAGGAAATTTTACCTGATATAACTTCTGCACCGAATATTGCAGGATTTGCTTTTCTGAAAATATATTGCGGCATTATTTTAATTTTTCCGGGCCAAGATAAATCTTCTAATTGTTCAAGTTCAAGTCTTCGCTTACGTTCCTCAAGTTTTTCCTTAAAGTCTTCAACAACTTTGTAAATAACATTATTTAGAATTACTTCAACGTTCTTTTCCTTTGCGTAATTTTCTACTTCATCATCTATTTTGACATTGAATCCTAAAACTGCAGCATATAGACTTCCCTTTTCAGCAGAACTTTCTGCTTCAACAATATCTCGTTTAGATATGTTCCCGATTCGAGCCTGTTTAATTGGAATTTCATGTTGAGAAAATAAGTTTGAAGCAGCTTCAATACTACCTAGCGTATCAGCCTTTAATATAATTCCATCATCTTCAGTTTGAATAAGAACATCTTCAATTTCAGATTGAATAGATTTTTTCGCAGCATTAATTTCTTCATCAGATTCAGCAGATAAAATTGGTGCACCTGCAAGCGCTTTATCCAAATCATTTGCTAATACTTTCACACCGGTGGCTGCAAAAACTTGTTTTAATTTATCAAATGAACTTTTAGAGTCTCGAATTTCGGAAAGAGCTTTCGGTTTCAAAAGTGCTTTTACTTTTGTAGTAATCGTTTCGTTCATACCGCCAACGATAATTGTATCATCTTGTTTTATATTTCCATCATAAATTATTATATCGGCAGTTGTCCCCATACCTTGTTCGTCCTTTATTTCCAAAATAGTTCCTTTTGCTCTTGCATTAGAATCAATTTCTAATTTACCACCTAGGAATTTTTGAGAAAGTCCAGTTAAAATTGCTAATAACTCTGCAATCCCTTCACCAGTTTTTGCGGATACAGGAACTATTGAAACCATTTTTTTATGATCTTCAACTTTATGATATAAATTTGAATCAAATCCTAATTCTGCTAAATCACCTAAAATTTTGTAAAATTTATCATTAAAATATTTTTTAGAATTTTCAGTTTGCTTATCAAAATTTTTGATAAAGAAATTAGATTCGGATTTCCATCCATATATTAAATCGACTTTATTTGCAGCAATGATAAATGGAACCTTAAAATGTTTCAAAATTTCAATTGCCTCCTTAGTTTGAGGTTGTATTCCTTGATTAATATCAATTACTAAAACTGCTAAATCTGCAATCGAACCACCTCGTTTTCGGAGATTACTGAAAGCTTCATGTCCAGGAGTATCTACAAACAATAAACCAGGAATATCAAACTTAAGTTTGAAAATATCTAATAAATCTCCGCAAATATCTTTGATTGTGTCAAGAGGTATTTCTGTAGCGCCAATATGTTGTGTAATTTTGCCGGCTTCTCGATCTGCAAGAGTGCTACCTCTAATAAAGTCTAATACCGAAGTCTTGCCGTGATCTACATGGCCAAGAACCGTAATAATTGGTTGCCGAATTGTCATTTTCCATCATTACCTCTAAAAAATAGCCAATTTTTTGGTTTAAAAGTCTTTAGGTTACAGTCATTTGAAACCTTTTGAGATCAAAGGTAGGGAATCAACAAATCTATCGATTGGTGTGTAAAGCTTCATGAAATGGTGTCGTCTAAAATGATTTCCATATCTCCATCTAATCTTCCGATGAAATGCAATTAATATTAAACCAATACCTATTGCAAATGAACCCGCGCCATTCATAACAAAAAATATAGATTTGGATTCAGCCAATTCAGCTACATAGAACAGTATAATTGCAGCCAATCCCCACGAAATTGCTTCAAATAAGGCTAATGCTTTACCGTGTTTGCTATCAGGAGTCATTTCCGCTAATCTCACATATATAGGCCTACCTATTGCAAGCAAACCGATCGAAACTCCTCCTGCCGCGATAACATAAGATAAAAAGTGAGCATAAACAAAAAATAATTTCATTGAAATCCCTAATAAAATAAATCCGGGAATAATTAACCATTTTGAATGAAATTTATCTGAAAGATGTCCGAGAGGTATTTGAAATGGAATTAAAATTAAATATGCGCCCGTAATAACTAATCCCGCTTGCCAAAAATCGTATCCAATTATATTTTTTAAATAAATCAGAATGAAAGTATGCCAAATAAGTCCAAATGCAACTTTAATCATATGAATCAATGATAAAAAAGTAAATCCTGGCGTTATTCCAATTTTATGATAATTTTCCCAAATTTTTTCCAGTTTAGGAAGTTTATTTTTATGTTTAAATTCACTAAATAAATTGATTAAATAAATCGAATATATTCCAATTAATACGGATAAAATAAATAAGGCATTAAATCCGTAAAGATAAATGATTAATCCTCCGATGGGAGGGGCGAGAATTAGTCCAGAATAACGATAAATTGATCGGATGGCATTATGTGTTGCAAGTTTCGTTTTTTCGGAGATATCCCAAACATAACTCGAATATGATGGAATGAACATTGCATATGCTAGTCCAAAAATAATTCCTCGCGAAATAAAATATAATTCTGAAGTAAAAAATAATAGACTAAAATTAGTTATAGTCATTGCGATTGCACTCCAAATCATAATCTTTTTACGATTAAAATTATCTGCCAATGAACCACCATAGATTTTAGCAACATTTGTTGCAATAACAGATAGAGCGACAATTGCACCGATGTTTACTAGATTGATGCCCAATTGAAAATAATAAAGTGGTAGGAAAATATAAATTAATGAATTTGATAAACTTCTGAATAAAGTTACTCTATTTGCAAGTTTGAAATTAGCAGAAGTTTTTAGCTTATTCATAAAATCTTAAATCAAATGAGATATTTAAATCTGACTTAGAATACAATATGTTCATCTGCACGTTTATAGTTGTGCAATTCAGATTTATCAAACCAAAGTGAAACTTCCTTTTTGGCTTCTTCATCATTTCCTGAAGCATGAATTATGTTTGCAATTGATTTACTTTTTCGATCAGCATATTCGTAAGTATGATGTGCATAATCACCACGAATTGTTCCCGGAGATGCATCTCCGGGTGCAGTAGAACCAACGATTCGTCTAATATTTCTTATTGCGTCAACACCTTCAAGAGCTATTGCGATTACTGGTCCAGATCGAATAAATTCATCTAATCCCTTAAAAAATGGTTTTGAAATATGTTCAGAATAATGTGTTTGCGATAGTTTTTCATCAACCCATACCATTTTCATACCGATAATTTTCATACCTGAATTTTCAAAACGAGTTATTATTTTTCCAGAAATTGATCGTTGAACACCGTCCGGTTTGATTAATACAAGAGTTTGTTTGACCATAATCTGGCTAATTATTCAAATTTATAAGATTACCGTCTTAACTGTTTTAATAATCTAGAGATTGTCTGTTTTAATGCGACACCAAATCTCCAATCAATTCCTTCTGAACGAATTATTTTTCCTTTAGGAGTTTCTGCTTCAGCACTAAGAACATATTTTGAACGCTTACCATCTTTTTCATAACGTTTCAATCTTAAACGCAATTTAGAAAATGTTCGCGTTAATTTGCTTTTGGAAATTATTTCTTGAAATCTTCGCCGATCTTTCAAGTTAAGTTTTTTATCAGAAAATTCTACATCCATAAATTAGTTAGTGGATTAAAGTATAAATAATTATTCTAAACTAGAATAATCTAAGTCCTTTAATCTGATTTCCATAACATTATCACTTGTTTTAGTAAGTCCAACTTTATCATAGAAGTCTGTTAATTCAGTTGAACATTTCAAATAAATTTCATCAATACTTCGAGTTGAAGCAGATTCTAATCGTTCAGATAAATTATCTGAATTTGATGCGATACGTCCTTCCAAAGATTCAGTTTCGAATTCGAATTCGGATTCAGCAATATGTTGAACTACTTCGTCCATCAAAAATGAACCATACTTATTTTCATGACCTCTATACTCATCTAATATTCGAACTCGTTCAATATATGCCA
This sequence comes from Nanobdellota archaeon, assembly GCA_014239585.1. Taxonomy (GTDB): domain Archaea; phylum Nanobdellota; class Nanobdellia; order UBA10117; family ARS21; genus ARS21. The sequence continues at coordinate 138,552 of JAAZYP010000001.1, forward strand.
TGTTTTTGATTCCATTTGATTGATACATAATCAATAAACTACCGACTAATTTTTCGTCATCATATAATGATGCAGATTCAGTTTTACTTAATTTTCCATCGTCAATTAAATTATAATCTATTTTCATTTTACTGTCACCGATTTAGCTAAGTTTCTCGGTTTATCCGGATCTAATCCCTTCAGAACCGCCAAATAATAGGCAAGAATTTGAATCGGAATAGTTCGCAGTATTGGAGAATATTTATCTGGACCGATTACTTTAATCCAAAAATCAAATACATCGTGATTTTTATCTGATACACCGATAATGAATGCGCCTCTACTTTTCAATTCTTGAGCATTTGATAATATTTCAGAATTATTTTTATTTGAAACGAATACAATACACGGAGTTCCATTTTCAATCATTGCAATAGGACCATGTTTAATCTGACCACCAGCAAAACCTTCAGCATGAATATAAGATACCTCTTTTATTTTCAAAGCAGCTTCCATCGCAGTAGGGTAATCACGCTTTCGACCAATTGTGAATAAATGTTTTGTATATCTTAATAACTGAGATAATTCTTTAGTATATTTTCTTGAATTTTCGGAAGTCAAATAGTAAATTTGACGAATAATTTCAGTCAGATTCGCTTTTGAAGTTTCATAAGTATCAGTTATACATCCCGCAAGAAGCATAAGTATCGATACTGACGCAGTATATGATTTTGTAGAAAGAACACAAATTTCAGGACCTACATTCATATAGATTCGTTTATCACTCATTCGATCAAGCGTTGAACCTTGAACATTTACAATAGATACAATTTCCGCACCCGAATTTTTTATTGATTTTAATGCATCGATTAAATCAATAGTTTCGCCAGATTGAGAGATTGCTAAAACTATTGAATTTTTATCAACAAATTTAGAATAACTTCTGAATTCATGCGCTCTTATAACTTTAGGCATAATCCCTTGTTTCAAAAATTCATATTCTGCTGCAAGTGCTGCATTATAGGATGTTCCACATGCAACCATAAATATATTTTTTGTTTTCAAGTCATTAACAATCGATGAAATGTTTTTTGAATCTTGTATCAAAACCTGATTTATTACGTCCACTTGTTCAGATATTTCTTTAAGCATAAAGTGTTCGAATTCTCCCTTTCTGGCTTTATCAATATCCCAAGTAATTGTAGATTTTTTACGTTCAACTTCTTCGCCAGAATTAAATATTTTTACTGAATTACCTTCAATATATCCGTAATCTCCGTCTTCAAGATATATTACTGTTTTAGTTCGATCAAAAAAGGATGTTACATCAGAAGATAAAATTTTTTCATCTTTTCCAATCCCCAAAACTAAAGGTGAATCTTTTCGAGCAAAATAAATTTTATTTTCCCCGCGTTTTAAGAATCCAATTGCATAAGTCCCTTTAAGATCAGGAAGAATTTGAGCAAAGGATGAAAGTGTATCCTCAGTTAGTTTGGATTGAATATAATTCGTTAACACTTCGCTATCGGTTTGACCTGAAAAATTAAAACCATCTAATTTGGATTTTAGTTCTTGATAATTTTCAATAATTCCATTGTGCACTAATGAAATATTTTTGTCATTAGATAAATGAGGATGTGCATTTTCTTTAGTTACACCGCCGTGTGTCGCCCACCTAGTATGACCGAGAATTAAATTTGATTCTCCAGGTAAATCAGTATTTTCAATCTTACCTATTTCCTTGATGAGATTTATTTTATCAGATAAATGCGAAACTCCCCATGAATCATAACCTCGATAATCCAATGACTTAATCATCGTCATAAATTTAGCTAATTTTAGTTTTTCCTTATTTGAAATGTAACCTACAATTCCACACATTATTCTAAATCCTCTTTTTTGGTTAAATCGGAAAAGTCATGTTTTAGAGTATAAATCTGAAACATATTTCCTTTATCCAGACTAAGTTTTATTGAATCAGTTATATAAATCTCGCCATTTGACCTAGGATTTGTATTTTTAATATATCTAAAAATAGATTTATTGAGAATATAACAACCTAAATTAACTGAGTTAGATTTTGGAAATTTTGGTTTTTCTTCCAAACTAATTATTCTATCACCTTCTAATTCAAAAACACCGTATTTTTTTGGATTTGTAATTTTCTGAGACATAATATAATTTTCTGGATTTTTTAGAAAGTTTTCAATAAAATTATCCAAATCTTTTTGGTGGAAAATCATATCTCCCATTGTAATAAATTGATAATCAGTATCATTTTCCAATAAACTAATTGCATCACCAGTTCCTCTGATATTTTCTTGTTCAATAAATTCGAATTCAATATCAGGAAAATTAAGAATCAAATGTTCAATAACTTGTGTTTTTTTATATCCGACAATAATTTTAATTTTATTTGTATATTTTGATAAAGATTCGACAATATGTGAAATTATTGGTTTATTTTTATAAATTAACAAAGTTTTATTTGTAGTTTCAGTTAGATCACCCATTCGGGTTCCTCGTCCTGCAGCAAGTATGCTAAATATTAAATTCATAATTATTCAGTTTTTTCTTCAGAAGATTCAGTTGAAGTATCAGTAATAATTTCAATAGGTATATCTTCGATCATCGGTTCCTCAGTCGTGGTAGTTTCAATATTTCCTGGAGAAGTTTTATCTAAATGAATATCAATTGTTGAAACTCGAATTTGTCGACCATCTTTGTTTTTGAAATCTTCTGAACCAATTTTAACATCAGCAATTTTAACTGAATCAATTAAAAATCGACTATTAACAATTTCAGCAACATCTACTGCACGATTAATAAATTTACCTCGAGATCGAATTACAACTCTACTTGCTCCGGAAGTTGTAAATTGCATTACTACTGCAGTTACATAATTCATAAATGGCTTTCCGCCAACAAATACTATCTGTTCAGTCATTGTATATCAATTAGTTCGAGAGCTTGACTTTTTTTGTTAAATATCCTGCAAGCTGGTTTCTAACCTTTTTAGTCTTAACACTAGAAAGTTCTTGTATTTTGATTTTATTGTGATTAAAGTCATCGTTGAAAACTGATCGGTGTTTTTCAAGTAATTCATTTACCAATCTTTTCGTGAAAGAAGTTCTAATTCGACCCATAATTTACCGTCAGATGGCGATTTAAAAAGGTTATTATTGATAATTATTTATCCGCAACAATTTCAATAATATCATAATTTTCGAGTTCATATTCTTTGCCAACAGTTTTTTTCGTTTTTACATTAATCGCACGTATAAATTTATTGCCAAAATCAGTATGTAATTTATATGCGAAATCTAACGCCGTTGAACCTCGTCGCATAATAAAACAATCGGGCAAAACATTGCCTTGCGAATCTTCTAAACTCGATACACCTCCTGGGTGCACACAAATCGAATCCAATAATTTAAATACTGAATAATTTAGTATATCTTGAACACCTGTCGTCTTGTAAGTTCTTAAATATTCATCAATAGTATTTAGTGCAGTCGATTGTGCAGCGTTAGGTTTTCCGATTGTTTCAAATTTTGATAATCCGGGTATGTAATCTATAATTTTATGTTTTGATGCTTCGCGAAGCGCGAGTTCATATTCAGTTGAACAAGGAATAACATAACTTTTTGTACTCGATTTCAGTTTTTCTAAAATTTCAGGTGTACTTTTGTCAAATTTATTTGCAGCAATTATAATGGGTTTACTTTTTTTACGCAAAGTTGCACTAAATTTTTTAATGTCTTCATCAGTCCAAGTGGTTAGTTTATCACTTAATTTAGTTTCATCAAAAGCTGATCTAACCATTCCAAAATTTATTTTTAATCCGGAGAAATGTTCAGCAATAGATTTTGCTATAGGTTTTCCTGAAAGTTGCAATTGACGTGCAAATTTATTCCATCCGCGTTCAAATATTTGATGAAACCAAGTATCTAATTCGGTTTCCAAAAAATTAATATCATTTACTGGATTATATGAACCCGGAGCTACGGATTCACCACGTTCATTTGTTGATCCTGATGCATCGATCACATGAATTAATACATCTGCAGCACCTAAATCATCTAAAAATTTATTACCCATTCCCTTACCTTCGCTCGCACCTGGAACCAACCCGGCAACATCAATTAGATCGATAGGAACAAATCTATATTTACCATGAATATAACCTTCCCGAGGAGTTGCATTTTTTCCAAATTCCAGCGCAATATCTTTAATTTTAACAAAACCAGTACCTCGATTTGGTTGAATTGTTGCAAAAGGATAATCTCCAATAAGTGCTTCAGCGAGGGTGGCAGATCTAAAGAATGTACTTTTACCAACATTTGGTTTACCAACAACACCAATTAACATAATTAGAATTTGAACTCGAATTTTTAAGGGTTCTTATTTATGCTAAAAGTACCATCGCATAAATTCCTAATACAAAAAATAATAATTGCAATAGTGATTTAGTTGTATTTGTTTCTTTATGGAGTTCCGGAATTAAATCAGCTGCAGCAATATAAATAAATTGTCCTGCTGCAATTGGAATTAACATATTTTCGATACCAGTGATATATACTGATGCAGTTAATGCGATAATAACTCCAAATACTGCACTTAATGCTGAAATAAAATTGAAAAATAATGCTTTACTTCGAGAAAATCCACCGTGCATCAATACTCCGAAATCACTTATTTCTTGAGGTATTTCGTGAAGTGCAACTGCAATAGTTGTAGCTATACCTACTTGTATCGAAATTAAATAACTTGCACCGATAATTAGTCCATCAATAAAATTATGAACACCGTCTCCAATTAAATTCATAATTGCAAAAGGTTCAACTTTATGATGTTTATGATTTTGTGTATGACAGTGATGCCAATGTACAAATTTTTCTAAAATAAACATTAAAACAATTCCAAATAATACCCACAAGGATATAGACATAGTAAAACCTGTAATACTAACAATTTCAGGAAGAAGATGAATGAATGCATCACCGATTAATGCTCCTGCAGAAAAACTTACTAAATAAATTAATATTCGATTTAGAGTCTTTTCTTTTATTGACAGAGTGAATAATCCGACAAATGCCAGCAAACTTATTATCAAAACACTTCCTATCGCATATGCCCAAGATTGAATCATATTATAATTTGAATTTTTAATTATATAATTGTTTCTTCTAGAATAAATAGATTTAAATTAAAAAGATTAATTTATCTATTATGACCTCGGGAATTAGAGCAATAGATATTATGAGTCATAAAGTTGTTACAGCAAATACAAATATGACTATTTTTGAAGCAGCCAAATTAATGAATAAACATCGGATCGGCGGATTACCCGTTTGTGACGGTGACGAATTATTAGGATTATTAACTGAACGAGATATTATGATGAAAGTTATCGCAGCAGATAAACATCCTTCAAAAACAACAGTCAAACAAGTTATGAATTCGCCGTTAAAGGCACATGCACAAAAATTTGAAGATATTTCTGAACTTGCTCGAAAAATGAATGAACACGATATTTCCAGAGTTCCGATATTACATGAAGGAAAGTTAGTCGGAATTGTTACAAACAAAGATATACTGGAACACGCACCTCACTTACTTGAAACGTTTTTAGAGAGAGGACGAATATCTGCAAAAGGTAAACCTGAACATCCTGAAGCATTCGGAGTCTGCGAGATGTGTAATTTATCGGGACATTTACATTATAGTTCAAATAATGGATTTATTTGTGATGAATGTTTATAACACATTAATTAAATTTCTTAATCCTTGCGCCAGACCCAATACAAAAATAGATATAATAATTAATTTAGATAATTTTGATTTATCCCCATTTAGATAATAAATTACAGGAATAATAATAATCAATTTTGCAGGTATAAACGCTAAAGGTGTTCCAAAAAAATCAATTACTGCACGCGGAATAACATGTTTTTCAAATCCACCAAAGAATAACAGAATAAATCCCGTGTTTAATGCATCAAATAATTGTGCAGTTAAAGCATAATTTGAAATTTTTGAAAAATTTAATGATTTTGTCCAACTTAATAATAATTTTGAAGCAAAAATTGTTAATACTAAAATAAAAATCAAGTATGATTTAATTGAGAAACTAATACCATAAATTAATAAAAAAGAAATTAATGAAAGTAGACCTAATTCTTTCAATTTACCGAATAATAGTCCGATCATGAATAATGAAGCCAAAGTTAGATATAATCCTGGGCTAACTGTAAAAAATGTCTTTTCAATTAAACCTTTATCAACATAAGATCTCATTAATGCACCAAATATAATGTAAGGTACAAGATTTCTAACAAAAATTATATCCAATTTTATTTTTTTATGTTTGATAAAATACTTGATAAAATAAATCCCTAAAAATGCAAATAACCCATAAGTAATAGTATTAACTAAATTATATTCATATATTCCGTTGAAAGGTAAAATAAAATATTTATTTAGAAGTTCTAGAAATGCCATCCTTCATCCTCGTCTTTTTGAGTTGTTGGCGCAGGAGAAGTTTGTTCTTGAGTTTGTTGTTGTGGCGATTGATAAGGATTAAATTGTGGTTGAGTCGGTTGCGACTGAACTTGTACTGGTTTTGCCGTAGTAGAATGTTTTTGTTCAAGCGAATTAACTCGCTGAGATAATCCATCTAAACTAGATTTCATAGTTTCTACTTTTGAAACCAATAAATTCAAAGTTGATTGAATGGAACTTAATTGAGAATTATTTTCAGTCACCGGATTGGATACAGGCATAGTTGGGCTAGAGTGTTCTGGAGTCATAATCGGTTCGGAATCAAAAGATGGTCCAGGCACAGAAGATGTTCTTGATCCCAAAGAATCACCAAATTCAGGAAAATCTTCTTTATTTTTTTTTAAAGGATTTAGTTTATCAAAAATAGCCATTATATAATTGACAATCAGAAGCTTATATATTTTTTGTAAGAAGAAAGATATTAATAATATTGAATGGAATTATGATTATGTCAGATCATCCTCTCGGTAAAGCTGTGTTCGAAACCGAAATTCATTACGAAAATTTTCAAGAAGGTATTGAAAAATTTTATTTTACGGTTATAGATATAGTTGAAAACAGTTTAGGATATGAAATAAATAAAACTGAAGATCAATTTTTGACATCACCCGGTTCCGCACAATGGCAAGTTTTTGAGCAACGAAAAGCTGCTCAACAAGAAAAAGCCGCTCAATATCTTGCAAATATTGGTCGAATGACTAAAGATATGATGGTACTTTATCGCGAATTAAAGATTCAGGATGAAAGATTGGGATTTTATAAAAAATCAAATGACGGTGATAAAGCTGCAGAAATTTCACTGAAAACACTGTATGTTGATCTTGTTCAAGGTGGTGCTAAAGATCCATCATCAGTCTTAGGTTTAGCTCAACATGTCGGATTTGTAACATTACCTGATTTATTTTTCAAGTTGGATATCAAAAAAGAAGAGGATATAGATAAAATTGTGGAAAAGGTTGAAACAAATACTCAAGTTAAGAACGTATTAAAGCGAGAATTATTCAAATATGCGCGGTGGCGGAATAGAACATACGATGAGCTGACCACACGTAGACATTTCAATATAAAGTATTTGGCTCAACATTTTAATGTCATCAAAATGTATTTAGAATGGGCAAAACCATATTTACATAACGTAACTAACTTAACTCAAAATAGTAAAAATGAAAAATCATATCAAATTTTACAAACTTCAGAAAGTTCAATATCCGATATTGAAGTTGTATGTAAGCGTAAAAAAATTGATGCTGCAAAGGATTTTGAATATATTTTTCCAATAATTACAGTTACATTTCATCATCGAACTCGTCCAGTTATGGCATATCAGGGACAGGAATACAGTAAGGGCGCAATTCAATTAGGGCGAATTGAATGTGAAATGAAAGGATTTAATCTAACTGAAACTGAATATAAGAATTATCTTGATAAGAAGGAAAAGGATATACTTGAACTCTTATCTTCAGTCGATGAATCGATGAAAGTATTTTTGAATGATTCCAATTCGAAAAAAGATTTTGAGGCATATTTAGCAGAAGCACGTGAAGAAAACAAAGCTGACAAAGATAAAACCAAAAAATCAGGATCAATTTTAGATATGTTTCGATTCGGAGGCAAGAAAAAATCAAAAACTAAAGAAAAATCAGATTATACACCATTTATTGATGATTATCGAAAAGAAGATAAAAAAGCAGATAAAATTAAAAAAGAAGTAACTAGTTTTATAATTTCAAAACTTCGTAAAAAACATAAATTATCGTTAGTTAAATCTGAAAAAATTTTAAAAAAATATAATGAAGACAAGGCATTATCTAAAAATTCAGTTAAAAGTAATTTAGAAGTTCTATATGATATTATAAAAATAAATTATGGAATGATTCGAAATGAGTAGATTTTTAGAATTAAAAAAACAATTAACTTTACTTGACCCATTTATTCGGTTGAAGCGAATAAAGGAAATTTTAGTTCATGTAAAATCAAAAAAAGCGCGTAAAGAATTGATTGATCTTGCAAGAATTGCAATATATCAACTAAATCGAGTAAGAGAAGGAGAAGAACGTTCAAGTTTAGATTCAAAAATTACTGAAAATATATCTGATGATAAATTATCTGCAAAAATTGAACGAACGATTGAAGAAATTGCTGAAGAAGAAAGTACATTAATTCAAAAATCTGAAGATCAAGAAATGAAAGGTCATGATTCACAAAAAAATGAATCTCCTGAAAATATATATGGTCTAAATTCAAAAACTGATTCAGACGATTTTTATAAATCTACGAAATCAGATACATTTTATGCGTCTCCCGAAGAGGATAAAAAGGAGAAACGATTATATTTCTAAATGGGCGAAAATTGTCACGATCATGATACGCCAGAAATACCTGGATACTGGCATTCAATGGATAGCAATCCAAGTCAATATACTGGAGATAAATTTTCAGCAGGACAATTATCGATTTCCACACCTCCATTCAAAAATCAATTAGATAGTATTCGTACTCGAATTATGCAAGGTGCAACTAATGTTGAACTTGGTTTTACTGGAACTGGAAAAGGAACGGGTCAAAATTTAACTCCGGGAACACTGGGAATTCCCGAACGTATTGCAATTAAGGAGATTGCAAAAATTAACGATGTTGGAATTAACTCAGTTCATTCTGCAATGAGTATACAAGGATTAGCAGGTTTTTCTCAAAATCAATTTAGTGAAGAAAAACGAGCAACTGATATAGAAGAAGTTAAGCGAACAATAGATTTTGCATCAGATGTTACTGATGGGGGTGCAATAGTTGTACATACGGGAGAGTTTCCATATAGCGTTAAACGAAAATACGGTGATAAGTTATTTACAACAAAAGACGGCAAAAAAATTGAATTATCTGAAGAGTTAGGAAGAGCAGAAACATATCCAATTCTTTTTGTAGATAAATATGATGGAAACGTTTCAGGTGGAGTAAGACCGAATTGGACTAGTTTTAGTTTTGACGAAAAAGGTAAAGAACACACTATTAATTTAGATGATATGGAAAAACTTGCAAAATTTAATTTGGAAAAATATTCTGATAAAAATTTTATAGAAAAAAGTATCGATACATTTGGTAAACATTTGTCAGATAAACGAAAGAAAGAAATATATGAAAATAAAGAAGGATATGAAAAAACATTAGGAAATAAATATTGGTTAGCACAAGCACATGATTTAGATATATCTTCTAAAGAATCTGAGGCTAGGCGAGAAGAATATACGTTACGTGTAAATGAAGCTGCCGACAGATTAACTAAATTACATTCAGACATTGAAGCCAGAAAAAAAATAAAGAAAAATATTCCTAAAAATCGTTTTATTCCACACGATATTTCTGAAGTAAAAATTTCAGAATTGGAAGAAGATTATAAGAAATTATCATATCAGCAAAAACTTGATGAAATGCATCGTCAAAGTTATACTTTAGCTCAAGCCGAGAAAGAAAAAAAGATATTTGATATGATTCCGATTGAAGATTATGGTAAACAACAAACTTCGAAATCTATTGCTGAATTAGCAATACATGCTCAAAAAATGACAAAAGAAAAAAACCTTAAAAAACCATTATTTGTTGCACCAGAAAATTTATGGGGAGGCGAATATGGTGCTCACCCTGAAGATTTAAAACAGATAATAAATAATGCGCGATCACAGTTTGTTAAAAATGTGACTGATAACAAAACTATGTCTGAAAATGAAGCAAAAATTGCAGCAAAAGATCATATTAAAGCAACATTCGATATAGGTCATGCAAATATTTGGAGAAAATATTTTGGTGGGAATGATAACGAGTTCAAACAATGGTTGGGAAATGAAGTGAATAAACTAACAAAAGAAGGAATTATTGGGCATGTTCATGTTTCAGATAATTTCGGATATAATGATGAACATTTACCTCCAGGCTATGGTAATGCACCGATAAAGGAATTTATGACTCATTTGGAAAAGGGAAAATATAAAGGTGAAATAATTATCGAACCCGGACATCATGATATTCAATCCTATAATTTGGGAATGAAACATTTAGAAACACCTATATATCGGATTCACAATAAGACCAGTACTTGGACAGATGTTGCAGGGTCTTATTTTGGAAAATCTCATACTTATGGGTATATTACACCCCAATATCTTCCATCGCAAGATAAAAATCAAGCTTTTACTTGGTCAGAACTTCCATTGGAGTGAGCCAAAACTATTTATATTCTGAACTGAATAATTGATTATGCGGTTTAGAGTTAATAAACGTAAGGTAAATTTTGAGTCAAAATATCCTAAACAAGACAGAGATTTAGCAAAGAAATTTAGCAAATTAATATATAGTGAATTAGGCGATTTTATTAGCGCAGTGGTGTTATTTGGTTCTGCAGCAAAAGGAACATCAAAAAAGGAAAGTGATGTTGATATTCTAATTATCATCGATGATGTACACATCGATTTATCAAAAGAAATAGTCGAAACATACAGAATTTTAATACAAAAAGCAGTTGCAAAAGTAAATCCAAAAAGACTTCATGTTCAATCATTAAAATTAACTGCATTTTGGGAATATACTCGTGCAGGAGATCCAGTAGCGATTAATATACTTCGAGATGGAATTGCATTTATTGACAGAGGATTTTTTGAACCACTCCAGTTATTATTGTTGAATGGCCGGATCAGACCATCTCAGGAATCTGTTCAAACTTACATAAATATGGCATTTTCTAGTTTAAATCGCAGTAAATCTGGAATAGATAGTGCAATTGTGGATCTATATTGGGCATGTATTGATTCAGCACATGCTGCATTAATGAGTCGAGGAGAAGTTCCAGTTTCACCAGCTCAAGTTGCAGATGAATTAGATAAAAAATTAGTTAAGAACAAACTCTTGGAAAAAAGATATGTTGATATTATGAGTCATATGTATGAATTATCCAAAAAACTTTTACGACGAGATATATCGAATCTATCAGGAAAAGATTACGATAAATATCTAAAATATACTGATGATTTTGTCAGTCGAATGACTAAAATAATCAAGTCTTAAAGACCGTGATTCAATAAGATCGTATAGGGTGTATTTGCCAATGCAGCTAAATCTGCCCGTAAATTATATTGTCTATGTGCTCTATCTGTTAGAACACTTAATTGATTAGCAATTTGATCTCTTTCATCGGGTGTCGCAGTAGTATGATATTCATTAATATGATCTTGAACTGTAAGTAACATATCGGATCGATTTAAATTTAAAATTTGATCTGTGTTAATTCTTTGAGCTAAACCTTTTCCGTTCGATAATGCAAATGAAGCTATTCTTTCTCGTCTTGTTCGAGTATCATCAAATAATTGATCTGTACCAACTTGATACATTTGACCAATCATCGCTCGCATCGTGGATTCAACATGTGCATCTACTGCACCGTAGTCTACACCAAATCTATTATTCGCAATTCGCGCATTAAGCGTATCGATTGTAGTTGAAACATGATTGTGTGTTCTGGGCGCTACAGTTGTGAAATCTCTGATTAATCTTGTGAAATGATCATCCAACGTAGTTGTATCTTCATCTCTAATTCTTTGTGTGGTATCCAACATAAAGTTTGGTAGTGCCATAATCCCCTCATTAATATTTTGTTTATAAGTGTTTCGTTTTCTTTAGATATGCCTGAGAAACCTTTAAATTAATGAAAAAACGACATACAATATGAGTGAACAAAATTTGCCTTCAGATAATGAAAAATTGAAAAAAATGTTTAATAAATTTCAGAAAGAAGACACGTCTAAAGTACTTGATGAAATGAATGCTAAATTAGATTCAGTTCAAAAGAAAGCTGAAAAAGTTAGAGACTCATTAATTAAAAGACATAAGGATGAAATTTTAGGTACAATTTTAGTTTACAAAAAAACTAAGGAAAATAATGTTCCCAGATTATTAGTAATCTCGGATATTAAAAAGAAAAATAATAAATTAAAAATTGAACATATTTTGAAAATTGAAAAGGAAGGAAATGCATTATCGAAAAATGATTTCAAAGTATCCTCCTATTTACTGGAAGAAATTTGGGATTCTGCAGCACGCGGACAGTACGGATTACTTCAAAGCATAGTCTCGGGAAGAATATTATATGATCGAGGAGATTGGATCAAATCACTAAAGGCAGTAGAACTTCATAAATTCAGAATGCTTAGAAAATTTGAAAAATATGTTATTTCATATGTTATTGCGGGGTCATTAATTCGAGGTGAAGCAAATGAAAATTCAGATGTTGATGTTTCATTAATTATCGATGATACTGATGTTACTCGAACTACTTCTGCAGAATTAAAAGCTAGATTGAGAGATATTGCGTTGAAAGAAGCAAGAGATGCAGAACGTGATGCCGGAATTAAAGGAAAGTTAAATGTTCAAGTATGGATTTTAACTGATTATTGGATGGGGTTAAGACGTGCTGAACCGATATTTTATACAACTTTGAGAGACGGAATTTCATTATATGATCGGGGAATGTTTGCACCATGGAAATTAATGCTTAAGAAAGGTATGTTGATTCCGAGTCCAGAATCAATTCGAAGATATATTGATGACGGTAAAAAACATGTGGAACGATTTAATTATAAGTTTAAATCAATGGCCATGGAAGATTTTTTTTGGGCGTGTATTTATCCAGCTCAAGGTTTATTAATGCTTCAAGGTATTCCGCCCGGTGCACCGAGTCAAGTTGCACCTCAGATGAAAGCAAATTTAGTAAAAAAAGGCATTTTGGATATTAAATATGTTAAAATTTTTGAGAAGTTACATAAAATTCGTAAAGATTTAGAATATGGTAAAATAAAATCAGTTTCTCCTGAAGAAATTGTGAATATGGCAAGATCTGCACAAGCGTTTGTTGAAGCGGTAGAAAAAGCTTACAATTCTTTAGAAAAGCGTAAAGTAAAATCTAAAATTGATGAACTAAAAGATCGAACAAAAAAAGATGTTAAGTTAGTGTTGAAAGTTGCAGGGATTAAATCAAATAAGAAAAATGTGCGTTCCGCACTTCAGAGTGAACTGATAGATAAAGGTCTTGCACGATCAAAATATACTGAATTAATTGAAAAACTAGAGGGATTAGATAAAGAATTAACTCCCTTATCCATGATGGATAGTTTAGAATATAATTTGGATACAATTAGAGATGAAACAATAAATATCATAAATTCTGAAAAAGGATTGAATAAAGATAAACATCGTTTGACATTAAAATATGGCGCGAAAGATAAACAAAAAATCGCATCAATTTGGCTGTTAAAGAGTATGGCATTTATGATTAAAGATTTATCAAATCAACAAGCACCAGTTTACAAATATTCCTTCGACGGTACAGGTAGACTATTCGATGAACAAAAATCTTCATTAAAAGTTCTTGAAAATAAACTTGCAACTTATTCTGGAGGAAAGGCTAGAATTACTGCAAAAACAATAAATCAATTAAAGGAAATGTTAGATAAAAATTTGCAATTATTAATTGGCTAAAGTAATTTAATATCTTTAATATTTTGATGATATACATTAATTACTTCTTTTAATTGTTTCAAAGTAGTTTGACCGTTACCTAATAATTTTCGTCGATCATTTGGATTAGCTAATAGCATTGCTAATACTCTACGATGAATTTTTGATGAATTTAATTTAATCGGATATATAAAATTTTTAATTGTTTCATCTAAACTTTCACCTTTCTCAAATATTTTAATATCCTTTTTGAATTGGTTTCTTAAATATTTAACATTCAATGCATCTCTTCCGATAGCTTTTCTTACCAAACCTTTATCTACCAAAAATATAATTGATTTTTTTGTAACTATACAATTAAGCGGAGATACATTAGTCTTTTCTTTAAAAAATGCCATTGTTCGAAGGGCATAATTGTCTATTGTTATTGTCATTATTTTTTAATACCAATTACTGAAATTAAAAATGGTTTTCGAAGTAAAGTTCCTAACTCTTCGCTATTTTGTTTAACTTGCTCTATTTCAACTTTACCTAATTTTTTTGTTATACTTTCTTTCATATCAGCAGGATAATTTGAAGATAAAAATACCTTCACTAATAATTTTGAATTTTTGATTATTTTAGCGGTTCCATAAAGAATTTTATCTTTATTTTTTAGTGCATCAGTTAATTTCATTTTTTCTTAAGCTCCTTACCCATTTTTATAAATAGTTCAGGTAATCCGGTTCCGATAGGAACAGGTTGATTAATCATAACATTTTCCACAACCGAAGTAAGATTATCTACTTCACCCTTAACACTGGCTTCAATTAAGTGTGTTATTGGTACTTCGAATGCAGCTCGAGCAAGAACAGACTCTTTTTCTTTAGTGATACCGTGTCGAGTTACTCCTTTAATTGTACCGTCTCGAGTCATAATATCTGCCATTAGAGATATATGTCTTCGATCTACCAACATACCTTCTTTATCTAAGATTTCCATTGTTTCCTCAACAATAGCCTTCCTTGCAGCTTCGATGCCCAATGCATCTTCAATTTCGTAAAAATTATTTGTTTTTGTTCGAGTGAAATCAACTTCAGGAATATTTAATACTGATCTTAAATTTGAACCAAAAGTTTGAATAATAAATTCATTTCCACTCTTATACGCCATTACGTCATCAATTCCATTAACTCCTGAAACAAATGTATCTTTTAATTTTTCTTTTAGTTTGTAAAGTTTTTTGATATCTTTTTCCTTTTCTAAAATAGATAAACTTGATGTTTTCTTAATAACTTCGAAAGTTTTCAAAGTTTTCTTTAATTGATTATATACTGCGTCAATATCCACCGATCTTCGGACCATTTCTTCTTTATTTAATAGAACATTAACTTCACCTTTTGCCAAATCCATTACGAATTCTTTTGCAATATCTTTCAATACAGTTTGTTTCAATCGTTGAGCAATTTGATCAGATTTAATTTTACTTTTATTGTGCGGTGATTTCAAATAAATGTGCATTGTAGGAGTTGAAGGTATTTTTCGAGCATCTAATATTTCAATAATCCGAGGTAATCCTAATGTAACTGATAATTCTGCTCCTACGAAGTGGAACGATCTCATTGTAAGTTGAGTACCTGGTTCACCCAGAGATTGTGCAGAAATAACTCCAACAGCTTCACCTGGATCTACTTGCATTTCAGGATATCTAGTTTTAGCTAATTTATCGTTCTTAAATTTCATACCTTTCGGTAAATCTTGTTTAATCCATTTACGTTCCGCCATTATTCGTTTATGATCTGTCCTCCGTCAGATTTAGCAACATCTATACCGTCGCCTCCAAATGCGAATTGAATAATTCTTCGGCTTCCGTCTCTAACAGTTCCATCATATGCAACTCTTAAGTCTTGTAATGCATTAGTTAATCTTCTTTGTAAATATCCCGATTTAGGAGTTCTCATAGCAGTATCCATAAAGTTGTCTCTACCTGTTATCGATTCGAAGAATACTTCATGTGCATTTAATCCGTTAGCATAATTACTTGAAATAAATCCGTGTGCATCTGGTCCTAAATCTCCCTTTTCAAAGTGAGCAATAGTTCGACCATCATAACCAAAATTAATTCGCTCTCCTCTAAGGTCTGTTTGTCCTTTAAACCCACTCATAAGGACAATATTTCGAGTTTTATCACCCGCACCAGCTTTAGCAGAATTAACTAAATGAGTAGTTTCTTTAACTTCATTATCAATTAATTCACCAAGTACCGATCGAGGATTAGATAATAATCCCTGCATTTTGGTTTCAAATGTTTCAGTCACCGTTTTACCAGGATAAGGTTCTATTTTACCAGCTTTATAATTTTTAATCAATTTTTCAGCTTTCTTATTAGTATCATCCAATAATTCGTTAATCCTTTTCTTTACTGAATCTGAAATATCAAAATCATTAAAACTCATGGTTAATCCAACATTTTTTGCAACAGCAAGTCCTAAATGAATTACATAATTTACGAATTCTGATGCAATATCTGAACCATAATCTAAATATAATTTATGAATTAATAGTCCACCTTCTGAACCAATTAACGAGTTATCAATCAGTCCTTGAACTAATTCACCCCCTTTAATTATAACTTTACCTTTTACAGTTTTACCGTTCTTGAATTCTTTCCCCTTTGTTTCAAAATCAAGATCTTTAGGTAATAGTAAAGAGAATATTTGACTACCTGACCATAATTCAATTTTACCATCCTTTTTTTCTGGTTTAGGCAAAGTTGTATCTAATCCGATACTTGTAATTAATTCTGAAGCTTCAGCTTTAGTAAAGAATCTATTTTTAGTTAAATAATAACATCCTAATACGCTGTCTTCATGTGCACCAATAATACTTAATCCATATCTGGGCGTAACAATTTGATTTTGAAGCAATAATAATGTTTCAGCTTCAGCTCTGGCTTCTTCTGTTTGTGGAACGTGTAAATTCATTTCGTCTCCGTCGAAGTCTGCATTATAAGGTATAGTTACAGCAGGATTAATTCTCAAAGTTTCACCTGGAACTACTTTTACTCGATGCCCCATCATTGACATTCGATGTAACGAAGGTTGTCTATTGAATAGAACTATATCACCATCTATTAATGTTCTATCTGCCAAATAACCAGGTTCTAATTCTTCTAAAATTGATTCAACTGATTCATCAGTTATCTTTTTTCTACCACCCTCGTTAGTTGTAATATATCTAACTGCAGGATATCCGTTTACATTTTTAATTAATTCTGAAATCCATTTAATATTCCATTCAGTAACTCTTTCCGGAACAGTAATTTCTCTTGCAATTCTGGTTGGAACTCCAACCTCATTAATATCAATATGTGAATCTGGAGAAATAACCGATCTTGCACAGAAATTTACTCGTTTACCTGATAGATTTTGCCGGAAAATACCTTGTTTTCCCTTCAATCGTTGTGCTAATGTTTTCAATTGTCTTCGGGTTCGATGTCGTGCAGGCGGTATACCTGAGATATTATTATTAAAATAAGTTGTTACATGATATTGTAATAGATCCCATAAATCTTCAATGATTATTTCTGGCGCCCCAGCATTAATATTTTCTAATAATCTTTGATTAACTCTAACTACATCCGATAATTTATGTGTTAAATCGTCTTCAGATCGTTCACCTGTTTCGAGAGTTATAGATGGTCTTACTCTGATCGGAGGTACTAATAATTCAGTTAATATCATCCATTCTGGACGAGCATGATCTGGATCAACTCCAAAAATTCTGACATCTTCATCAGGTATTTTTTCAAGACGTTCTCTAATTTCAGTTGGCCAAAGTCTTCTACTTTCGCTCTTTTTCAAACCTTCAGTATAAGTTTGAGGTTTTACAAAATTTAATTTAATACGCGGGTGTGCACAATGTGGACAAACTTTAGGTGTGGCTGCAGCTTTAATAATATCTCTTGTTACTTTCTTGTAAGTATTTGGATTTTTTTCTTGTTTAGCTAATTTTAATTTTGCTTTAAATTTCGCCTTTTTCTTTTCGTCTAATGCGATTCTTCCACATTCACTACATGTTCCTCTTAAGAAACTGTAAACGTGTGTTCGATAAAGAATATGAACAATCGGTCTAGATAATCGAATACATCCGTATCCTCCAGCACCTAATTTGAATCGTTTTATACCCATTCCTGGGTCAAGTACACCCATCTCTGGATCCATTAATCCATTTCTTACAGGATATCCGTCAGAATCATATATTTCAGGAGTTTTGACAATTACTTTACTTAATCTTTTGATATCTGAAGGATTCATTAATCCAAATTTAATACTTCCAACTTCTTTAGTTACAAAATTTCGCATTATTGAACCTCCTTAAACTTACTTTTTAATTTAACATATGGTCGAATACCCATAGATTTCAATTGTTCCAATAATAATTTAAATCCGTATGCTATTCTGACTCTAGATACATTTTCTTGCGGCTCAAGTACACTTTCAAATTTGTCTGAAACCGGATTATATTCTGCAAGATCTCCTGTTTTTTCACCAATATATACTGAATCAATATCTGAATCAAACCTTTCTTTCAATAATAATGATGCACCGTGTGCAATTAATGTATCTTTTTCCATGTCTCCAAATCTAAGTCCACCCTCCATAGCCTTACCTGCAGTAGGTTGACGAGTTAATAGTGCAACTCGTCCTCTTGCTCTAGATTGAATCTTATCTGCAACTTGATGTTTTAATCTTAAATAATAAATATTACCAACGAAGATTTTTGCTTCATATTCTTTCCCAGTTCGTCCATCATATAGCGTTTCAGTTCCGTTTTCTCTAAAGCCTGCTTCTTCTAATTCTTTTCGAATATCTTCAGTTTTTTCTCCAGAAAAAGGTGTTCCGTCAACATATCTTCCATTTAATGCTCCAACTTTTGCTCCAAGCGATTCGATTAGGTGAGAGACAGTCATACGTCTCATTCCAAATGGACTGAATATTACATCGGGAACCGTTCCTGAAGAACTAAAAGGCATATCTTCTGGATTTGCAAGATATCCTACAACTCCCTTTTGACCGTGTCTAGACGATACTTTATCTCCAATTGCAATAGGTCTAGTTTCTCGAACTTCAACATTAACTAATTGATTTCCATTTTGAGATTCAGTTAAAATAACTTTTGATACAATACCATTTTCTCCGAATTTAACTCGAGTAGAGGTATCTTTTCTAATATTTGCTGCAGTACTAAATGATTCTAATTTTGATAAAAATCTAGGTGGTGAAGTTTTACCCACTAATACTTCTCCGCCAGCTACAGATGTTTCAGGATTTACTAACCCGTCGCTATCTAAATATTTGTAATCTTCTTCCAGAGTATAACCTTGCACTTCTTTATCTGGAATCATTATTCGATCAGTTTGACCTGCCGAATATCTTAATCTTTCAGTTGAATAGGGTCTAAAATGTGATACTCTACAAAGTCCTCTATCAACTGATGCTCGATTAAATACGATACCATCAGACATATTATAACCATCATAATTCAAAATTGCAATTACTACATTTTGTCCACCAGTGATATGATCTCCAAATAAATCTTGAGTATAACTTTTAACAATCGGTTTTTGAGTATAATGAAGAACATTTACATTGGTGTCTAATCGATTCAAATAATTTGTTGTATATAATGAAGTTCCTTGCATTTGATTTTTTTGACCTCTAAGAAGTCTAGTAGATGGATCGTGATTTGCAAAAGGAATCATTGTGGTATTCATACCAAAAATAACTAATGGATCAACTTCCAAATGAGTATGTTTTTTTGTTAATTTATCTTCATCCATCGCGATTAAAACTGATTCCTCTTCTAATGCATCTAATTCTTCAATAATTCCTGTTTCAATTAGATTCGCCCATGATAGTTTCCCCGAATCAATATCATCAATGTGCTTTTGGGTTAATAGTGATTTTCCGTCCCGTACAATAATTAAAGGTCGTCTTAATCGATTTTTATCAAATTGCACAAAAACAATATCTTCCTTTTCACTAAATGCAACATTTGTATTTTTTGTTAATTTTCCTTCACGTCTTGCAGAAACAATTTTTTCAATAAATTTCTTTCCGTCTTTAACGGTTCCATATAATGTTCCATCAACAAAAATATCAGTCATTTGTATTTTTCCGCCCCTAATTTATCAAGTAATTTTAAATTTTTATTATAATCTTTTTCTTCTAATTCAGTTGTAATTGTTGCCATCAGTGCTAAAGCCTTTCTAAGTCCGATGTTTTTACCCTCAGGAGACTCAATCGCACCCAATCTACCCCAATGTGTAGGATGTAATTCTCTTGCTTTGAAACTTTCTCGATTTGAATCCAATAACGAAGTAACTCTTCTTAACTGAGAAATTGCAGCAATAGGATTATCTCGTTCAAGTCTTTGTGATACTCCTTGCCTATTTCCCGTCCAATTTCCTGTAGCCATTGCTGATTTAATTTTATCGGTCATAAATTTTGCTCGAACTAACGATGCAATCGGGATAACTTTTCCTCGTCTAACTCCACGAGTAAAAATATAGATTATATCATTTTTTAATCCCTTGAAATTTGTTCTGAATAAATCTTCTAATAAATCTCCAGACATTCTAATTCGTTTATTCATATAGTGATCTTTATCATCTAACTTAATTTCCTCATTTTTCAAAAGTAAAATCTTCTTAACCATTTTAGCTAAAAATCTTGCTTTTGAAGTTCTATCTTTTTTTGATGTTCCGATATGTGGAAGTAAAACTGTATCTAAAATTGATTCAACTTTCTGCAATTTACGTTCTTTAGGTAGTGCCAATAACATAGATTTTGCAACTGCTTCTTTAGCTTCTCCTTCATCTTTCAATTCCATATGTTCAATTAAATTAATATATAATTCTTCAGGTAATTCTTTAAATCCAACAAAATCTGCGATTTCTTGATCTCTAATTATTCCTAATGCTTTCATAAGAACTACAAATGGAATTTTTTGAATATTACTAAAATTAACTAAAAATAATCCTTCCTTGGTTCGATTAACTGAATGTGAAATTTTGTAAGTATCAATTGCAGAAAAAACTTTTGCAGTATGCGTTATTGGACTTTTTCCTTCTTCAATTAAAATTCGATTTGGTGCTAAATCTTCCAATAGAACTAATGCTCTTTCAGTTCCATTAATAACAAAATATCCTCCCGGATCAAGTGGATCTTCGCCATGTTCCACCATTTCTTTTTTGGATAATGAATTTAAATAACATAATTTGGATCCAATCATAACTGGAATCTGTGCAATTTGTACTTCTGCTCTATCTCTTTCTTTTCCATCAATAACTAACGATACTTCAAGAGCTACAGGTGCAGCATAAGTTAAATTTCTCATTCTTGCTTCATTAGGATATAGTGGTCTTTCTGACCCATCTGCCTCTAAAATCATAGGTTTACCTACTGAAATATTACCAAATACAAATTTTACTTCTTCAGCATCAACTGGGATAACTGCAGGCATTAATTCCTTTTCAGCATCAATAATATTTTGCATTCGCCAATCAATAAATGAATTGTATGATTCAATATTGCTCCGAACAAAACCATTCTCTTCAATGAATTTTTTTACTAATGCTCTTTTGTTCATTCTACAATTCTCCGATAATATTTATATTCTCCAGCATGCGGTGATTTCCGAATTATTTCTAAGATAGAATTTGGTTCAGCATCTAGTTTAACAATAACTGGATCTTTGATACTAATTGAAGGTAATTGGGAACGGGAAATATTGTAAGTTTTAAGAAGTGTTTCAGTTTCATCCTCGTTTAGAATTTTTTGTTTTGGAACAAAAATGTGTTTTGAAATGTCAACAGTAATTTCTTTTTTCTTAGCCAAATTAGCACCCCGGAGTACGGTATTTTCTGAAAGATTATCCTTATAAACTTATCGAAAAACAATCACGCAAACCTTATTTCTTAGAAATATATGTTTCATTTAAAAACATGTCGATTAATTTAAATATTTATACAAAATTACTCCAAAAATAAGATATTTAATCGGTTTTGTTAAAATTACAATTGTCCAAAACTTCTTACTTTTCAAAAGTCGTCTATTAAACTGGTCCAATCGTCGGAGCTTGTCTTCCATGGCAATTATGATTCTGGAAGCATTCTGGACAAAAGTTTTGACCGCACGCAGAACATGTTCTTTGAATATCAGCACCAGTACATTGAGAGCAAACACCCATTACTTCCATGCTCTTTTCTAAAAATTGATACTTATATTACTACCGAATTAACTTTGTATATTAAATATCCCACATACATACTTAACATCAAAATTGCACTATTTTTGCTTAATTTATGATCTTTTTGGAATAATAACAATAAAATTGCGGATGTTACAAACCAAAATGGAATATCAAAATCAATAATTGTTTTTGAAATGGGATTGTCTACGATCATCGCGCCAATCCCCATTCCCATCATTGGATTAGTTATATTTGATCCAATTAGTACTCCGAGTGATACTTCTTTTGCTTTTTTCATTACACCCATCAATGCAGTTGTAAATTCAGGTAAACCCGTTGCAACACCAATTATTAGCAGTCCAAAAAAACTTTGTTCAATACCTAATATTTCTGAAAATTTCAACGCGCCACTAACAACAATATTCGCACTCAAACTTAATACAAAAATTCCAGATAAAAGTAAACCAATATGATGTGTAATCTTCAGTTGATTAATTAAAGGAGTATATTTATGTTTCAATCTTTTTTCAGTTTTGTAAAGATAATATAAATACGCCAAATATAATCCTAACAAAATTGCACCCTCAATTTGGCTAATTATTCCGTTTTGACCAAATAAATACACGATTACAATTGATCCTAACATTACTAATCCGTCTCGTTTTTGGATACTTTTTGATGACTTAATTACAGATAATAACCCTAATACTCCGATAATAAACGTTATTTGAAATATATTTGAACCAATATTTGTTCCGATAGCAATATTTGATGCTGCAATTCCGTTCAATTCGTTTAAACTAGAAATTATATGTGTAAATATTTCAGGTAAAGACGTTCCAATAGATAATACTGTTAGCCCAACAAATAGTTTTGATATTTTTAATCTATCTGCGATAATTAATGCTTGATCTACTGCAAGATGTGCTCCAAACCAAATTCCAATTAATCCAAGTAAAAAGGATAATGCTTCCACATTAGATATTGATCTTTCATTTAATAAAAAACTGCTCTAGAAAGACTTTTAAATGAAATAATTAACAAAATGATTATGCCCACGTGGTGTAGTTTGGTCTATCATACAAGCTTGTCACGCTTGTGACCCGTGTTCAAATCACGGCGTGGGCGCCATATTCAGTTAGTTTTAATTTTTAATTAAACGATAATTTTTTTATTATATTCTCTAGTCTCAGATATAAATTTTCAATATCTTTATTTTTATTTTTATGAATATGTTTAGTTAATTTTTCAAAAAATAAATTGTAGAACCATCTTTGATATTTTTTATTTCCCATATATTTATTAAAAAATTCATCTCCGATTTCATTAGTTGCACGACCAATATCTTCCAAATTATCAATTTTGTCTGCCATTGAGATCACAATACTCTCGATAGGTGAGTCTTTAGAAAATAATCTTTCAATATATTTTTCTTTTCTTTCTTTCCATGGAAGACTTTTATCTTCTGAAACAAAATCTACATATTTGGCAATATCTTTGCCATAATTTTTTTCAATAAATTCTAATTCGTATTCAGTGTCTTCAACTAAATCATGTAAAAGGCCCGCAATTACAACTCGTTTATCAAAATTATTTTCTGATAAAATATTTGCAACTCGAAATAGATGAGTGTAATACGGTGTATTTTTAGGGTATTTTCTCAATTGAGGATGGTGTGCTTTCTTAACAAATTTTTTAATTTCAATTATCTTCATTTTATTTTGTTCTTAAGAAGATAAAGTATTTAACAATATTTTCTTACTACTGAATTTTAAACACAACACTTATAAACCCCGTAATGAGGTACTGATTAGAGACAGAAGTAGAAGTTCAGAAAGTTACGATACAACCGCAACATAAGTTCATTTTATTTCAGTATTAACCAATGGAAAATAAAACATTCAAACAATTAGGAATAAACGATAATATAATCAAAGCTCTTTCCGAATGCGGAATTAAAGAGCCAACAGATATTCAATCGCAATCAATTCCGATAATTAAATCGGGAAAAGATATAATTGGAAAATCAAAAACTGGTTCAGGAAAAACTGCAGCTTTTGGAATTCCACTATTAGATTCATTAAAACATTCTTCTCGTGTTCAAGCATTAATTCTTGCACCGACTCGAGAACTTGCACTTCAAATTTCAGGTGAACTTGAAAAATTTGGAAAACATACTGAATTACAATTTGCAACAGTATTCGGTGGAGTGTCTATGCATCATCAAATTCGAAAAATTAGAACTGCAGATATTGTAATTGGTACACCCGGTAGAATTTTAGATCACTTAAATCAAAAAACTTTGAAATTATCTGGATTAACTCATTTTATCTTAGATGAAGCGGATCAAATGGTTGATATGGGATTCATTCGAGACATTGAACGAATTCTAAAATATACTCCTAAAAAGAAGCAAATGATATTATTCGGTGCAACTTTATCTGGCGAAATTGGTTTAATTCGTGAAAAATATATGAATAGACCGATTGTTGCTGAATCTGAAGTTCATGTTACTGAAGATTATCTCGAGCAATATTACTATAATGTTCAAAAACATAAAAAATTCTCATTATTAGTTCATTTATTGAAAACTGAAAAAGCAAATCAAATAATTGTTTTCTGCTCAAATATTCGAACAGTCGAAGTTGTTTCTAAAAATTTAAAATCTCAAGGAATTAAAGCCGGAATGATTCACGGTAAAATGAATCAAAATAAACGAATTCGATCGATAAAAGAATTCAATAATGGTAACCAATCTATTCTTGTAGCATCTCCGGTTGCGGCAAGAGGTCTTGACATCAAAGATGTATCTCATATTTTCAATTATGATCTTTCACAAGACCCGCAAGAATATGTTCATCGAGTTGGACGGACTGCAAGAGCAGGTGAATCAGGTAAAGCATTTACATTATTAAGTGCACGAGATCATCCTGCATTTGGACAAATCCTTCAAAATTATGATCTAAACATTCAAGAATTACAAATTGATAATTTTCCAATAGTTAAATTTGAAGTTGGTGAATCTAGACAAAGAGGAAATGGTAGATTCCGAGGTCACCGATCAAGATCACGGAGTGGTCCTAGACGAGGCAGAGTTAGATCAAGATCACGTTAATATCCAAACAGTGGCCCTTGTTTTTTTCGTTGAATAAGTTCTTTTAATTTTAGATCAATATCATGTTCTACTTTATCATATGTTTTTTCATCAATTGAATTTAATGAAAAGCATTCTCTCAATGTTTCGATAACAATTGCTTGAACATTTTTAGTTATTTTTAATTCAGATATATCTTTTTGATATTTAGTTAAAAATTCATTAATAATTTCTTTTTTCAAATGTTCTTCTAAATTACGTGGTGCAAAATCTGAATCTTTAATTGATGAGATTAACTCCTTAGTTTTATTAAATTCTTTAAAATCATCTTTAGTAAGTGTAAATGCAAGTGAATGATCTGCAAAATCGATATCACCATAAGTTGTTGATACTTCAAAAAGATCTTGATAAACTGGATTTCTTGGAGGTAAACCGACGAGAATTATCTGTTTTTTAGAACGTCCCAATACAACATTTAATTTTTTACTATCATTAAACAAAAAGTCAGCATTGCTAGTGAAATCAAATATTATTGCATCTCTTTCTTGTCCTTGAAATTTATTTATTGTATTTATATTCAAATTATTTAATAAATAAAATCCTAATTTTGTTTTATCTAATTCATCCTTATATTTTTTATCTAAAACATATTCGGGAAAACGTATAATAAATTCTCGAATTAATGCTACTTGTGCATTAAATGGTGCAATAACTCCGATTTCTTTGGGAGAATATATTTTTAATAATCGCTTTAACATCGAAATTATCAAAATCAAATTTCCATAATTAAAATAAGAATTTCTAAACCCTTTTGTAGTTCTTACTGGTTCAAATATTCCTCTATTTTCGGAATCTAAATCTGAACCGTGTGGGACTATCCAAGTTATCTCATCAGCTTTTGCAATGTCTCCTAAGGACTTAGCTTTCTCCTTTTTGAATTCTTTCCCTGATTTGAAAAACATTTTTTCATCATAAAAATGTTCATTTATGAACTCAAATACTTGTTTTGAATTTCTAAAATTATCTCTTAAATATAATGTGTTCTCTTTCCACTGTTTGGAAATTAATTCGAAAGGTGATTTTTGTAAAATATTTATTTTTTCATCAATCATTGATGATCTCAAAATTTCCAGAATTTGAAAATCAATAAACGATGATAATTGTTGTGTATCTCCGCAAATTACTACTCGTTTACTCTTAAGTAATGCAATTAATAACCGCGGTAATTCTACCGTTGATGCTTCATCGATAACTACTAAATCAAATTTTTCATTTTTTAAGTAAATTCCTGTTGAATCGATAGTTGCACCAATAATTTTGGAGTTACTAATTAACTCATCATAATTAGAATTATTCTTTAATCTATTTCGTATTGAAAATTTCTTTACATTTTGTAAAGTAATGGATGTGTCTGAACCGATCCTAAGAACATCTTTTTCATCAGACAATTTGTTCAACACATTATCTATCGCCAAATTAGTGGCAGAGCAAACTAAAACTCGTTTATTTAGTTTAATTGCTTGTTTACAAATTTCAGCAATGCATTCAGTTTTACCGCTTCCTCCCGGACCTTCTACGGGAATTATTCCTTGTTCAGAATTCAATAAATTTATTGTAGTTGAAATAACGGTATTCTGACTTTCAGTAAATATCTTTCCTGCGGGTTTTTCGGATTTAATTACCTTCCAATCATTTATCAATTCATTATTGTACAAATTAGAAACTAATTTTGAATATTGTTCGGAATTCTCAATAGATTCTAAATTTGTTAACATATTTTCTACTAAAAATACTAAATCTGATGTTGAACTAACTAACACTTTAGACTTTTCTTTAATTCCTGAATCTGGCCTTATTCTAAAATAATATTTTCCCTTTTGATAATGTTCAACTATACCTTCAATCTCATCAATTAATACTCTCTCAGATGATTGAAATCGTATATTTCGATCATCCAATCTAACTGAAATAATCAAATAATTACCAAAATCTTGAATATCTGCTATCTCTCCTTGACTACTTCTTCCTGAATTTTTTGAAGAATAATGATCTCGTAAAATTTCTAAATATGATTTAAAGATTGGAAATACTTTCATAACTTCATTCTTATGAGGTTATTTATAATGATTTACGGACTCGAAGGGATTTGAACCCTCGACCCCTTCCTTAGGAGGGAAGTGCTCTATCCAAACTGAGCTACGAGTCCGTGTAAAGTTTAATATATTCCAATTATATACTTAACCTATGGACGATTTACACAAAAAGAAATGTATTTTATGTGGCTGTAATAACCATTGGTTAATCGGTTGTGTTAAACATCTCAGTAAAAATTGCTCATGTCAACGTTTATCTTCTAAATCAGATAAAAATTTATAAATCAAGTTTTTTATGATAAAATTAGCAACAGGAAAACTTCGGTTGGAACGTTTCTACGAGTTGTCTTCGGACAATTCATTCGTGAGACGAGAAGGGCACTCCGGTGCTCCCTCGACTTGCATTTTACCAAGTTTTTTAACATTAGCCTCCTTACTTGTTTTGCGATGGTGAAAAACCGAAGATCAATTTACGCAAGAAAAATTATTAAAGAAATTTTATATGAACGGCCTTATACCGCTCAACAACTAGTTAATAAAATAAAAAATCACTTCAAAAATAGTAAATCTTCTAGAGAAATTGCAATGATTTGTACCACTGATTCAGAAATTCAATTAATGTATCCTGACGGTAATGCTGCAAGATGGAGTCTAAGATCTACGATTTTAGATAAATGGGGCGATGATAAATATTTTTTAGAAAAAGAAGTGAGCTATCTGACTATGCGTGCTGTCGCAGATGATATTCATCCGTCTCGAAAAAGTGAATTCGAGTTTTTTAAATCTTTACGCGATATTATTAATGAGGAAGAATAATTCTACCAATTATTTTCTCTTTGTTGTTGCTGTGCTACTTCGTTCATTAATTCGTTTTCACCACGATAAAATAACGTGACAAGTTCTTGAAAGTTCTTTGAATCCTGCAAATGATTTGTCATACTTATCAATGGAGAAGGTTGATTATATATCTGTGTGACTCAACAAATCAGTACACTTTATTTTCCAAAAAAGTGATAAGATACTTTTATAAATTGCTTCAGAAATGAAACAGTGAAATGGTTGAAGATTTAATAACTGAAGAAAGATACGCGAATCTCACTCGCAATATGCGATGGAAACCAATAATCTCAAAATATCGTGAAGAAAATAATCTTGAATCCGATATTTTTATGGCTGAAGATGAATTTAGTCGATTAGACAATGTTTTCGAAGTTAGAGATTATACGCATAAATATCTTCGAAATTTAGCTATGCACGGAGTAATGAGTGCAACACTTTTTTTTAAGCATGAAATTGATCGAAAAATGTTTTTCCGTTCAAGAGATTCGTTAACTGAATTAAATATTTTAACTAATCAGCGAAATCCATCTTTAAGTAG
Source organism: Nanobdellota archaeon (assembly GCA_014239585.1). Classification (GTDB taxonomy): domain Archaea; phylum Nanobdellota; class Nanobdellia; order UBA10117; family ARS21; genus ARS21. The sequence continues at coordinate 167,392 of JAAZYP010000001.1, forward strand.
TCTTGGCAAAGCATATGTATTGGAATGGGGTCGAAGACACTACGAATAATCTGCTTCGAATTTTAATTCTTTTTTTAACCGATTCATTTCTTCTAAATTAAAACTTACGGGAAATTTTTTCTTTTGAAGCACGGCTTCTAAATTTTGATAATTTTCTCGGCTATAATTTATTCCGAATTTTTGGATATATTTCTTAAATATTACATCTCGTGTATCTTCTTTATCAAAATCAATTTCCTTTTTGAAATCTTCAATAATTTTTGGAGATAATAACTCCAAATTTGAGGGTTTATTGTTTCTTTTGTTTCCATCACGATGCCGAATAATACACTTTGAATAAGGAATATTCAGCTCTGCCGAATATTGCTTTTTACCAATAATCCGATGTAATAATTCATGAGATTTTTTCAATCTAACAAATCCTTGTTTATCGACGTAATTTTCCATAATAATATTTTTATATGATAGTTTAATAATTTATTTATGTATCCGGAATATCTGTTTGAAGGTGCTACGCTCAATATGCTAATCGTTTATCTGATAATTGGACTATCTATTCTATTATTCAAGGCTTTAGCGCTTTGGCATTCAGCAAGACACTCACAGAAATGGTGGTTTGCTGCAGTTTTAATCTTAAACACCTTAGGAATTTTACCTTTAGTATATCTATTTTTCTTTAGACCGGATAGAAAAAAGACGAATATCTTTGGACGAAAATTGAAAAGAAAAATAAAGAAATAATTGCACCGAAAATAATATCTACCCATCTATGCCTTCTTAATTTAAATCTCGATATTGCAATTAGTCCTGACCACAAATAAATAACTATATCTCCGGACATCATTGCCATCAATAAGCTTAGCGCAGTATGATTGCTCGGGAAGGATTCATCATCAGATCCGTCTGGCCTTTTTGATTTGACCACATATTTTATACATTCATTCATTACCGATAATATAACTCCTGCAAAAAATAATGGAAAAGCTGATGTACCAAGTTTTATGAATAAATAAGGAAAAATTAATATTATTGAATCAGAAATTGGTCTCCACATGCTTAGAGTATACTCTTTCTTTTTTTATGCTTAACGTTAACTTTAAAAGTCATATAATAATTCACATTCTATTGTAGGCGTTCCAGAGCGGTCAAATGGGATGGACTTAAGATCCATTGGCTTAGTGCCTTCGCAGGTTCGAATCCTGCCGCCTACATACCTTACTTAGTTTTAGTTTAGTAGTATATTAAATGACATATGGTTATAAATTCGGAGAGAAATAATCATATGAATTTATTGGGTCGTTTGGAAAGATAAATGAAAGACCATTATAACATGAATAAAAGGGAGCAATCCCTTATCGATTATTGGAATAGCCAAGCCAAGAAAGGCAATAAAAATGCAAAGGACGTATTAGATTTTAGAGACTATCTAAAGGAAAGGGAATCTCGTATTGTTGGACTATCTAGAAGAGTTTGTTTGATGTTGATAGTGTCAAGACCTATATCAACGAGAGACCATCAGGTTCAGCCAAGTCCGAACATATGCTGGGTGTTAATGGGAGGGAAGATGCTAAAAAATAATATTATTTCCTTCTTGCGAGGCTATTTGAGGTATTTGAGAGGTAAATTAAATGAAATTAGAAGGAGATAAGTGTGCTATTAGTAAATCAGTTAGAATAATTTCTCCTGATGGACATCTAATTAATGAAACAGAGGTTTCAATCATCGGTGATACCTTAGAAGAATGTTATCGAAAGTATTTGCTAGTGAAAAAGAATGACTAATTTATTAGATTAGGTTTATTTTTTTGACTTTACTCTTCTTCGTCGTTTAGGGCGTTTTATTTTCCACAATCGCAATTATCGCATTTACAATCCGAACATTTACAATCTTTATTATTACAAGTAGTTTCCATACTTAATTAATGGAGAAATCCATTTATATGATCTTCTAAAAGTTCTGGACGAGTTTGCCAGAAACCTCTTCCTCTTGGACTACCTTTCCGACCACCAATCCGACCACCTTTACTTTTTCCCTTATTTTTTTGACTAATTTATTAAAATAAAATGGGAGGTCATTTCTGACCCCATAATTAATTCTGCTTTGCCCACAGAGCTAATTCAAAACCTTGATAAATATTAGAGTAGTAATTTTGTTATGAGTAAGACAATGTATCATGGATCTCCAAAAAGATTAACTAAATTATCTTCAGGAAAAAGAGGACTATTTCTTTCCCCATTAAAAGGAATTGCTTCAATTTTTGCAATAGATGAAGTAAAGGAATTTTCAAAAAGCAAAACTTTCAGCTTTAATATGAATTATGATGAATGGACGCTTCCTGATTCAAAATTAAAAAATTCCCTAAAAAATATTCATATTCGTCACAATGTCCCAAACACTAAAAAAATTTCAGGAACTTCAACAGGCTATATTTATACTATTGACGCAACTAATCTGAAACTTGAAGACTTTAAAGATAATCCAAATTCAAAACGCGAATTAGTTTATTTTGGACCGAAGATTGATTATGTTTCTATCGAGAAGATAAAAATAAATTGGACTGCTGAGTATTCGAAAGATCAGGAAAATAAATATGGATGTGGTAGATTCTAGTCTTAGGATACTAATCTAATAATCACTTAAACATCTCTAATTCAAAACCTTCGATAAAAAAGTAATCACTTAAACATCGCTAATTCAAAACATTGATAAACAGTTAATTTTTAGATTTATTATGGGTTACAGAGGCGAATTATGGGTTAACGATACGCAAGTTAGTGCCGACTGGAAGGTTAACGTAGGAAGAAATTTTATGATATTGGATAAAATGATAAAATTAGGAATACTCTCTAAAAAGGAATTTGATAAATTTGAACATACTCCTGAAGAACAATTTAACGCTTCGATTGAGCTTACAAAAAAGGACACAGCTAAATTGATAGACGATATTTTAGAACCTATTGTAAAAAAATTAAAAGAGCAGAGAACTGCTGAAGATTTAGATTTAAAAAAGTGGGAATATGAAACAACTGACTTAGCTTATTTTACTCGTATAATTCGTCTACTCCGAACGGCAATGAAACGTAAAGGAAAAATCAATCTTTTTTTTTGTCACGGTTAATCACTTAAACATCTCTCCAAAAAGGATAGTTTAATTAGAAAATTATTTTAAAGTTATCGCCCAACCACTTTTAGCAGCATAGTTTCCTAACTCTCGACTTGGTCCATGAGATCCTAAAAATGAAGATAAAGTCCAGTTATGTAGGTTTGTCATAATTTCCTTGTATCGTGCATTATTAATTTCAAACATCACTGGTGCACCCAGAGATTCTACAATTACGTAATCTTTGTTTCCAAGGTCAATGATCCCACCATATGCAGAATTAAATCTAACTGGGTAAGACCAACCGCCTCTTCGTTTATTGGCATTGGCTTTCTCTTGAGTCCAAGTTTTAAATTCATTTGCCATTTTACTAAAAGTTCATTCATACTATAAAATATTATCTCTCCATTTAGTTTTTTCAGTTAGATATTTTCCTAAGACATAACCCATTATTGCTGACAAAATTATCAAAAAGATCGTAAACTCCATGTTTTTAATATATGCTTGAACTTAAAATAAGTTATGTATTCGGAAACTTTGTAAGAAGATAAACTATAAATATAGATATAGTTTATGATATAATACGACTGAATAAACACCTAATATACTTTGATACAAAAACTAAGTCAGGCAATTCTGCCGCCTACATATCACTTTTAGGAAAAGTGATGTCAAAAACTCAAACTTTTAGGAAAAGTGATGTCAAAAACATTTTATTCTAGAATTGATTTCTTTCTGTATGAATTCCGAAATTATTGTACTTGCAGGCGCATCGCTTGGAGCAATTGCGATTTCTGCAATAAGTGCCGGTTTAGTTAAAAAATATGATCCGAATCAAATTTTATATTGGCATTTGAATCGAAAAGGTGATGTAGAGGGATATGAAAATGCAGCCAGAGAATCAAGAATATTATTATCAGGTAAACATGATCGATACGGTAAAGGCATGGTTACTGGAATTTTGGCGAGAGGAACATTAAAAGAAATTAAGGATAAATTAACTGAATATATTCATCGTGAAAGGTTGATTTTAAGAGTAAAACGTTCTGGAGAAGATTCAATTCAGATAAATATTATTGATTCACGAATAAGTAGATTAAATGAAAATGAATTAAGTTCTGCTGAACAAGAAAGATATATTCGAGTTTATCAGCAAGTAATAACTGAAAGTCAAGAAGTATTACATGGATTACAGTATGATGCTGAAGTAGGTAATGTATCAAGTTATCATTCTCGAGTACGACGAATCATTCGTGAAGGTATAATTTCGGGAAAATCTGACCACGAAATTATTTTATTTTGTAGAAAAACACAATTTGCTAATTATTAGTCACTTAGTTAGCTTTTTAAATAAAAATAAAAACAGCGAATTATGGTAGAACAAAAAGACAATCACTTTGTATGTAACTTGTGTAAATACAAATATCCTGCAAAAGAACACGCAGAAACATGTGAAGATAATTGCCGATCTGGAACTTTTGATCCGGAACTTGAAAGTTGGGGGATACCCCCTGAACAAGAGCAAGCTTTAAATTAAAATTGCTCAATTATTAACCATGAAAATAAAAAAGAAGACTCTAATTTACATACTTTTAGTTATGGCAATTGGATTTTTGGCATCAAATTATGAACCCGCTCCTGAAGTTACAAGCATAATAATAACTGCTGAAACTGAGATTATTGACAATAAAGTCTTACAACGATATCAAGTCGGAAATAATGAAATCTGTCAAACTGATTGTAAACTTTACTCAACGCAAAATGATGTTGAATATGTTACCGCAATCGTCAGAGTCTGGGGACAATGTAATTGTCGGGTGATTGGATGAGAAAACCGAAATCAATGTCTGAATTAATTTATTTTACTCGTAGAAATGATGAATTTGGTCAATTGAAAGTCTACGTTTTCAAAGAAAAATGTTCTGAATGTGGCAAAGTCAATATGGGTAAACCGATAAATCCAAAAACTGGTAAAGTAAAATCTCGATCAAAGGAATATGTTTGTTCTGAATGCGAACATAGTGTCGAAAAGGAAGAATACGAGGATTCTTTGACTGCATCAATTGAATATACTTGTCCTGAAGGACATTCTGGTGAAATTGAAATTCCTTTTGAACGGAAAAGACTTCCTATTCGAAATTTGAAAACTGGAAAAAACAAATACAAACCTGGAGTTAAATTCAATTGTCCTACTTGCGATTTTGAAATTAAAATTGTCAAACTTAAGTAAGATTTAAAAACCTAAATTCTACATAACATTAATATGCCTCGGTAGCTCAGTTTGGTAGAGCGCTGCATTGGTAACGCAAAGAATCCTTCGCGGATTGGCTTGCGCCAATAATGCAGAGGCCGCGAGTTCAAATCCCGCCTGGGGCATCCATCGAACAGTACACATTACTAACCTCTTTTAAGTTTTTACAAACTTAGAAGCATACTTGGTTTTAGTCTTACCTAAAAAAAAATGAAAAAGTTTGTTTGTTTGTTTGAGGATTTTTCGAAAAAATATTTTTCGAAAAAGATAATACTCCTTCTCGGGTTAATTCCTCGAACTTATTTTAAAATTAATAAACTTATTTCAGATTATAAATTAAGCGAAATATATTCTCCAATATATCAAAAAATTGAGTATGGTGGTAAATTTTTTTACATATTATTAGATAAAACTAATGGCGGAGTGGATAGAGATATCTTACTGAATGGAGTTTATGAAGCGGATATTATGAAAATTTTAGATGAAAATTTGAAAGTAGGAATGAATTTTGTAGATATTGGATCAAATATTGGGTATCATTCCCTGTTTGTTTCTAAAATTATTGGTCCGAAAGGGAAAATTTTTTCATTTGAGCCAATTAAACGAGTCTATAATCAGTTCGAAAAATCTATTTCGAAAAATAAATTTAAAAATATATACGCATATAATTTTGCCATAGGGACTAGAAATAAAATATCAAAAATATATATCAATGAAAATAATGTTGGGGGGTCATCACTCATTAACAAAACTAAAACTTTTGAATCTATTAAAACTAAAACTCCGGATAAACTATTATCTGACCATAAAATTGATTTTATAAAAATTGATGTTGAAGGTTATGAATATTATGTGTTGAAAAGTTTGGAAAAAATAATTACTGCCGATTTACCCAACATGTTGATAGAATATAGTCCGATTTTTTATGATAAAATCAACATAGATATGAAGAAGAATCTTATTAAATTATTAAAAAAATGGAATTATGTTTTATTTGATGTTGATGCAGATAAATTAATCTCTGATTCAGAAAAGTTTGTTGTTAATTTTAAACGAAATCAGACAAATTTATTTTGTATGATAGAGCCTAGAGAAAAGCAAAAGTAATAGTTACTACGTAAGACTCACCAAACATATGGTAGTGATGTGTACTCTTTGAGGCATGCTTGCCTGGGGCATTCAAAACCTTGATAAATACTTATCGATATACTTACTGATGGAATGTAAAACACCATTATGTAGTGGAAATTGCCATTGCAATAAGGATCAAGGACACGAAGGGTTACATTATTGTCCTACTTGCAAAGGTGAAAGAAAAGCATCTAACTAAATTAGAGTTCTGATTAACTATTCTTTAAAAAAAATAAAAATGGATTGAACACTTTCTGTTCAAATCCTACGTTGCAATTTTAGACTAGTCTAAAACTACTTTTACTACTAATATGAGATTTCTCCCTAATATTATCTTCGTTGTTTGGAGAAACAATCTCTACAAAAAACATCTCTTCCTTCAGTAGGTTTGAATGGTACTTCGCATTCTTCCTTACATCCGCTACAAGTTGTCTTGTGCATTGTTCTCTCAGATCTAAAATCTGCCATGGCTTTCTCCGTAAATCACCCTATATAAGGCTTACCTTTTTGAAACATCCTTGTTGTATATCGAATTATCAAAGCTTTATATATTAGCAATGCCTAAAAACGGGTGTGGGCGGTACATTTTTTAGAAAAGCTAATTTGGAAGAACGATTGAATGAAACAGTAACTGATGTTCCGTTGACGGATTCTGTTCCAAATGAGACTCCAACCTTGAAGGAAATTTATATTGAGATTGGCAAAGACATGCGTTCTGATTTTTATGCTTCAGATTTCGGTAAAAAATGGAATAATCTATATGAACGATTAGATCTTAATGAGTATCTGGATCTCATTAGCGTTGATAATCTATATTCTGCACTCAATAACTGGGGAAATAAAATTTTAGGAGAATTAGATTGGCAACAATTTATGGAATATGGCGCAACTCCAATTGCTTCTGCCAGTGCATTTACGGCAGGAAGTTTACTTTGCTACGTAACTAATTTAAAATAACAGGGTTATACAACTAAATGAAAGTTATCGGTATCACAGGTAAAATGGGTTCTGGAAAAGATACTGTTGCAAAATATCTGGTCAAAAATAAAGGTTACAAATCAATAAGCATTAGCAATTTTATTCGGAAGGAAGCCAAAAAATCTAAATTAACTCTTACTCGATCAAATCTCTCTAAAATTTCTAAAAAATTTACTGATAAATTTGGTAAAACATATTGGTCAGAGTGTGCATTAAAGACACTAAACCGAATGAAAGGAGATAAATTTGTTATTACTGGAATTAGACGATTAGAAGATTATGATGCAATAAAGTCTTCAGTCAAAGCTTTCAAACTTTATTCTTTAATTACTGCTCCTGCTTTGAGATTTGAACGAATCAAAGAACGCTCTCGACCCGGAAATCCTGAAACATATATCCGATTTAAAATTCAAGAAGAAGAGGAATTAGAATTATATCAAAATTTTGAAGAAACTATGGAATTGTCTAAAAGTAAAATTGAAAATAATGAATCTCTTGAAGAATTGTATCAACTCTTAGATAAATTATTTTAGAAGAAATCTTTATATTGCTTGACCAGTAATCTAATTTGTGAAACGAGGCATATTAGCTATAATTTTAGGAATTTTAATGATTGCAACAGTTAGTGCTGCTTCGTCAGTGACACTTGATGCTGAAATCGCAGATAATGAAATAAATTCTCGCGAAGCTGCAACTTTTGAATTACATATTAATAATAATGAACGAACTCCGAATCAATATTTATTGAGTGCGCCTTTAACTAAATGGGATGTAACTTTTTCAGATTACATTGTTAGAGTGCCACCGCATTCAACTAGATCCGTAGATCTTAGAATGGCGCCACCGATGAATTCAATGGAAGGTACTTATGCAATTTATATTAAGGCTCAAGACACAAGTGACCAAGCTAATTCAAATTTTAATTATGTTCAAGTAAAAATTAATGAAGTAATTAATGACGCAGTTAAAGAAATTTCAATTTCTGAAGAAGTAACTGACGGTTGGTTGGTCGATACTTACAAATTTACAATTGAGAATACCGGAACTTTACCTTATGAAGGTAGTCAAGTTGATTATTTTTCTGAATTAGAATATTTACTTTTAGATTCTACAAATAATCATGGTGTTGAAAATTACGGTAGTGATAAAAAAGTAACTTGGGATTATTTACTCGAACCCCGAGATTCTATTCAAATCGCGTATACTGTTTCATTTGTACCTATCTTAATTTCTGGAATTCTATTAACTAGTGCAATTATTGCGTTCCTTTATTTTTATCTGAATCGTTTTAATTTAACTAAAACTGCTCGACGAGGAAAAGAAACAATTAGTATTAAATTAGGAGTTTCAAATAAAACAAATTCTGAACAAGAAACTGTTCGTATTGAAGATTTTATTCCTAAGCCACTTAAACTTGTTAGACAATTTGGAACTGCAGTTCCATCTCAAATTATTTCTACTAAATCTGGAACTCGATTAATTTGGAAATTTGATTCACTTGCGCCTCAGGAAGAACGAATGCTGAGTTATGAATTAAAATCTGAACTTCATGTCATTGGAAAACTTCAACTTCCTCAAGCAAAATTGACACAAAAGAAAGGCGGAAAATTACTTTCTAAAGTATTTTCTGGTAAAGTTGAACTTGTCGGAAGATAACTTTTTAAACTACATTTAGTAAACGAAACTACAATCCCTCTGTAGCTCAATTAGGTAGAGCGTCTGACTGTAGTTGGTTACTGGGCATCAGTCCCAGCAGAAATCGGAAGGTTGCTGGTTCGATTCCGGCCGGAGGGACTTATATTTATGAAATATAGATGTGCTTGGTTAGATAATTCAAAGAAAGATTATATCAAATATCATGATGAAGATTGGGGTGTTCAAGAACATAATGATCGTAAACTTTTTGCAAAACTAATTTTGGACGGAGCACAAGCAGGATTATCCTGGTATACAATTTTGAAAAAACGCGATAATTATCAAAAAGCATTCGATGATTGGGATTATGAAAAAATTGCAAAATATGATACTTCCAAAGAACAAGAGTTATTACAAAATGCAGGAATAATTCGAAATAAATTAAAAATTAAATCTGCAATAAAAAATGCTCAAGTGTTTATCAAGATTCGAAAAGAATTTGGAAGTTTTGATAAATATCTGTGGAGCTATGTCGATCATAAACAAATTTTAAACAAATTTGAAAAGATGGAGGAGATTCCGGCATCAACTGACTTATCTCTCAAAATTAGTAAAGATTTGAAAAAACGCGGAATGAATTTTGTTGGACCAACCATCATTTATGCATTCATGCAAGCAATAGGTATGGTTAATGATCACGAAATTAATTGTTTTAGGTATAACGAAGTTCAATAAACTCTAAATGTTCCACTAAAATCTCGATTCAAATAAAGGTCTGCATCTTCACCATATTCATCTTCGTAATTTTTTCGAAGTGCTTCAGGAACAAAGGGTAATGTTTTTTCAGGAACAGTATTTATTTCATCAATAACGGATTCCAGTGAATTGACTTTAGTTATTACGCCATTAATTCGATCCGCGATTATTGCATTGAAATCGCTTGTAGGAACATAACTAACTCCCAGCTGTCGATTAATATCCCAATATTTATCTGCAACATCACCCGGTATATTATTTCTAACAAGCGCTTTTACATATTCTTTATCTTCGATAAACATACCTCGCGGATATGTTTTGAACATTTGATCATTGTTTAATTTTGTAAGTAAAAATTTTGAGAATGGAATTCGTTCTTCGGTGTGTCTTAAAATTGACGAATAATCTTCCACTGTTTCAATTATTGTATCATCTGAAATTTGAACGCATCCTGAATATATTTTTTCACTTTTCGGCATACGTATAACTAATCCGCCCGGTGTGGCGAAACTTTCTTCTTGATAACTATAGCTTACATCTATCATAAAACTGAGTTAACGATAGTTAATTTATAAAGATATCTAAAATCTGCCAATATCGTGACTACCTGATTCTTTCTTTCCTGCACCGCTAATTCTGATAAATTCAGCATTTTGTTGAAGTCCCAGTATTGAATGTCCTCCGCAATAGGATATTCCTGATTGAAGACCGCCAATGAGCTGTTTAAGTATATCTTTGACTGACCCACGATATGGGACAATTCCTTCAACGCCTTCTGGAACAATATCGAACACATCTGAACGCATATTTTCGCGTTCTCGCTTGCTCATATTTGCGCCATATCCTGCCATACCTCTAATAATTTTGGCACGTCTGCCATCTTTAATTAAGATCTCACCCGGACTTTCGTCAGTTCCTGCTAAAACACTACCTAACATGACTGTGGATGCTCCTGCAGCTAAGGCTTTAGTTAAATCGCCTGATGTTCGAATTCCGCCATCTGCAATTACTGGGACATCATATTTTTTAGCGATTGATGAACATTCCAAAACCGCAGTTAATTGTGGTATTCCTGCACCTGTAACTATTCGCGTTATACAAATTGATCCCGGTCCAACTCCGACCTTTATTGCGTCGGCTCCTGCTTCTATCAAATCTTTAACTCCTTCACCAGTTGCAACATTCCCTGCAATAATATCTACTTTGAAATTTTTCTTTATTGTTTGTAAAGTATTTATCGCCAAATCTGAATGTCCGTGCGCAATATCAATAACTATAACATCAACTCCTGCATCCACCAATGCTTTGGTTCGTTCCAAGTAGTCTTTTACTCCGATCGCGGCGCCCACCAATAATTTTCCTTTTTTATCTAACGAAGCATTTGGACGATTGATACTATTCAGAATATCTTTTGCCGTAATTAAACCCATTATTCTGTTTTCTGAATCAACTAGAGGTAATTTTTCAATTCGATATTTATCCAAAATATTTTTTGCATCTTCAATCGATGTATCTATTGTTCCAGTAATTATTTTTTCACGCGGAGTCATTATGTCTTTTGCAGATTTACCATTAACTTCAAATCGGATATCTCTTGAAGTAATAATTCCTTGTAACTTCCCGTTTTCTGAAACAAGTAAACTATGAACTTTCTTTTTCTTCATCAAAAATTTAATTTCATCAAGTTTTGCCTCTAAACTAACTCGATAGGGGTTGTCTATCACTAAACTTTCTGCACGTTTTACGGTACTAACCATTTCAACCTGTTCTTCAATTGAATTAAATCGATGAATTATTCCTATTCCTCCATTTCGTGCCATTTCTATTGCCATTTCTGCCTCAGTTACAGTATCCATATTTGAACTTACAATTGGATAATTCAATTTAATATTTTTAGTCAACTTCGTGGAAACTGAAATTGTTTTTCGAGAAGATACAGACGATTTTTTAGGGACCAATAAAACATCATCAAAAGTGATTCCGGATTTCATTCCGTAATCTAAATCTTTATGAAATTTTATAAGTCTTTAGTAACGATATAGAACGCTATGTCTATACGGATCGAATTAACTGCAGGTTTGGTTTCTAGATTAAGAACTAGATTGTCTGGGGAAAGAAATTCAGATATTATTTCAGTTATTAACAAAGCTTATGCTGAAAATAATAGTATCGATGAAATTCATGACTCAGTAAAAAATGGTTCAATCTATTACACTAAACGTGGAACTCATGAAACACCTCATGCCGCAGAAACTTCTTTAGTGTCTATGGACGATAAACTATATTTATTTACAGATAGATTACTTGAACTTGAATCGGTGTTAGATTCGCCAACGCATAAGCGAATTGGTTCCAACTATAGCATCAAAGATCGAGATTGGGATTAAGTTTTTATATCAGATTTTTATTTTAGTAATATGAATGAACTTGGTGCTCTATTTTTGATTGGTTTTACCTTAGTATTTTTTATCAGTCTCAACGATATACGAAAAAGACAATTCAAAAATCTTAGAGACTATTTTATTATTGGTTCAATCGCAGCAATATTTGACATAATTATCGAAGTAATCGGAACATTCAATGATCTTTGGACTTACAATGAATCAGTTTGGTTTTTGTTTGAAACCGTTCCAATTGAACTTCCATTAATGTTTTTCATGGCAGGAGTTCTCGGAAAATGGATACATGGAATTTCAAAACGAGTTAGATATAATCTTCATCTAACTCTTATCTTCTTCAGTTTAACTCTAATCGGAATAATTCTTTATCTTCGATCTACTGTTCTTTTGGGAGTGAATGAAACTCTTCTTGTATTTTCAATTCCTGCCGGATTGTGGGGATTACATATTATTAAATCTGAAATAGATAAAGCAAGCGTGTTGATTGTCGCACTATTTGTGGGAATTTTAGATTATGTTACTGAAACATTAATTATTGGTGCAGGAAGTTATGATTATGCGATTGGATTCCAATTAACCACCCCACTAAATTATTTTTTACTAACTATCGCTGCTTTTGGATTAATGGAAAAGCTTGACGTCCTTGACAATGTTATGGATTATCCAATTATCAAACAAATTATTAGTACTGCTGGTATTAAACGAAAAGAATATACTCAAAGAATTAAAAAAAGAATTACGCGGTTCAAGTAATATTTCCGCTTTCACCAGTTTCTAATGCATGAATTGAATCTTCAATAATTTCAGTTAAACTTAACGCATTATATTCTGCGATAAAATGATTAATGGCTCTAACTGAAGCTAATAATTCTGGATCAATTGATGGTTCAATTAAAACTTTATGAGAATATCTGAACTCTTCAAAATCAGTTTTTCGATTTATTGCGCTAAAATCATGAGGACTAACTTCAAACTGATACTTATTGGACATGCATCTCAATCTTCCCGAAACATATTCAATCGAATTTTCAATGATTCCCGTATCATAATTCTTCAAAAAATCTGAAATTTCACGTTCAATTTTGCCCATCCGGGGTAAACCAATACACCACATACATAAAAGTATTATTGTAGAAAAGTGAATGTACGACGGCCATAGGTCGCCGTCAATTAAACTCCATCAACTAAGTTTATAAATTTTAGTTAATTAACAAATCAATGGTAAAACAAATTAAACTTCCTTATGCTTATTCAGAGCTAGAACCTGTAATCGACACTGAAACCATGAAACTCCATTATGATAAACATCATGCGGGATATACTGCTAAAACTACAGCAACGTTGAAAGAGTTAAAAATCTCTGGCGAGGATCCGAAAGTCATTTTCGCCAATGCTTCCAAAAATAAATCTGTTCAAAACAATGGTGGCGGATGGTGGAATCACAATTTCTTTTTTGAATCTCTATCAAAACCTGATTCAGTAAAAATCTCAGCAAGTTTCAAAAAATTAATCGAATCAAATTTTGGTTCTTATGAAAACTTTGTTCAAGAATTCTCAAACGCCGCTGCAACTCAATTTGGATCCGGATGGGCGTGGCTTGGAAAAAAATCTGACGGTTCATTGGAAATATATTCAACTAGGAATCAAGACAATTCTTACATGAACATCAATAAAATCTCATCAACGCCAATTTTATGTTTGGACGTTTGGGAACACGCGTATTATTTACAGTACAACAATCGAAGACCAGACTACATTAAGAACTATTTCCGAGTAATCAACTGGGATTTAGTTGAGAAAAGATATCATTAATAACGCCCCCACCGAGGGTTTACAGTTTTGTTCAACCCTCCGACATTAAGTAATGTCTAAGTGTATGATTACATTATATGATACATTGTTAAATACTTTATCTTCTTACAAAGTTTATATGAAATCTGTTTCAAGGAAAAAAAAGGAAATTGAAGATAAATGGATTCTATCTAAACTTAATACTCTTGGAATAGGTTCTTCGATATTATTCATAATCTTCTTTCTTTACAGAGTTTGGGAGTTTGGATTTCTTCGGATACCTGAGTTAGATATAAATTATTACTCTTTTACAAAATCAATGTTAGCTCTCCAAGAACAATTTGCAACGAAATTAATTATTTTTATTTTATTATTGTCATATTTCGTTTATGTTAGAAGAATGATATTAAATAAAAATTTAAAATTAAATATAATTCATAAAGCAATACATATTTTTAATATTGGTCTGGTAGGACTTTTGATGTTGACGTTGTTTGTTGTTGTTAATTTAACATGATTATCTGAAATATAGTCTAAAGTTCCTACAATTCTATAGCTGAAGTCAAAAAATAACAATTAAATACCTCGTCTTCTTACAAAGTTTAGTTAAGGAAAGAGGATAAGATTTAATAAATATCAACTTTAATAATGACTTATGAGCTTGGGCGATACCTCGATAAAATTTATTGAATATTTGTTGGGCTTTTTGGGGTTATTAGTTCTTTTAATTATACCGCGATTTTTTGTTACACCGTATACCACATCAGGAATAAATCCAATTTACATTATAATTTCAATTATTGCATTATTCATCTTAACTAACTCAGAAGAAAAATATCCTCTAAACTTTCATAGAATTAATATATACAATGTTATGAAAATAAGTTTAGTTTATTGGATTGTATTAGCAATATTAGTGTGGGTTAGTTTATTACTTCTAAATTATTTGGGAGTGTTTGTATGAAAATTAGAAAGCTATTTTTTGAATCTATTTTAACTATTATTCTTTTTTTCGTAATACTTGTTTTATTTAATTTAACAGTAGCTCCAATTTTGAATTTTTTAAACTCAATTCTTCCTGCGATTCAAATATATCCCGGAAATGTCATCACATTCGCCTTCCCTCTAATTGCTTATTTAATTTTTAAGTATTCAATGCGATTTGAGAATGAAAATAAATTAAATTTAGTTAAAACAATTTCATTGGCATTTTTGTTCAGTATTGTAACTTCGTTAGAATCAATAGAGTCAGCCAAAGTAATAAAGGCAAGTTTAATTCTGGCTTCAGGTATTATTATTACATTTATTTATATGTTTAGAACCGATAAATTCTAAGAATCACTTACGTCAGTTTGAACGTTTTTGAAAAGATGTTAGTACTGTGGACAGTCAGTTAAGCGCCCCCACCGAGATTTGAACTCGGGTCGCCAGATTGAGAATCTGGAATGATTGACCTAACTACACTATAGGGGCGTGGCTTGGGATTTTATTTTTAGTTTAAAAACTTAACTTTTATAAGATTGGATTATTAGATTTGAACATGACAAAAATCTACAATTATGCGATTGATTTAGATGAAAATACGAAAGAACAATTCGATGCTTGTTGTAATCAGGATTTTGTTGAAAGGGCGGCTTTAATGCCAGATGCTCATTCAGGTTATGTTGCTCCGATTGGTTCGGTGTTTTTAACAAAAGATTATGTTGTTCCATCGTGGGTTGGATATGATATTGGTTGTGGAATGACTGCAATTAAATTGAATATTGATCCGAAAGATATCAAGAAAAATTCTGAAAAAATTTACAACAAAGTTATGAATATTGTTCCGATGGGAAAAGGTAGATATAATCATCCGAAGGATATTTCAGATAAAACTCGTAAAGATTTTAGAAAACTTTTAGAAAAATTTGGAGAAGGTCCACATGATAAGGATATTTATAAGTTTATAAAAAATAAATCGCTTTCACATTTAGGAACTCTTGGTTCAGGAAATCATTTTTTAGAAATTTGTACTGACAGAAAAGAATCTTGGATTGTAGTTCATTCCGGTTCTCGAGGAATTGGATTTAAAGTTGCCAAGAAATATATGAAAAAAGTTTCTAATAAAGATAAAGGCTATGAAGCAACATTTCCAATAAAGGTTAATTCGAAATTGGGAAAAGAATATTTGAATGTTTTAGATTTTGGATTAGAATTTGCATTAATAAATAGAATGGAAATGATTTACAAAACAATTAGTGTTCTGGAAGAAATTTTTGGTGAACAAAAATATGAAGTTTGGGTAAATAAAAATCATAATCATGCTATTTCCAAAGGTAAAAAATGGATTCATCGAAAAGGTGCAACTCCTGCAATGAAGAATGAACGGGGAGTTATTCCTGCAAATATGCGAGACGGATCTTATTTAGTTGAAGGTAAAGGAAATTCGGAATTTTTATGGAGTTCTTCTCACGGTGCGGGACGAAGTTTATCTCGAACAGATGCTAAAAAGAAAATATCGATGAATGAGTTTAAAGATTCTATGAAAGGAATCGTTGGAACTATCGATCAAGGAACTTTAGATGAAGCACCGATGGCTTATAAAAAAATTTCTCGAGTTATGGCTGCACAAAAAAATAGTGTTAAGGTGATTAAGCATTTGAAACCAATCATAAACATGAAGGGTTCAAGTTTTAGAAAATCTGAAGAAAAACATCATTAACGTCTAGGTTCTTCAACTGCACTCGCCAAATCTGAAAATACAAAAGGTAGTGATCTTTCCGGTTCAGCAAAATAAGAACGAACTACTTCTTCTGCAAAACCCTCGTGATCTAATAAAAATAATTCTGTATATCCGTCTCTAAAAGCATTCCATCCTGTTTGATAATCTGAAGCAAAATAAATTGCATCGATTATTGGATCATTTTCTTTAAGATTATAATTTTCTGACTCATCAAATGTTAAATCCATTCCGATTTCGCTAACTGAATATTTTTTGAGTAAATTTTGGAGTAAACTACTTGCTTTTTTCTCAAATTTTTTTGTTTTATTCATTAAATTTGTTGAATATATTTCTAAATGATCCATTGCATCAACTGCTAGTTCTTCCGAAAAATATTCTCCGATTCGATTAGATATTTGAGATGCTTGTAAATATTCAAATGCTTCCGGAACTTGATTTTTATTTGACGCCAAAATAAAAATTGGTGTAAATTCTTTACTAACATGATATATTGCTGAATCAACATATCCGATAAATTCAGGAGTTTCTAAACAAGGTTGTGAATCTTCACCTCGAAATTGGAACATATTTATCGGTTCGCCATTTAATTCTTCAGTCCCTAAAATTGCATCAAAATCTCTCAGAAAAAGGTCTTCAAGTACACCCATCGGTTTAAAAGAGTATACTCCGGACCTATTTAAAGTTTTGTATCTTCGTTGAGTGGTTTTTCGAAAAACCGCTAAACGAATCCACTATTAGAATTAGGATTAGTGCATGAATTGCAGTACATGTTGAACAGATTGTGTAGAGAACTGCTAATTCAATATAGATTAGATATGCAATTCCTGCCAGTCCCGCTATTGAAAGATATTTTCTATTAATTTTATTGGAAAACATATATGCTAAAAACCAAAGACTTCCGAAAAATCCAAGTGGAATTCCGAAGAATTCAGAATATTGACTTTTATTAACTATATCGCAACCACCGCCAGATAAACAAAATCCGTCGTCAGGTGCATAATGTGATTGAACTGTTAGAAGTGAAAGAATGATTCCAATAATTGATAAAAAGTAAATAAATTTGCGTTTCATAGGAAAAGTAAATGAATATACTTTTAAAAGACACCTAATTTAACCTAGCAACGGGCCTGTAGCATAACTTGGATAGTGTAGCTGGTTTCGGCCCAGTTGGTCGGGGTTCAAATCCTCGCAGGCCCGTACACTATCCTTTTATAGAATTAATTAAATTTCAAATAATGAGTAAAGAAGCGATAAATACCGGTCTTGCATTTAAAAGAACAGAACTTGCTCGGGATCGAACAGCATTAGCAATGATTAGAACTTCTCTTGCTTTAATTCTGGCAGGAGTTGCATTTATTGGATTTTCAGATAAAGTATTGTGGTTTTATCCATCGGGAATAATTGCAATATCTATCGGATTAATATTTTTATTTGTAACCGCCAAACATTTTTTCAAACAGAGTAATGAATTGAAAAATTTAATGGGAAAATCATTATAAATAAGATCTGTTTTAGATTAATATGGCATTAGGTTTCGAAGGAATTATTTTCTATGTGGTATTGCTTGACAGTGTCATGGCAAATATCATGGTTTGGTTCTCACCTAAATTATTAAAATGGTATACAACTTATTGGAGCAAATTTGCTAAAGATTTTCCTCCAGCTAAAGGTTGGTGTGCATACTATTTTGTATTAGTTGTTTGGATCGGATACGGATTGAATAGATTAGGAATAATTTAAGAATAGGAGAGGGCGCAAAGCACCCTCAAAAAAATAGCAGATTTATATAATTACGAAACCGCAGCTATTGCAGAATACTTCATTATATCTACTAGTAGTTACAGCTCTATGTGCCTTATTGCACGATGTACAAACTAAACTTCTTATGTTTTCAAATAGGGTCATGTTTATCACAAATATATATCTGAGTAGAGGTTTATTAAAATACTCACCAGAAAATGGAAGATTTTTCGATTATTTTAGTACATTTTTTATATTTATGGAATAATATTCCATTATGGTACTAGATTCGAAAGACGCAATAATTTTAGACATCTTGAAAAAAAATGCTAAAAAAACAACTCAACAAATTTCAAATGAAACCAATATCCCAATTACAACTGTTCATAACCGAATTAAAAAATTGGAAACTTCCGGAATTATTGAACGATATACTATTTGGATAAATCGAAAAAAACTTGGAAAAGGAATAAATGCTCGTCTTGCCGTAAAAGTCGGACGAGATGGCGATCAAGATGAAATTTGTTCAAAATTAGTCCATCATGAATCTGTAGTTGGAACATATCAAGTCACGGGTGAAGACGACATTATTGTTAAATTGAATGTTCAAGATGTTGATGAATTACATTCGTTTATTATGAACGAAGTTCGATCAATAAAAGGTGTTGAAGGGACTAAAACATTGATCGTTTTGAAAGACTTTAGAAAGTGGAAATGAGGCTCCAGATAAGCTTTTTAAATTAAAACTACGATATATACTTATGGCAACAAAAGGTGATTGTCCCAATCGAGAGTAGACGTTATCTAGCCAAAACTATTTCTGAAGTTCAAGCCTCAATATATGCGCGAAAAACGGTAAAAATACGAGGATGGGTGGCTAAAAAACGAGCACTTAAAGGTAAAATTTTCTTATTAATTAGGGACAGCACAGGTGTTATTCAAACCGTTACTGCATCTGATGATAAAGCTTGGCCGGAAGCAACCCAAATAACAACTGAATCATCATGTATGATTAAAGGTAAAATTGTTCGAGATCCTCGTGCACCGGGTGGTTATGAATTAAAAGTTTCAAAAATTGAGATTATTGGTTTAGCTGAGACTTGGCCAATTGCACGAGATACCAGCCCTGATTTTTTGAGAGGAATTCGACATTTATCACTTAGACGACAAAGGGAACAAGCAATTATGAAAATTCGTTCCGGAGTAATTGGCGGATTTCATGAATATTTCAGAACTAAAGGCTATTTTGAACATCAATCTCCTAGTTTTACTCCAACACCCGGAGAAAGTGGTGCTGAAACATTTGAAGTGAAATATTTTGGTAAAAAGGCATATCTTACTCAAACTTGGCAATTATACGCTGAAATGATGATTCCAGTTTTAGAAAAAATATATACTGTTGCTCCAAGTTTTAGGTCTGATAAATCTATGACTTCCAGACATTTAACTGAATTTTGGCATGCCGAGGTAGAAACTGCATGGCAAGAATTTCCAGAATTGTTAGATACAATGGAAGGAGTAGTTAGATTCATTTGTAAAAAAATAGCACGAGAATATAGATCTGAATTAGCTTTACTCGGCAAAGATTGGAAATATTTTGCAACCTTACCTAAATTTCCGCGAATAACTTATCGTGAAGCAATTATTGAATTGAGGGAGGCAGGATTTAAGACAAAATTTGGAGATGATTTAGGAACTAAAGAAGAAAGATTCTTAGTTGATAAACGAAAACTTCCTTTATTTATTACTCATTATCCCACTAAACTAAAAGCATTTTATATGAAACGTGATCCTGATGATCCTGAACAAGTTTTAGCTTCAGATTTAATGATTCCGGGAATTGGAGAATTAATTGGTTCATCTGAACGAAGTTTAGATTTCAAGGATGTTAAAAAACGATTGAAACTTGCGAAAGAAGATCCTAAAAAATATGAATTTTATTTTGATTTAAGTCGATACGGAAAAGTTCCGCATTCAGGATTCGGTATGGGAATTGAACGATTAGTGATGTGGTTAACTGGTTCAGATTCAGTTAAAGATTGTATAGCATTTCCTAGAACTCCGACCCGATTTGCGCCTTAGTTCGTTTTTTAAGTTTTAATTACACTCTGTAAATTATGGGACTTGAAGATAAATTGAATTCTGAGTTCATTAACATTTCTTTTGAAGATACTGGAAGAACATCTTATCGCGGAAAACATCTTGCTGCTGCGAAAAATTTTTGGAAAAATTATTTTGGATTAAATAAATTAACGGGGACTCATAATCATACAATTTATGAAGATTTGAATGAATTTCACGAATATATTAATGATCTGGCAGAAAATTCAAGTTTGGTCGTTAGAAGGCAAGACGATTTAAATCCTGCCGCTAAACTTTATCAAGGCGGAATATTAATTGGTAGCATTACTGACAGTCGAAGACGCGGATTTAAAGAGCTCCATTATGAACGTCCAAAATCCTTCTAGAAAGCTTTAAAAAACGCAGATATAATTTATTTTTAGTGCAGACGTAGCTTAGCGGTAGAGCGCGTGGCTGTTAACCACGAGGCCGGAGGTTCGATCCCTCCCGTCTGCGCTTATAATTTTAACTGAGATTTCATATCTTCATAAAATTTCATCTGATTTTTTAATTTATCAAATAATTCTGAGTCACTCAATTTAAATTCAGAACCAATAAAATAATCTGTTAAAAATCTTGCAGATAATTCCAAAGTAATTAATGCAGTTGCTTGCGGAATTAATGATTCATCAATATTTTTATTTTTGGATAAATATCCTGCAACTGATGATTCGAATTTAATTTTGTCGAAATTATAATCTTCATCTTTTGACCAACTTCTCAGTCCGTCACCGATATCGATCAATTCATTTCCGTACATTAATGTTTCAAAATCAATTATTGCATTTACTTTTTTATCAGTATATAGAAAATTTTGCCATTTAGGATCACCATGGATTAATTGTCGTGATAAATTTGGTAAATAAAAATCTTCAACATCCTTAACAATTGTATCATAATATTTTGACACTGAATTCCATTTTTCTGAATTCTCAAAGCGCATTTTTATTCGATTTAATCTATCGATAACTGCACGAGTATTATGAAAATTTGGGATAGAATATGCTAATTTTTCTTTGAAATCTTTGGTTTGAATATGAAATTCTGCTAATGATTCGCCCAAATTGAAACAAACTTCGTAAGTTAATGTATCTAAATCATCGTTCTCAATATGATGCATAACTCGATAAGTATTACCTTGATGTTTATGAAATAAATTTCCATTTCGAGATAATATTTGATTTGGAATTTTTATTTCCGAATCCCAAATACTTTCTAATGAGTTATGATCGCGAGTTATTCTTTTATCTCTGATTTTTTGTAGAATAAATTTGTTATCTTCAGTTTTGACTAAATAAGTATCGTTCATTATTCCACTATATACTTTTTTTATTTCTTTTATTTCTCCTAGTTCATAATTGGCTAATACTTCAAGCATGTTTTCTGCTATTAAGTTGAATATAAAAAGGTTCCAATAAGACATTTTTTGTATTTTAGAACATAATATAAAATAAATTGTTAAATATGGACTAATGACTTCATGGAAATTTGAGTGGGTTGATGAGGAAAAATTTGAAATTAATCGAACTTCAATGAATTCAGATATTTCTAATTTTGTAACAAATTGGTCCGAAGGTAAATTTTTGGAAAATTCGGAATCATTAAAGTCTGCTTTAACTGATTATGAATTAATTTGGTCAAACCACGGCTATGGTGGCGAAGAAGGATATTATTATTGGTTGTTAAATCAATTAAATTTGAATGATAAAAAAATAAAATCGAAACTGAAATCTATTTCAGATTTTACTCGAGATAATTTTAATAAATTAAATTTTTTTAGAATAAATTTAGGTAATATTTCTGAAGAAAAACAGAATAAATTTTTGACTGACAAAGACTTATCTGATTATTCTAAATTTTTTAGAGATATTTTTGAAACAAGTAAGTACCGTTTATCTGAAAATGAAGAGAAAATAATGTCTTTGAAAGAAGATTCGGGATATTCGATGTGGAAAAAAATGTTATCTTCTCTTATCGCTAAAGAAACTCGTATGATTGATGGTGAGGAAAAAACCTTTGAACAAATAATTTCAGATACTTTGTCTGAAAAAAGGGAAGTTAGAGATATTGCAAAGGAGAATATTAACGAAATATTGGATAAATATTCCGATGTTGCTGAAAATGAAATTAATGCTATATTAAATAATTATGAAGTTAATGACAAAATTAGGGGTTATTCTCGCGCAGATTCTTCTAGATTAATTTCTGATTCAGTTAATGAAAAATTTGTAGATACTTTAGTCAAAACGGTTTCAAATAATTTTGATATTTCAAATCGTTATTATGATTTAAAATCTAAAATTTTGGGTCATACTTTGGGTTATCATGAAAAATCAGCTCAAATTGGGAGATTAAATAAAAAATATAATTTTGATTATTCTAAAAATCTTGTCGAAAAGGTATTGAATAATTTGGATTCTGAATTTGGTAAAATCTTCAGAGAATTCCAGAAAGGTAAATTAGATATCTCTCCCTCTGTAGGAAAACGAGGTGGTGCATTTTGTGTACATATGACAAAAAAATTACCAACTTATATTTTATTAAATCATACAGAAGATTTATCGAGTGTAAAGACTTTAGCACATGAAGTTGGGCATGGAATAAATAATGAGTTGACTCGATCTAAACAAAGAGAAATTTATTTTGGAACTGCGACATCAACTGCTGAAGTTGCTTCTACCTTTTTTGAGGATTTCGTTTTTGACGAAATAATTAAAGATTGCACTGATGAAGAAAAATTAATTTTGATGATGCAAAAATTAGGTGATGAAATTTCCACAATCGTTCGCCAGATTGCAGCATATAATTTTGAAACCGAATTACATGCTAAATATCGAAAAAATAAATATTTATCAAAGAAAGATATTGGTAGAATATTTAAACAAAATATGAAAAATTATCTCGGTAAAAGTATTGATTGTTCAGATTGCGACAATTGGTGGATTTATTGGTCTCATTTCAGAAATAGATTTTATGTGTATTCTTATGCTTCAGGTTTATTAATATCGAAGGCACTCCAACGAAAAGTTCGGAAAGATAAAAATTTCATTAAAGAAGTAAAGAAATTCTTAGCAGCTGGAACTTCTAAAAAACCCGAAAAAATATTTTCTGAAATGGGAATTGATATTTATTCCGAAGAATTCTGGAAAGAGGGTCTCAACGAAATAAATGATACTTTGGAAAAAACAATTTTGTTGGCTAAAAAACTAGGTAGAATTTAACTAAGTTTAAAAATTAGTAATGCATACAAAAAATATGGAATATAAGAGTTCTAAGGTATTAATGAGTGCAAGTATAGTTGTTGGAATGGATTTTAATTATACTTTAAATGGAACTTTTTCAGATAAGATTAATCATTCTATTTCGAAAAATATTTTTGAGGATATTAATATATCTTCGACCTCATTACTTGTAAATGAAAATAATGGACTTTTAAATTCCTTATTTGATTATATCAAACCTTCCGGGGTCTTTAAGGCTGCACCACCGCAAGTATGGGAATCGGAATTAGCAGGTAAAGAAATCGATACTCAAAAAACTCTTGAAGATCTGTTCGGTTAAATTTATATTATTCTGAATAAATATATTATATGAAACATCCATTATCTGAAAATATTAGGGAGACAGTTTTTGGTATCGAAGATGGTGCTGTCGGAAATTTAGGAGTAGTTATCGGAATGGCTCAAGCAGCTGCACCTAATGAATTTATAATTTTAGCTGGAATTGCAACTATGTTCGCTCAAACAATTTCGATGAGCGCAGGAACTTATTTGTCAATTAAAGCTGAAAAAGAATATTTTTCGGTTAATAAAAAAGGTAGAAAATTTGGTAAAGAATATGCCAAACATAAAGTTCCTTTAATTTCGACGGCAGTTATGGGATTATCTGTAATGCTGGGTGCATTAATTCCACTAAGCTCTTTTTTCTTTTTCGAGGGTGTTTCGGGAATTATTCCCGCAATAATTGTTACATTAACAGGATTATTTTTATTGGGTGTATTCAAATCAAAATATACCGATAATAATTGGTTAAATTCGGGTTTAGAAATATTATTTGTTGGCGGTCTTGCTGCAGCAGCAGGATATTTTATCGGAAGTTTATTTTAAATATTTGATTCATCTGTGGCCATCATAACATCATGATAATCAAATCCGGGGATTAATTTATTACTTTCATAAAATCCTCGAATATTATTTCTTAAATCAAATCTTTCTCCAGTCATTACATCTATTGTTTCAATTGGTGAATTCCCCTCATTGAATCCGGTCGTATAATTTATTACAAAACTATTTGCGCGTTTAACTAATTGTTCAAATGAATTATGATCTTGAGCGATATAATGTTTAGCGTCAGAATTTTGTCTTATTATAAATTGATGATCAATTACTACGCCATAATCTATTGCTAATTCTTCAATTGGATTTAATTGTGTTTTAATCCGTTTATTTAGATGATATGCTTGCATTGCCTTAGGTGAAATAAATTTATCAATTCTAGAAAGAGCTTGACTATTAAAAAACTCTTGTGCAATTAATTCTAAATTTTTAGAATTGTATTCGTCTAATTCGTCTTTGTACATAAAACCTGACTCTCTTAAATAAATTCCATCTACAAATCCTGAGAATTTCCAACAATCGCCGGATTCATATTTATTTCCTTTTTCATCAATCAGAAAAGCATTTTTTGAATTATCGTCTAGATCAAACTCAGTTAGACCAGTAAAAATTTGTTCCAATATCACAGTCTTAATTATAGCGCAGTAATATTTTTATAACTTTTGACAAAAAGTAAGCGTTATATACTGTTTTTTCGTATTTTAGGCATGAAATTAATCGGGCATGGTGCTGAAGCAAAAGTCTATGAGACAAAAAATTCAGTTTTGAAAACAAGAATAAAAAAATCATATAGACATGAATTAATTGATAAGCGTTTGAG
Organism: Nanobdellota archaeon; assembly: GCA_014239585.1. Taxonomy (GTDB): domain Archaea; phylum Nanobdellota; class Nanobdellia; order UBA10117; family ARS21; genus ARS21. The sequence goes on from JAAZYP010000001.1 coordinate 192,951, forward strand.
AAAACTTCGAACTCGTTCTGAATCAAAGTTATTAATTAAGGTTTTATCATTGGGAATTAATGTACCGAGAGTTTTAGATTTTGATGATAAAAAAATGACTTTGGAAATGGAAAAAATTGAGGGAATAAAGGTAAGAGATATTTTTGATGATTCAAATGAAGATCTTAAAAAAACTATTTGTAAAGAAATTGGTAAAACAATTAAAAAATTACATCAAAATGATATTATTCATGGAGATTTAACAACGTCGAATATGATTTGGAATGATAAATTGTTTTTGATCGATTTTGGATTAGGTAAAGTTTCAATGCGAGTTGAAGACAAAGCAGTTGATATCCATCTTTTGAAAGAATGTTTCAAAAGTAAACATCATGTTCATTGGATGACTTATTGGAAGATTTTCAAAAAGAATTATGGACTTAATAACACCTTTGATCAATTGGAAAAGGTTGAAGCCCGAACAAGATATAATCGAATTAGTTAGATTTAAAAAGGTGACAACTTATCTCATATCAGGATGAGTTGGCTAGAGCGAGCTTATACCAATACGGTATATTCTTAGTTTATTTATCCAAACAAAATATAATGGCACGAATGCACGCAAGAGTCAAAGGAAAATCTGGAAGCAAAAAACCTCTAGAAAGTAAAGTTCCAAAATGGGTTGAAAAGAAGCCAAAGGAGATTATAACTTTAGTTGAAAAACTTTCAAAGCAAGAACTTAGTTCGAGTCAGATTGGATTAGCACTAAGAGATTCATACGGTGTGCCGAGCGTTAAATTAATTACAGGAAAAAGTATTTTAGAAATTTTAAAGGAAGCAAAATTAGTTGGAACCATTCCTGAAGATTTAAAAAATTTAATTAAAAAATCAATTACGATTCGAAAACATTTAAAATCAAATAAAAAAGATAATTTCAGTACACGAGGATTACAATTAACTGAATCAAAAATTAGACGATTACAAAAATATTACAAAAATAAAGGAGTTCTGCCTGCAGATTGGAATTATCATCCTGACCGAGCAGAATTATTGGTAGATTAATATGGCTAAAAAAAGAATTTCAACAAAATTGAAAATGCGTAAAGGAAAGAAAAGATGGTTCCCAGTTATAGCTCCAAAGGCATTAGGTGGAGCTGAAATTGCACAAATCACTGCTTATGATCCTGCAAAATTATTAAATCGAAATTTATTGGTTCCAATGAAATCAATTACTGGTTCAGCAAGAGATAGCAATATTAATGTTAAATTAACAGTTGTTAAAGTTCAAGGAGATACAGCTCAAACGGATTCGCTCGGAATATTCACTGGAGACTCTCAAGTTTCAAGAGTTGGAAGACGAAAATGTTCAAAAATTGATTTAGTATTTTATGCAAACGATAAATCTGACAATAAAATTAAACTAAAATTTGTATTATTTGCTAGAGAGGCTCTAACAAAAAATCTTAAGAATGATCTAAGATTATTGGCTGAAGAATTAATTACAAAAACTTTGAAGAAGCAAGAATATTCAGATTTCTTTACTTCGACCTCAATTAAGAAATTGGGTCTTGATTTGAAGAATAATTTGAAACAAGTTTATCCAATTAGTGATGCGATTATTTGGAAAGCTACAAAAATTAGTGAATAATTTTATATATCAAAACAATATAATGTTTTGATGGAAAAATCTAATATTGATAAATTAAAAAAACAATTTTCTCATTTCGATTGGGACAAAATTTTGAGTTCAAAACCTGAAAAGAAATAATATTATCTTAGTCTAAGACAATCTACTGGTCTAGGACTTAAAGTTTCTATTCTGAATTTTTTATGTATCTCTCTGGCAAGATTTATTGTCATAGATTTCTCTCCGTGAACGGTAAGAACTCGTCTTGGTCGTGGTTTTAATTTTTGCATGTAATCCATTAGTTCTCCGAAAACTGCATGTCCGCTCAATGAAAATGAAGTTACTTCCAGTTTAACATTCATTTCCTCACCATCTAATCTAACTAATTTTTCTCCTTTTTGCATTCGATCTCCCGGTGAATTATAAAATTGATATACGACAAATGCTACTGAATTTTTTGGATCATCATGTAATTTACTCAAATATTGAACTGATGGTCCACCCACCAACATACCGGATGTTGCCAAAATTATTGCAGGTCCGCCCTCGATGACTAACTTACGTTCTTTTCCAGATCCTACTCGTTTGAAAAATTCTGCTTCGAAGGGACTCTTTCCCTTATAAATTTCTGAACGTAATTTATCATTTAAATATTCAGGATAAGCAGTATGAATCGCAGTTATATCCCAAACCATTCCATCAATATATACTGGTATATCTTTGATTTTTTCTTCACGGAAAAGTTCTTCGATTAATATCATTGTCTCCTGAGCTCTTCCAACTCCCAGAACTGGAACTAATAATTTACCACCTCGTTTTATTACTTTATGAGCATGTGCTTTAAATTCTGCTTCAGACTCTGCCCTATCAGGTGAAGTTCGTTCAGGATTCCCATAAGTACTTTCAGTAATAAATGTTTCAACTCTCGGAAACACATAACTTGCTCCGTTAAGTAATCTGGTGTTTACGACTTTGTAATCTCCAGAATATAATAAATTATGAAATCCGTCACCAACATTAAAGTGACACATTGCACTTCCCAAAATATGTCCTGCATTGTGGAGTGTTAGTCTGATATCAGGAGTTATATCGGTTACTTCGCCATAATTTAGTGCAATAGTGTGTTTTGATGAATTTTTAACATCAGTTGAATCAAAAATTGCTTTATTTCCTTGCGCTATTGCAATATGAGTCATATCTAACTGGCTCATTGCCATGATATCTCGGGTCGGTGCAGTACAATAAACTGGCCCCTTATATCCGTATTTGAATAAAAATGGTAAAAATCCGCAGTGATCAATATGTGCATGGGAAATAACTACTGCATCTAAATCCGGAATACTAAATTCGGGAACAGTTATTCTCGGGAATGAATCCTGACCCGAAGTTGCAGGATTAATTCCACAATCAATTAATACATTTGATTCGGGTGTTTGAAGTAAAAATGCAGATCTTCCCACTTGTTGTGTTGCTCCTAAAAAACTTATTCTTACCCACATTTCAGCTTTATCTCTTGCTCGTTTAAATTCGTAAATTCTTTTTCCAGTTTCGTTTAAAAATTTTCTACGTTCTGTCGAATCTTCATGATGAACTCTTCGAATCAAATTTGTAATTTTAGAAGTAATAATTGAATCTCGTCTAACTACTGGGGTCCAAAATGTTTTTTCTCTGATTTCTTTAATTAATGCTCCTTTAGTTCCAATAACATCGTTCGGATTACGTGCATCAATGATCATTACACTTCTTGCGGGTTCAAATAAAATTTGAGTTATATCTGCAGATTTTGGAACTGAAGTTTTGACAAATTCTTCTGCTTTCTTTTCAGACAGCAATAATAATGGATCTGCTCTTAATTCAATTCGTTTTTTATATTTTGAAACCAATTCTCGAACTGTTGAAATTCCATTTTTGAAAAAAGACTTATCTCTAGAATAGATAACTAGGTTTGCACCCTCATAGTGCTGACTAGTTACTAATTTGTTCTTAGGTATGTCATTAATTACTTGTTCCAATACTGATGTCATTGTAAAATGATTATTTTTCTAAAATCATAGAAACTGTTTTTGTATCAACTTTTCTATAACCTTTTTTGTCGATAACTGAAATTACTATTCCGTCACCACTTGCTGAATCTCTTCGAATTGCAGTATAAATTGCTCGCGTTGCGAGTTCAACTGCTTCTTTTTCAGTCATATTTTCTTTGTAATGTTCTTGTAATATTCCTAATGCGAACATCATTCCCGATCCAGTTGCAGTATACGGATCTTCAATTGCTGCGCCCGATGGATCAAAAGACATTAACTTGAAAGTTTTATCTCGACAAAGCCCTGCGATTATTGCTTGAATCATAAATGGACTCCATCTTTTATATCCTGAATAGACTGTATTTTGAAGAACTGAAGACAATGTTTCTAAAGTTGCATTCTTTTTATTTTCTAATTCGAATAATTTCATTTCTGCTTGCATGTGTTTTAATAGAACTTGATTATCGCTTACGGTTCCAGCTGTAGTAATTGCCAAATTATCCGTTACTGGAAAAACTTTGTCAACTCGAGACATAATCATTCTTCCCAATGTAACTCTTTGATCAGTTGCTAAAACTACTCCGCCCTTATATGTAAGTCCGACAGTTGTTGTTCCTTTTTTAGGTTCAATTTTAGTGTTCATTAAATCACCAGAATAAATAAGCATTATTTTTTTAATTTAAAAGGCTTTCTAATAGATTATTAGTAACTTTTTCCGAAATAATGTCTATACGTTGCTGGCTTTCCATTAACGATACATTTTCCAGTTTTTACAAATTCACCATTTAAACTTTTAGCGCCAGTTTTCTTTTTAATTTCGTCTTCAACTTTGGATGATCCGCACCAATATGCTCTTGCAATTTTTCCCTCTGAAACTACTTTTTTCAGTTCAGAAAGACTTGAAACATTTACAATTGAATTTGTTAATTTTTTCTTAGCTCGATCATACATATTTGAATGAATTTCTTTAAGTAAAGATAAAATTGTCGTATCTAACTTTGAAATTTTAACAGTTATTTTAACACCTGTATCTCTTCGAACCAATACGACAGATTTATTTTGAACGTCTCTTGGTCCAATTTCGATTCTTAGTGGGATTCCTCTAACTTCCCAATCATTAAATTTCCTTCCGGCAGAATAACCTTTTCGATCATCCAATATTACACTATATTTATTTAGTGACTTTTTCAATGCATTTGCTGCTTTCAAAACCGGTTCTTCCTTTCCTTTGAATAAAATTGGAACAATTACTACTTTGTTTGGGGCAATTCTAGGCGGTATAACTAAACCTTTATCATCGCCGTGTATTGCAAACATAACTCCTAAACTTCGAGTTGAAAATCCCCATGAATTCTGCCAACCGTAAACACGTTTTTCATTTTTATCTAAAAAATTAATTTTGAATGGTTTGGAAAAATTTTGACCTAAATGGTGAGCTGTGCAAGATTGAATTGCTTTTCCGTCAGGCATAATTGTTTCTAAACTAATCGAATAATCTGCACCTGCAAATCTTTCTTTTTCCGATTTTAATCCTTCAAATACGGGAATTGCCATTAATTTTTCATACGTATCTCTATAAATTTTAGACATTTTAGCGACTTCTCTATCTGCTTCTTCTTTCGTAGCAAAAACGGAGTGTCCTTCTTGCCATAAGAATTCTCGAGTTCTCAAAAACGGAGTTGGATGCTTAAATTCCCATCGAACAACATTTACCCATTGATTTAAACGTAAAGGTAAATCTTTCCAAGAACGAATCCATTTTGAATATGCATCATACATTATAGTTTCTGACGTGGGTCTAATTGCTAATCTTTCTTTTAATTTGGTTTTTCCTGCATGAGTTACCCATGCTACTTCTGGTGCAAAACCCGCTACGTGTTTGGATTCCTTTTTCAATAATTTTTCAGGTATAAACATGGGAAAATATGCATTTTTAACTCCGTCTCGTTTGAAACGACTATCCAAATAATTTTGAATTGATTCCCACACAGAATAGCTATTTGGTTTCATAATCATTGTTCCTGAAACCGGACCATAATCAATCAAATCTGCTTTTTGTATTACTTCAGTATACCATTCGGAGAAATTTGATTTCTTATTTTTCAAAGCCATATATACTAGTTCATACAGAATTTAATAAATACTGCGATTTCAATTCTAATAATGAAGATAGCTGTAATCGGAGATACGCATTTTGGATTTGATCATTATGGTAAACGAAAAGATGATGCTTTTCGTAATGCTAAAGAAGCATTTGAATTGGCCTTGTCTGAAAAAGTTGATTTTATTATTCAAGTTGGAGATGTGTTTGATGAACGCCTTCCTAAGCCTGAGATAATAAGTCCCGTAATCAATTTAATGAAAAGTGTTAACAATAGATTTGATAAAATTAAATTAGTTAGAAGAATATCTTCTCAAGGTGAAGAATTAATCACTAAAGATATTTCTCCGATTATTATGATATATGGTGATCATGATCGGCGACCAAAAGAATATGTTAACCCTGTTCAAATTTTACATAATACGGATTTAATTTATTGTATGGAACGAGAAAGTATAATTTTGGAGAAGGACGATGAACGAATTGCAATTCATGGATTTTCTAATGTTCCTCATCAATATGCTCGTGAAGTTTTGAATAATCATAAATTTGAACATATACCTAACATGAAAAATCTATTTGTTGTGCATCAAAGTTTTCAAGAATTACTACCGAATCAGCCTCCTGAAATAATGAATTATTCTGATCTTTCTGAAAAATTTGATATTCATCTTCTGGGACATATTCATTGGAATCAAGAAAATAAACATCCTATATCAAATAAACCCATTTTATTGCCTGGATCAACAGTTCAAACACAAATGAAAAAAATTGAGAGCAAAGTTTCAAAGGGAATATATATTTTAGATATTGGCGAAAAAATTAAATACAAATTTTTAGAATTGAAAAAACCTCGAAAACTTTACTACGAAACAATTAAAATAAATGGTGAAAAACCCTCTGAAATAAATACTCTAATTCAAGAGGTTGTGAAAAAAATTCTTGATTATCATAATCATGATCTAATTCCAATGATTAGAATCGTGTTAAATGGTATTTTGCATGACGGATTTATTCCTTCAGATATATCCATGAAAAACTTATTGAAAAAATATGAGGATCGAGCAATAATAAATATTGGAAAATCTAAATTGATCTCCAAAAAATTAAATGAAAAATCTAAATTAATTCATGATCTTAAAACTAAGAAAATTTCAATTGAGGATCTGGGATTAAAAATATTAGGTGAAAAATTAAATTTGAAAAAATTGGATAAATTGGAATCAATATTTTCTGCATTAAAGGATGGAGAATTGGCAAAGGCCGAAGAAATATTATGATTTCAAAGATAGAATTAAAAAATTGGAAAAAACACAGTGAATTAATTATTGATTTTAATAAAGGTTCCAATATAATTATTGGAAATATGGGTTCGGGAAAAACTTCAATTCTTCAAGCAATAACTTATTGTTTATTTGGAACATTTAGTGAATTGAAAAAACGAGATTTGAAAGTGAATGATTTAATAAAAAAGGGAGAAACTATTTCTGAAATAAAATTAACTCTTAAATCGAACAATGAAATATTTTTGATATCTCGGAAAGTTGAATATGATAAACTTAGTGAAGCAACAATACGTGATGATAACTCCAAATTATTGGCAGGCCCTAGCCCGACAGCAGTCAATGATTATATTATTGATAAATTAAAAATAACTGAAGATATTTTTTTAAGAACAATTTATTCGGTTCAAAATGAAGCAGATATTCTTTTAAGAATTGGTCCTGCTGAACGAAAGAAACAGATTGATGAATTGATGAATTTAAATCAGTTTGAAATCGTAAGAAAAAATTGTGTATCACTTTCAAATAAATTAATTGAAAGAAAACGAGGTATGCTCTCAATTTTAAATCAGGAAAATATTGATTCATTAATTGAATTGAAATCTAAATTATCCTTGGAGATTACTACTTTAAAATCTGAAAAAATAAAATTGAATAAAGAGTTACCTATTCTTGAATCTGATGAAATTAATAAACGTAAAAATTTGGAAAACATCTCAATTATGAACTCACGTAAAAATCAACTAGTCGGCCGTCAGAAATTATTGAATGATAAGTTAAATGAAATAAATTTGAAAATTGCAGGTCAAAATATATTTAAAACTGAATCTGAAATTAATAAGTTAATTAATTCATTGAAAATTAAGAATTCATCTCTTCGTGATGAAATAAAACAATTTAAATCTAGTAAAGAAAATTTTAATCAAGATTTAATTATTATTGAAAAGCAGCGCGGAATTGTTGAATCTACAACCGATTTAGTAACAAAAGAAATTTCATCACTAATGGAACTCAAACTTAGATTTAAAGATTTACAAATTCAAGATTTCAGAGATTTAGATTTAAAGATTAATTCTATTAAATCTGAAATAAAATTAAAGGATGATTTAAATAGAGATAATAATGCCGAAATAAATAATATGCGTAAACAAATGAATCAATTAGAAGTTATATCTGATATATGTCCTTTATGCCGTCATGAAATGTCTCAACATTCTAAAGATCAATTGTTATCTGAACGAAAACAGGAAATTGCAAAATTGTTAATGGAAAATAATGACATTTCAACCAAACTTCAATCTTTAACTCGTGAACAAAAAAACTTAACTAAATCTTATGATGAACAGCAAGAATATTTATCTAATGCGGAAAAAGAATCTGATTTAAATGAGCAAAGAGATAAATCAAATTCTGAATTTCAATCTCTAACCGATAACAGAAATACACTACTTAGAAAATTAGAGGAATCTAAAATTAAAATTGACAAATTAGATTCAGATATATCTGAACAAAGTGATGAAATTGAAAAACTAGTTGATTCTAAATCATTGATATCTTTAACAAATAATAAAACAAATTTGGAAGATGAATTAGCTCAAATTAAAAATGAATTAAAAATTGCAATTTTAGAAAGTAAAAATTATGATTCTTTTCAAAAAGATTATGAATCTAGTTTGGACTTATTAAATACTGTTCGCGCGAATCTAAAATCTTCCTCAGTTATTATACTTGAAAAAAGAAATCGTGAAAAAGAAATTTTTGAAAAAATCAATAATTTGAAAAAATATCATAAATCAATTAAATTGCTTGACTTAAAGGTAGACTTTTTATCAAAATTAAAAAATGCATTAATTGATGCACAAGAAGTATTGAGAGACGAATTACTTTTAGCAGTAAATGAAGTTATGTCTTCCACTTGGATGCAAATATATCCTTATGATGTTTGGAGTGGTTTAAGAATTTCTACATTAAATAATGATTATACTATTCAATTGAAAGAGGCCGATGGTGATTGGGTAAATGTTAGCGGTTTTGCTTCAGGCGGTGAACGAATGCTTGCAAGTTTAGCAGTTAAAATTTCATTTGCGCGAGTTCTCGCTCCAAATTTGAATATGTTAATTTTGGATGAACCCACACACAATCTTGATGAAATTGCAGTTAGAAATTTTATCGACGTATTAAATGAGAAAATTTCAGAACATATAGATCAAATGTTTATCATTACTCATGATGAGCGTTTAGCAGAATCTGCAAGTAAAGTTATAAAACTAGTTTGAATCTTTTAATTTGTACAATGGAGTTTTTCCTCGATTTAACAAATTTGATGTTTCACGTTGAATATCTTGTAAACTCATTTGAATAAATGATTCTAAACTTTTATCTGTAACTAATTCTTCTCTATTTTTTTTTGAAAAGCTATCAACTTTATCGCAAATTAATTTATTTATTGCAATTCTTTCAGCTATACTTTCAATTCCAACAGAGTTATACTTAATATTTTCATTTAATTTTTCTTTTACAATATTACCGTCATTATCTGAGTACAAACTTCGTAAATGTTGCATAATTGGATTTGTAGATTTATCTTTTCCTTCAGATCTTAATTCTCTATAGAATGATTCATTGAAATTATGAAATTGTGTACTATTAATATTCTTTTCATCTGAAAAAATAAATACGTCAGTTAATTCATCATTTGTTCTTTCAAGATTTGATGCATAAAGTAATAATCCTTCTTTATACCAAAACATATTATTTGAATCTGCAAATACGGTCATATCGTCTTGAGTAAAAGTTGTTAATCTTCCAGATCGATCTAATCCGTCATTCATATTAATTTCAAATTTCATACTGGCATATGGATATGCTTCGGTAATATGTTGATATCCTTCCCATTCCTCATCAAAAACATCCTTCTGATGAACTCCAGTAATTCTCCGTATATTTTTGAATATCGTATCTGCAAGTTTTGCGTTATCTATTTCTGTAACCGTTCTTCCAATATTATCTCGGACATATGAAATAACTGCCATATTAGTATATAATTCGTGAGTATCATTTTCAGTCAAACTTACTGGACTAATTGGAGAATTTGTTTCCCAATCCATCAAAATTCCGTCTAATAAATTAGTTCGCGCAGGATTATTTTGTTTAAGAGTTTCAGTTGATTCAACATTAATTGGATTATTTTGTCTAATTGGTAGAATTGGTCGATTTTTCCAATGAGCTTGGATTTCTTGATTTAATCTTTTTCTTTCAATTCCAGTTATTTTCTCAATCTCTTCGATACTGTATCTAAGATCTATATTATCATTATCTTCATTCATCGTGAATTTTTTGATATAATAAAGGTATAAAAAGGTTAGGAAAGGCGGAAATCCGCCTCTCCCTTTATGAATTGGCTAGTAATTCTGAAACTTTCTTAAGTAAGTCTGAATCAGCAGGAAGAGCAATGTTCTTTCCTCTAGCGTATCTCTTCTCACCTTCTTCGGTGAAAAATCCTCTTGACAAGGATACGAATTCGTTTTCACCTTCATCTGAAACTGCAACTTTTCGTGCAACTTCGACAAAGTTATTTTTTCCGAATTTGATATCTTCGGAACTCAGTGTTTTAAATTCTACCATTTTTATCACGTGTATTAGGCAGTTGCCTAGCTTAATATCAACTTAACCGATTTATAAAACTTTTCTTTAGAAATCATCTGCAGATGCCAATGACGATTTTGATTCGTAAAAATCTGCGTATTCTTCAATATTTTTAGAATGGGTTTCAATACTTTCTCTTTTTCTGAATTTAAAGAAGAATGGATATTTTGCGGCTTCACCAATAACAAGTGCTTCTCCTACGCCTAAACTGGAAATCGATTCCAATTCTTCTGAACTAATTGCTTCTGCACTCTCTCGAATGTGGTTTAAATCTGACGGATTTGTAATTCGCATTATTATTTGAGTATTACATTGACTTAATGCAGTAGTTGATAATTTAACCGGTCTTTGAGAAATTAAACATAATGATGCATGAAATTTTCTTCCCTCTCTGGCTAAAGTTTCAATAATTCCTCTCGAAATGGCATTATCTTGCGCATCACCGCTAGGACAAAAATTATGTGCTTCTTCAATTATTTCAACATATGGCGAGATTTGTTCTTTTCGACGAAGGTTGAAGAGTTTTCTCGAAATAAGACTGACAATTGTTTGTTTTTTCTTTAAATCTAGAATTTTAGATAAATCGAGAATTGTAAGTTCTCCTTGTTTAATCAATTCAGAGTCATTAGGATAATTTGATGTTGAAAAAATATTCATTCGATTAATCGAATTTAACCAACCGACTAATGCTTCTTTGACCATATCTTGTGTATCTGATTCTAAAACTGCTTCAATTAGATCGTCCATCGAAAATGATTTTTTTATTTGTTTTAGTTTGTGTAAAACTTTTCCCAAATCTCTTACTTGTGCATGACTCATCATCGGCATTATCGCTCTAAACATTCCCGGAGATACATTTTCAGTTGAAAATTTCATATCTTTAGCATCTATTAATTTTACTTTAGATCCATATTTTGAATCTTTTTTGAATCCCGTATATTCTCCGTGGTTATCAATTAGGATTATACCAATTTTTCCGTTTCTTCGATTCAATAATTCTTCCAATATTACCGAACATCCGTATGATTTACCTGATCCGGACATTGCTAAAATTGCTAAATGTTTCTGGAACATAGAAGTTAAATTTAATTTTGATTTCAAATCATAATTTAATATTGTTCCTATGTCTAATCCCTCTTTATCAATTCCTAAAAAATTACCTAATAATTTAGTATCGATATTTGATACTCCTTCGCCGGGAGAAGGTGGATAGGTAACGCGAATAAATGATTTATCAGTAAATGCTCCGAGACATTTGACTTTAGCAACAGTATATTCCCAATCTTTTGTTGGAAACGCGAGATCCATTTTATTTTTTGAAATTTCTTGAACTGCACCAATTGATTCAAAATATTTGTTTGTTTTGAAAACGTTTGTAACTCTCCCTAAAATTAAACCGTTTTTGGAGTTTACTGTTACAAATTGATTCTTCTTTACGAGTTCATTAACAACAAAGCTAAATTCAAAAACGGAAGGTCCTTGATCTGAAGCTATAACTTTGCCTAACATAATAAAAAAATTGTTGTGTTTATTTTAAATAGATTTATTTCCTAAACTCTCGCTTAATCTCTTTGGCTACACGCTTATAATTTTTTTTATACACATATTTGAAAATTGATAGATTTAATAATATACCTACAAATAAAAATGCGATTCCGATTGGTGAGTATTTTTCTGAAAATAAAGTCACGATTCCAGATAATAGGAATATTCTACCTAACCAGCTCATTAAAAGTTGGATAAATTTTGCGCCTTTATGAAGTTTTTTTACTTCTTTTACTACTTGTACGGGCATATTTATGAAATTCAGTTAAAGTATTTATTATTTTCCTGCAGCAACAGTTAATAATTCTGCACTTTTTAGTAAGAATCCTTGTACAAATTCCTTTGTTGCATCTGTATTAAAATATAATCCTAAAAATATTATAAAAATTGCAAACCAAAACATTTCGTGCTTCATGTCATTAATGTTACTAAGAATTATTTAAACATTTATATTGCTCTCTTATTTCTTCTTAATTCAAAAATTAATGGATTTATTCCGAGTTTATCTTTTATTGTATCATAAACTATTTTTAATTCTGAGTTGGTCAACTTTGATCGTGCATCAGCTTCAATTAAAACTGTTGGATAAGAATAATCTTGCGTTATTCGCGAGTAAGTATATATCATATTTGTAACATTTTCAACATCGTCTCCAAAAAAATCAATACGTAGCGGTGAATCATATTTACCGATTTTGAGATAAGTTGTATTTACCTTCGCTGAAAATTTTCCTAATTCGGTCAAGGACGGTAAATCCAAATTATCTGAATATTTTTTTGGTTTAATGTATTCTCCTTCAGATAACACATGATACAATACATTTGAATCATTCATAAAATCATTATCAATAAATCTTCTTCCGAAACTATCTTCTACTGCACCAATTAATTGAACATTATTGTTTGAACATTGATTATATAATTCTCTTATAGTTTTAGAAATTTCTAAAAATAAAGGATAATATTTTGAAGTTCTATCGGGAATACTTGAGGGATGGATTACTATTGATCCATCTAATATTAGCACATCAGGATTAAATTTATTAATTGCTTTAATTGCAGTAGTTATTTCTAGTTCAACTCGTTTTAGATTAGAAAATATTGAAAATTCTTCATGTTCTACTGTTTCAAAAATTATTTCAGGTTCAATATATTTTGCAGGTAAATATTTGGAATTTTTCAATATTAATCCCTCATATTCAAAACAAGTTGCAATTGCACGTCGGACAATTAATGCAGATGATGAAATTTGTTTAGATACAAATCCTCCGTCAACTCCACAAATTTTTATTTTCTTGTTTAATACTTTTGCTTTCAAAAACCTATTTTCTTTTCTAAATTTTTCAGAAAAGTTTTTGATACTGATACTATCTTTTTTTAATTTTGAAATTATTGGGTCGATTTGCATAATTTACCCATTCATTTTGATTAAAAAGCATATATTCAGTTGAACATAGCTTCAAAAATTCCTTGTGCCAATCCGATCATGCCTTTAGTTGTATATACTGCTAAGTCTGAAAGTGGACCTACTGATGCCGTTGCTGCACCTGCTAATCCTTTTGTTTCAGTTGGGAAAAATAACAATCCCAAAATTATTACAAACAAAATTATTACTAAATGTTCATGAATTTTATTCGTAAACCAAAACCACATAAAATCAAATTGTTTTTAAATTATTTAACGCTTTTTATACTGATGAGGTAAACTAAAATGAAATATTATTTGACGACCGCAATTGATTATCCGAATGGATCTCCGCATTTGGGCCATGCCTATGAAAAACTTCTAGCTGATTTTCTTTCACGCTATAAAAAACAGCAGGGAAATAGTGTTCGATATCAAACTGGAACAGATGAACACGGTATTAAGATTTACCAAACTGCAAAAAAATCAGGTTTGACTCCAAAACAATTTGTTAATAAAAATTCTAAAGAGTTTAAGGACTTTTACAAATTATTGAATATTGAATATGATTATTTTATTCGGACATCTGATAAGAAAACGCATTGGATCGGTGTAACGAAGATTTGGAAAGAACTAATTAAATCTGGTGATTTATTTAAAAAGAAATATTGCGCAAAATATTGTGTTGGTTGTGAGACATTCAAAACTGAAAGTGAATTAGAAAATAATGAATGTCCATTACATTTTGGTAAAAAACTTGAAATAATTGAGGAAGAGAATTATTTCTTTAAACTTTCAAAATACAGAAAAAGACTAATCAAATTAATTGATTCTGACAAATATCATATTCAACCTAAACATGCAAAAAATGAAATATTATCTTTTTTGAAAGGTGAGGTAAAAGATATTAGTTTTTCGCGAATAAAAAGTAAACTTCCTTGGGGAATTCCCGTTCCGGGAGACAAAGATCAGGTGATATATGTTTGGGCAGATGCACTTTCCAATTATTTAACGGGAATTGGTTATGGTACAAATACGCGAAACTTCAAAAAATATTGGCCTGCGGATGTTCATTTAATAGGTAAAGATATTTCTCGATTTCATGCAGTTTATTGGCCTGCGATGTTATTGTCTGCTAAACTTTCAATTCCAAAAAAACTTTTGGTGCATGGATTCATAAATGATGATAAAGGTAGAAAAATGTCTAAATCACTGGGTAATGTAATTATTCCTCAAAAACAAGTAAAAAAATATGGTGCTTCTTCACTAAGATATTATTTGCTTCGAGCCATTCCTTCCAATCAGGACGGAAATTATTCTGAAGAAGATTTAATTGTTAGACACAATACTGAATTAGCTAATTCTTTAGGCAATCTATTATCTAGATCGTTAAATCTTATTCAAAAATCGTGTGGGGAAATACCCTTTGGAAAATTTGATTCTAAACTTTCGAAAGAATACTCTAAAGTTTTAATTTCATTAAATAAACATGTAGAAAATTTTGATTTTCATCACGGAATTGCAGATATTTGGGCGTTTATTTCAAAAGTTAATCAATATGTTGATGACACAAAACCTTGGAAACTTTCCGGAAAAGAAAAAGATAACGTCCTTTACACGCTTGCAGAAAGTCTTAGATTAATTTCCGGATTAATTTATCCAGTAATTCCTTCAAAAGCTGAAGAAATTGCGAAACAACTTGGACTAAAATCAGTTCCAAAATTTAAATCAAAATCAATCAAATCCGGAACTAAAATCAAAAGGGGAGCGCATTTATTTAATAAATATGAAAAGTAAGATTAAATTTGATGATTTTGTAAAACTTGACCTTAGAGTTGGAAAAATAACTGAAGTTGAAGAAATATCAGGTGCAGATAAACTCTACAAACTCCAAGTAAATTTTGGAAAATTTAAACGTCAAATCCTTTCAGGAATTAAAGAATTTTATTCTAAATCCGATCTTAAAGGAAAGCAAGCAGTTTTCATTGTAAACCTTCCTCCGCGAAAAATGCGCGGAGAGATTTCTGAAGGAATGATACTTTGTGCTGATGACGGTAAAGATATTATTTTCATCGCTCCTGAAAAGGGAATTAAAAACGGCTCAGAAGTTTGTTAATTATTCTAATGGTTTGACATCAGTAACAACAACAACATTCTTTTCAGGCCAGTCTTTTTTGATCAATTTGACACACTCTTTGCAAACACCCATATGATAACCTTTGGTAGTTATCTTCATTTGCTTGTTACAAAGCATACAATCGAAATTGGTTTTGACCATATAGAAATTTATTTTTGAACTTTATAATATTTTAGTCATTCAGAGTTATATCTTCGATATCCACCTTGTAGACTTTTTGCTTTGTATCCTTTAGATTGTAAAAAAAGTGTTGAATACAAACTTCTACTTCCGCCACCACAATAAACTATAATCTCTTTGTCTTTTGGAATTTCGTCATATCGTCGTTCTAATTCCGAAGTTGGAATATGAATATCCTTTTCAACATGTCCTCGATCGCGTTCATTATTTCGTCGAACATCCAAATAGATACCTTTGCTTTTTCTGGCATCTTCTTGAGAAATTTCAAGTAATTCCATATTATGAATGCGGGTGCCGAGATTTGAACTCGGGTCGCTACGTTGGCAACGTAGAGTGATACCAGGCTACACTACACCCGCTCTATTATTTTTTCATCGTTTTTAATAAAAACGATATGGGGCCGCGCAGATTTGAACTGCGGTCGGCCGGTCCCAAACCAGCAAGGATACCAAGCTACCCCACGGCCCCAATATGTTTTCTCCTGAATTTCTCATTAAAAAGGTTTCGACAGAAGATGTAATCACTAACAAATGGTTAAACAATCTTATAAACCATCAAAACATAGAAACGGTATGGTTAGACACAACATGAAATTTCATGAACATCTTGGATTATTATTCATTTTTATTGGAGTTAGTTGGATTGGTCTAGGGTTTTATATCTCCACTTTGAATGCGATCGCATTTAGTGGCGGTGGCGCAATTAGTGGAAACGCATTATTATACATTCCGCTCTTTTACGGACTAGGATCAGTAATTACATATCTTGGAATCATTGAATTACGAGAAGTTCTACCTGGGAAAAACAGATAATGGCGAAAATGTCGAGAGAAGAAGTCGAATATGGAATTAAAGAATTTATTCAAGGTTTATTGATTGGAGCTATAATTGGATTTTTGTTAGGATTCAATTTATAATTTTAATTAAATATATCTTTAGATAACTTTTTAAATAAATTAATCAGAAATATCTATATGCGGGCCTGTAGCTCAGTCTGGCTAGAGCGACTGGCTCTTAACCAGTAGGTCGCGGGTTCAAATCCTGTCAGGCCCGTAAATATTTTTATTGTATTGACTAAAACTTCAATATGTTCAAACTATTTTCAAGAAAAGATAAATTTTGTTTGTCATTAATTAAAAAATTCTTAACTAAAAAAGAATATAGACAAGTTTCTTGGTTATTTAGACGAGCTAAACTTTCTATTGAATTAAAGTCATTCGGGCGGTCTTTTTTGATAACTGATTCAGATATTATGCCTAAAATCGTATCAACTGATAAAGAAATCTTGAAGTTAAATCGAATTGTAAGAAAAAACTTTCAAAAATACGTTATTAACGAGTTCACTAAGCGAGCAATGAAAGTTTTACCTGAATATATCGGCCCAACGATTCCTGCACCAAAAAATGTCAAATTAAAAATTGCTGAAGCGCTTCTGACGGGTAAATCTCTCTTAATTGTTGATGAAACTGGATATGCGCATCGTCTAAAATCTTCGGCAGAAAAACTTGGAGAGATAAATATATCAATCTCAAAAGAATTAAAAAATGGTTTTGATTTGGTCGTTATGACTCAAAAAGAAGACCTTGGAAAATATCGCGAACTTGCTCATAAAAACAGTATTCATGTTCAAATTAAAGATGCTGATATTAAATTCTTGAGAAGTTTTTTGCGTAATTATCGTTCTTCTTCGTGAGAAATTCGTTGTAAATATTCTTCGCCATAATAATCCCATTGTTCATTTGTCCAACCTTCAGGTCTTAATAACTCAGATAACGCTAATTTTTGTTCCAAGTTTTCTGCAACTTTTTCAATTCCAGGCATCCATGAATATCTTTGTAAAGTATCTCGAACTGCTTGTTCTTTCCAGGACTCAGGTAATCCTGTCAAAAGTGACATGATTTTTATAGGTACTTAAGACTTTTATTTGTAACGAATAATCCGAAACTCTTAAAAAGGAAAATTAGAATTGAAAATCACGCATCCATAGCTCAGTTCGGTCAGAGCACCTGGTTTGTAACCAGGGGGTCGTGGGTTCAAATCCCCCTGGGTGCATAATAATCTTTTTATTTTCAAATCATATCTTAATTTATGAATAAATATAATTTTATACATTTTAAGGTAGGTAAAGAACGTGATCCTAAATTTGTAAAATTTTACAAAGATTATTATGTAGATTATATTGAAAAACATGGTAAACTGCGAGGTGCACATGTTCTGGATATCGGTTCAGGAGATGGAAGACTTGCATTTTTTTTACATAAATATGTTGAAAAGTGGTACGGTTTGGAAAGTTCAAAAATGATGTTGAAGCGTGCAAGAAAAAATCGCACCGAATTAAATATTGAAAATAAAATAAGATTTCATGAGTCAGACATGCATAAAACACCTTTTTCCAAAGACAAATTTGATATAATTATTTATTCAAATTCATTACATTTTTCAGAAAATCCTAAGCGTGCATTTCAGGAGGCATATCGAATTTTGAAAGACGGTGGATTATTATTTGTGTTCGAACATCCTTCCTATTTAAGATGGGGCAGTAATACTTTGAATAAAACATTAGAGGATGGTTCAGAAAATCCAGATTTTAATGAAAAATTTTGTAATGTTAAATTGGGTAAATTAGCTAGTCTCGAAAAATATCTAAACAATCAAAAATTATTTACTAAACTAAATCGTGAAGGATATCATAATCGTTGGGTATTCAGAAAAGCAGTATTTAGTTTAAATGAAGATTTTTAATTATTTCAACTCATTCACTAATTTTTATCGAGGAACTTCTTCTCTGCTTCCATCTTTATTATATTTGTAATTCTTGCCTTCTTCTTCGTCTTTTGTAGCACGGTGAGAACCATCGCAATAGGGCATATTTTTAGAAAGACCACATCTACAAATCCATTTGTCTCCGTCTTTTGTTTCAATTTTGAGTGGTGAATTATCAGACATAATTACAATTCGTGCCATAACAACTTTAGAACTCAACTATTTATCAAGGTTTTGAATGAGTATATTTTCTTATTAATAATATTTCTTTTTAAACTCATTAATTAAATTTATCAATTTAATTGCGTTACTTTTTGCAAGTTCATAGGATTCAAGATCTCGCGTATTTTGAGCAATCTTTTTACCTGTCATTCGAATAATACTCCGCTCACTAACTTTGTCTACCGTGGAGCGTATATCCCTTATACCTTTTTTACTCATATCAAAATTAGAACTCAAATACTTATCAATCTTTTGAATTAGAAATGTTCAATTGTCTTGATCAATATAAATTAGTTATAAAAACCATTAAATACTGTAAATATATATTGATTTTTATGCTTCCAAAGAGTTTGAGAACTTGGTTTGTGTTTCATTTTATTGTGGATATATTTGCGGCATTTTTACTAATTTTTTATCCTCAAACAATTTTGGATTTTTTTGGATTTCAAAGCGATTTTATTTCGCTAAGATTAATTGGAGCAGCATTAATTGGAATTGGTGGAACATCTTGGTTAATGCATAAACAAGGAAGGAAAATTTATTCATCTATGTTAAATCTTAAAATTTTGTGGTCAGTATCAGCAATATTGGTATTATTATTTTCGGAACCAATTTTATGGTCAATTATTTTTATTTTTATTATATTTTTGGGAGTTTGGATTTATTACAAAAAGTCTTATAATCTGTAATATTATCAGATTTATATGAAACGAGTAATTGGTTTAGGTGCAATAGGTGGATTTATTTTTGGAATTCTGGCACTTATTTTTGGAATTACTCTTTTTGGAGTCATATTGTTATTTGGATCAATTTTGATTATTGTTGGTTTGATTCTTTACTATATTCGTGCAGTTCCAATAACTATTTTTGATGACCTTAAACGATTATTTAAACGTTCTAAAAAATAATTAAAAAAGAAAAGACACTTAGTTTTTGACCTCACTTTTTTCAAAAGTGAGTGGCGAAGATGGGATTTGAACCCACGACTTTCCGCTCATGAAACGGACGCTCTACCGGCCTGAGCTACTTCGCCGTTTTAGCTTTTTATACGGGATTTATAAATATAACGTTTAAATTTTAATTAATTATTTATATGAACAACGAAATTAAATTTTATGAGTCGAATGCAAGAAGCTGAAGTCCGTGCAAGACAAGTTTTGAAAGAATTTGAAGATGAATATAATTTTAAAAAACCAAAAACTGCACTGAAATTGGGAATTATCAAAAATAATATGTTAGGAAAATTACAATCTTTAATTTCTGAATATGGTGATGATGCTGAAATAAAAAAAGCATTAACTAGATTAAAACAAGAAATAATGAATCGAACTAAATTGTTTGATTAATCAATATTATATGCGTAAAAATCTATATGTTCACCGAGTAATTCAGTAATAATATAATCCGGAGATTCAATTATGTCATACATTGTTTCGACATTAACAGGTTCATTAATTTCAAAGTTTATTTTTTCTTTAGAGTAAAGAATTTTATCTACTGTTGTTTCAATATTAGTTGTAATTTCACCATTTAAATTTGGTTTCATTTCAATTTTTGGTTCCGAAATATGATTTAATACGCAAGGAAATTCGTTTTCCAATATTAATTCTAAACCTTCAGTCGTCGTTACTTTTACCATATTTTGGCTTTGTTTTCGCCTTTAAAAAATTAACTAAATTCTTTTTTTTGGTATCGCTTTTGGAAAAAGCGATTATGGACGGGCCGGGATTTGAACCCGGGGCTTCTCCGCTGCCAGCGAAGCGCTCTGACCGACCTGAGCTAACCGCCCATAATTTTGCTTAAAATTTGACTTTAATAAGTTTTTGATAAAGAATAAAAACAACCAAAGTGATTTGAAATATGAAAAAGTTCAGTTTTGGATTGATACTATTTTTAATTTTACCTGCAATAATTATATTAAGTTCGCCCAATGATCCGATCTCAGATGAAACAAGTTTTACTTTTATTACTGAACAAGATGAGCCGTTGGACGGAACATTATATCTTCAAGATTTATCGCTTCCAATAATTGATGGTAAAGTTTTAGTAAATAATTCGCATATTTATTATTTGGATGTATCAGATAATCAACTTAAACTGAGGAGTGATATTTCTGCCGAATTTGAACGCAATAATATTTCTTTAACTTTAAATATTGATTTAAAAAATAATATTTCTGATCAAAATACAATTTCAGTACTCATTGATTCCAAGGAATTTGAGATTGATACTTTTGATCAATATAGATTTGCATCGTCAACAATAAAATATCGATATGAAGAAAAATGCAGTTGGGTACAATCAAACCGGTTGGAAGAAGCAATATCAATTTTAGAATCTGAAACAATTTTAAATTTTAGGGAGACTTCGCAGGAACCAGATTTATATATTCACTGCTATGATTATAGTGTTGAAACTGACGAAGGTATTCGCTTGGGAGAAGGTAGTCCGAGATTCTATGAATCTTTTTCTAAAACATTAATTAATTCATCTATCAACTTATATGCTCGAAAAGATGCAGTCTATTGTGTAAACTATCCTTCAACCGAAATACATGAAATTTTGCACGCTTTAAACTTCGGTCATTTAAACGATTCAAAAAGTATTTTACACCCCGGAATCGGTGGTGAAACTTGTTCTGAATTAGATAAATCAATAATCGAATGTATCGAAACAATTTATTCGAATAAAAAGGGTTGCCGCGGAATGAAATTTATAATTAATTAATTCCGTTATTTCTTGAACAGAACGATCTTAATTGATGTTTTAGACTATCGCAATTTGTTTTTCTTAATTTAGTTTCCCATTTAGTATAAAATGAAGATCGTGACATTGCGCGCGTAGGAATTAAACGAAGATCTCGATTAAAGTCTATATGCATTTGATCACATTGTTTTTCCAATCTACGATTTCGTATTACCATTTTTTTATTAAACAGTGATATAATAAAAATGCTTATATTGATTGTTCGTATATTTGATTCATGAATGCTAAAAAATTAATGCGATATAATGCTGCACTTTTTGCACTTGTTTTTATTGGACATGCTGCAAGAGTAACTAACGGTTGGAACATGAATGTTGCAAGTTGGGCAGTTCCGATGTGGTTAAGCTGGACTGCAGTCGTAATTATTGGATATCTTGGTTGGAATAACTACCAATTAAGTAAATAATCAACCTTTTAGAAAAACGTTGAAGAAAAACCCAATCGGGGTTTTTTGACATCACTTTTATTAAATTAAAGTTTTTGATATAACTTTTTTTGAAAAAGTTATGGTCCGACCAGGATTCGAACCTGGGATCTTCCCGAAGTCAACGGGACGTCATAACCGAACTAGACCATCGGACCTTATATCAACTCTTTGATTTCAACAACATTTTTGATTTCAAATTTTGCTTTTTCAAAATCATTTTTTGGTTTGATGTTTGCGTATCTTCCAGTTAAAACTCTTACTGTTTCCAGGCTCAATTTATTACCTTGATAAATTTCGCCTTCTGGTCGATCTCCCACTACAAAAGTTTTGTCGGGATTATATTTTCTAATAAGTTTTTGAAATGATTGTTTTTTTTCTTCATTTGTATTAACAATTAATACGTCTTTAATGAAATCAAGATTTAGATTTTTAATCTTAGTTGATTGATAATCTGAATTCCCTTTTGTCACAATTGCTGGAATAAAATTTGAAGATTTAATTAATTCAATGATCCCTGGAAACGGCGTTATATCTTGTATCAAATCATAATTATCTGGTACATCTAAACCAACTTGTTTAGTTTTATCATATAATGTATCATCTAAATCGAATATTACTAATTTCATTATTCAAGAATTTGAATTTCTAAGTTAATATCGTGTGGTATTGGTACTCTTAGAACTAAATGTAATGCTCTTTCATCGGCAGCTAAATCAATTAATCGCTTATGAATTCTCATTTCGTATTTTTCCCAAGATGCTTTTCCTTCACCTTGAGGAGATTTTCTTACTGGAACCATCATTATTTTGGTTGGTAATGTGATTGGACCTGCCATCTTTGTCTTTGTCTTTTTTGCAATGTCTTTAATTTGAGCGATAACTTCGTTTAGCTTCTCTAATTCTGTTCCATATAATTTTATTCTTGCTTTTGGCATTGTAATATCACTTAGTATGTGTTTTTAAAAAGGTTTCCAAAGATAAATTTGAAAAAGGAGCATAGGGAGGTCCGAAGACCTCCGATTAATATTACGCCTTTACGACGTCAATACACTTTCCAGCTGCTACAGTTTTACCCATATCTCGAATAGCGATTCTGCTCAATTGAGGAAAATCTGCTGCTTTCTCAATACAGACTGGTCTGTTAGGAATACATTTGATTTCTGCAAAATCTCCATTTCTTAACATATCTGGATTCTTTTCCATTGTTTCACCGGTTCGTGGATCGATCTTTCGAACGATTTCAGTAACTCTACATGAAACTTGTGCGGTATTGATGTGGAATACTGGAGAGTAACCAATAGTCAATACAGATGGATGGTTCATAACCATTATTTGTGCAGTGAATTCTTTAGCAACTGAAGGTGCATTACTTACATCTCCAATCATATCTCCTCGTTTCATATCGGTTTTACCGATACCTCGAATAGATATTCCGACATTGTCTCCCGGATTTGCTAATTTCATTTGCTCGTGGTGCATTTCAATAGTCTTTAATTCACCTGATTTTCCAGATGGCATAACTACTAAATTTGAACCTAATTTCATTACTCCAGTTTCGATTCTACCTACTGGAACTGTTCCAATTCCTGTAATTGTATAAACGTCTTGTACTGGCATTCGTAATGGTAAATTTGTTGGTAACTCCGGTGCTTTCAAAGCATTTAATGAAGTTAACAAAGGTTCTCCTTTATACCAACTCATTTGTTCTGATTTCTTCAAAATGTTATCTCCTGGAAGCGAAGCGATTGGTACAATTGGTACATCGTCTACTTTCCATCCATAACCTGTTAATAATTTTTTAACGTCTGCAGTAACTGCGTCAAATTTTGCTTGATCATAATTAACAATATCCATCTTGTTAACTGCGACAATCAATTGTTGAACTCCAAGAGTTTTCGCTAAGAAAGCGTGTTCTCGGGTTTGCTCGTTTACTGAGTCGTTAGCCGCTACAACTAATACAGCTGCATCAGCTTGAGATGTTCCTGTAATCATGTTCTTAATAAAGTCCTTGTGACCAGGTGCATCAATAATCGTAAAATTGTACTTATCAGTATCAAATTTCTTATAAGTTAAGTCGATTGTAACTCCTCTCTCACGTTCTTCTTTTACTGTGTCCATAACGTAAGCGAATTCGAATCCTGACTTACCTAATTCAGCTGCTTTTTCTTTCAGCTTTTTCATCGTTTGTTCGTCGATTGCTCCAGAATCGAATAAGATTCTTCCGACTGTAGTGGACTTTCCGTGATCTACGTGTCCAATTACTACTAAATTTATATGTGGTTTATCTGCCATTTTTTTTAATCCTAAATTGCTGAGTATTCTGCAATTATTGCTGATATGACCTATTTAATGAGCTTTAAAAAGATTACGGTGTCGTTATTAATTTGACGTAATTGCTGCAAATTCTAAAATTGGGTCATAATTCCACTCAAGCCGATTAACGGTTTTACTATGTGCAATTGTAGCTTGATCTACTTTTCGTGCGATTTTTTTCAGAGACATTTGATCTCCGTTTCTCATTCTTCGAACCTGATAATTTTCTCGCAGATCATCTTCTCCGCTTAAAAGTGAGTCTAAATCTGATCGAATTTCTCTCATTGCTTTTGCATAAGATACGGTTCGCTTCGGAATAACTTGAACATTGAATGCTCTTTTTCCTTGATAAATTGTAGTTTTTTCAGTTTGAGTAAGATTATCTAAATCAACGCCCATATATTCTGCCGCTCGAGATTTTAATGCATCATTAAATGGCTTAATTATTTGGTTATTTAAATATGCATCAATATGTTTTGCTTTTGCCTGTGTAACAATTGCTTCACGCGTAATTGTGCTATAATCTTTATCTAATGAAAATATTGTTGCAGGAGGTACTTCCCAATCAAGAATTCCTTCTTCATCTAAGAATTTATCTAAATTATATAATTTGATTTTTTGCTCCAGCGTTCGATTTGTTGATTCACTAATTAAATCATCCAATCTAGTGACGGTATCTTGAATATTAATAAATTTTCTTCGGTTTAGATTTTGTTCTTTAAGATATCCTGAAAATCCAGCATGGATAGATTTGTGAGATACACTTGAGGTTGGTTTCGATGCGATTTCTCCTTCAATTCCACCATAGTTAAATTCAGTTTTTCTTAATTCACGCGGAATGCTTTCCTTAGAATAACCCGTTGTTGCTTTTAATGCCTTAGAAATAGTACTATCTATAGCTCTAACAAAACTTCTTTGTTGTTCTGCTTCTTTGAGAGTTCTGAAACCTTTCTCGGAAATTCCTACAACAGGTTCAGGTACTTGTATTGCGATAGTAGTTGCTCTTTTCATCGGGGAAAACTAAGAATATATGTGTTTAAAAAGCAATCTAAATGTAATCTTTTATATTAAAATATCATTTTTGATCTGCCTTTTTCCTAAAAAGTTAGCGTTAATCTAATTGAGGTTGTGGCTCTTCTTCTTTCAAACCTTTTCTTTGTCGAATCTTTAATGCTACGTTCTTTTGTAATTCGTAAGGTAGCTTTTCAAAATTTTGGTCCATTAGGAACCACGCTCCTCGTCCTTTCGTACTTGCTCGTAGATTAGAAGTAAATCCAAAACTGTCTGCGACTGGAACTTTAGCTGTAATTGTTAATGCTCCTTGATCTTGTTCAGTATCAACTAACTGTCCTCGAATGCTTTGAACTAATTTAGAAACATTTCCTAAATAATCCATCGGTGCATCAATTCTCATTGTTTGAATTGGTTCGAACAAAACTGTTCCTGCAGTAAGCATTGCATTATAAATTGAATTTCTCATTGCCGGAATGATTTGTGCTGGACCTCTGTGGATACTATCTTCGTGCAATTTTGCATCTGTTAATTTGATTATTAATTTTCCGCAAGGTTCTCGTGAAAGTGGACCTGCTTTTACTGCTTCTCTGAAAGCTTCCAAAACCAGAGAAATGATTTCGTTGATATATACGATTCCCCGTGTAGCGTCAACAAATATGCATCCATTAAAAACTTCTTTAACTTTCTTTGCCACATTTCTGTCCATTCCTGCGGTAACAAGTGCTTCAGTCATTTCCTTTAGATTCTTCTTTCGAACTTTTGTTTCCGCAATGTCTCCGGAATTTATTGCATCAAACATTTTATCTGACATCGGTTCGACTTTAACGAATAAGTGATTATGTTTATTTGGAGATTTTCCTACAAGAACCGGAGATTCTTTTGCCACAGATTCTCTGTAAACAACAATTGGATCTGAGGTAACAATATCTATACCTTTATCCCGAGTGATTAGGTGTTCTTTAATTTCTAAATGTAATTCCCCTAAACCAGCAATAATATTTTCTCCAGTTTCTTGATTGATTGTAACTTTCAAAGTTGGATCTTCTTTTTCCAATCCTCTTAAAACTTCAATTAATTTTGGAAGATCTTTTGGATTTTTGGCTTCAATTGCCTTAGATACAACTGGTTCGAATAAGTGTGAAATTGCTTCAAATCCTTCAACAGACGCATCAGTAGTAATTGTTTCTCCTGCGTGGGCCGCTCTCATTCCAACAATTCCTGCAATATTTCCTGCGGGAACTGAATCAACAACTAATCTTTGTCCGCCTTTTGCTAAAACAATTTGTTGTGTTCTTGCCTTCGAACCTGCATTGATTAAATTTACTTCTGATCCTTTCTTTAATGTTCCTGAGAAAACTCGCCCGTATGCGATTTCTCCAGCTTGCGGATCAATCATAACTTTGGTCACTACAAAAATTAGTGGTCCATTTGGATCACAAGTTAATAGTGCTTTTCCTGCTTCTGATTCTTTATCGCCTTGCCATAATTTTTGAATTCTATATCTTTGAGAATCTACAGGTGAAGGTAGATGAGTAATTACTGAATCTAAAACTGCTTCATGTAATGGAACTGCTTTTCTTAATCCCACCGGATCATCTTTTTCATAAAATGCATAAACATCTTTGAAACCGAAATTTTTCTTTTTCATTATGTTTACTGATAATGCCCAATTTTGGTATGCTGAACCAAATGCTACACTTCCGTCTTGAACTGAAACTTGCCATGATTCTCGATATTCGTCTGGTGCATATTGTCTAATTAGTTTGTTTACTCCTTGAATAATCTTAACAAATCTTTCTTGCATTTGTTCAGGGGTTAATTGTAATTCTTTGATTAATCTATCAACTTTGTTAATGAATAAAATTGGTTTTACTCTTTCTTTGAGAGCTTGTCTCAAAACGGTTTCAGTTTGTGGCATACAACCCTCAACTGCACATGCTAAAACTACTACTCCGTCAACTGCTCTCATTGCCCGAGTAACTTCCCCTCCGAAATCCACGTGACCCGGAGTATCAATTAAATTAATTAAATAATCCTTTTCATTTACTCTGTGCATCATTGAAATATTTGCACTATAAATTGTAATTCCTCTTTCAGCTTCTTCTTCGTCAAAATCCAAAGCTCTTTGTTTTCCGGCTAATTCTTCAGAAATCATTCCTGCTCCAGACAGTAAATTATCTGAAAAAGTTGTTTTTCCGTGATCGATATGTGCTGCAATACCAATATTTCGGATATTTGCAGGTACTTTCATCCCTTCTAAAATTTGGGAGGTCATATCTTTAGCCATGAAAGCAATAGATATGATAGTTTTATATAGTTTTTGACAATGCGGAAAAAATTAGATTATTTTGTCAATTCTTCAATTATCTTTGCAACTTTTTTGCCGTCTGCTCGTCCGGCAAGTTCAGACATTGCGTTTCCAATTAATGCGCCTTTCGGAAGTTTAGAATTTGATTTTACTATTTTTTCGACAATCTTTTGAAGTTCTGAATCAGAAATTGGTTTATATGATTTTGAGATATTATCTAAAGTTTCGCCTTTCGTAAATCTTTCCATGATTTCAGAAAGTGAGTCTTTCGTAATTTTAGAATTGGCTAGAAGCGAAAACATATCAAAATAAAATTTATCTGGAAATTTCCAAGAATTAATCTTTAATTTTCTTTTGATTTCTTTTGAAGTACTTAGTATTGTTGTTGCAATTAATGTCGGATTTATTTCAGTTTCTAAAATTTTATCAAAAACATTGCTTCGAGCAGAATTTGCAATCATCGAAGAAAGTTCTTCATTTAATCCAAGTTTTAGATATCTTTCTTTTCTCGTAGATATTAGTTCTGGAAGTTTTATTGAATTTAATTTATTAAAATTTGTTTGAATAATCGGTAAATCTGTTTCAGGATACATTCTTGCGGAGGTTGGCATCGGTCTCAAAAATTTTGATGTTGCATCTGCCTTGACATTTCTAACTTCGCCTCCAACTTTCCGATTCATTGATAATTCATCCTGTTGCCGTTCAATTTCAGAATCTACAATTTTTTGAATTTCTTTGATTTCCTGAACACCTTTTAATTCAACTCTTCCTCCGCCCGAAATTGAAATATTAACATCTTGCCGGATTGTTCCAATTCCTCGCTTTACTTTTCCCGTTGAACGCAAAATCATTCCAATTTTTTGCGCAGTTTCTTTAATGTGGTCTGGGTCATGCATCTCTGGTGCAGTTGTTATTTCAATTAAAGGTATTCCCAATCGATCTAATCGATAGGTTACTGAATTTTTATCTTCGGAAACTCTTCGTGCAGAATCTTCTTCCAAAATTACAGATTCAATTGAGACTTTACCTTTTGAGGTTTCAATATATCCGTCTGTTCCAACCAAACAAGTTCGCTGGAATCCCGAAGTATTTGATCCGTCTACAACAGTTTTTCTCATTATTTGAATAAAGGGTATTATTTTACAATTTAATAATCGACAAACCGTATAGATTAGGGATAATGCTTCTTCATCAACTTCAAGTGGCGGTTCTTCGTCAGTTTCAATTAATGACGTATTTGAATTATGAACTTCATAAATATAATCTAAATTTTTACTTGTTTCAAATGAAGCCGCAATATCAATTTTTCCTGATTCTCCCGTCGTTGCGCGCAATTTTCGTTTTATTTTTGTATCAGCTATGTCTTTTGTTAATTTTGAATCGCATCTCGAAAATAATTTTCCTGTATCTAACTGCTGGTGTATTTCTAATCCAGCCTTAAGACCGATAGTACCATAATTCATATTTTATTTACTTATCAAAAGTTTAAAAGATTTTCAGGCTAGTACAAAAATGCATTTGGATGAGATTTTGTAGATAATTCTCCGCGTAAATTTGTGACCATTAAATGTCTGACTTTTTCTATATTGTTTGTTTGTCCCAATACCCACGATAATTTTACATATGCAGTTTCAGAAAGCATGTCTTCAAGATAAACTACTCCGTGATTTGTAAGTGCCCTTCCAGTCGAATAAACATAAGGATCAACGCGCCCATAATCTGCTTGGGAAGTCATTCCGACAAAAATTCCTTTTTTGATTAATTTGGTTAATGGTTCGAGCCAGGTTGTTGTTGCGACATGACCTAACCCAGTTCCTTCTATAATTATACCTTTATAATCTTCGTAACATTTCAAAATATCTGGAGACATACCAGGATAATATTTGATTAATGCAACTTTTGATTCAAATTTTGATTTAACTTTTATTTTTCTCGAATGTCTTAATTCGTAACCATTATGTTTTTCTAATTTTCCATTAGGATATATTTTTGCTAAAGGAACTGTGTTAATTGGTCTAAACGCATCTCGTTTAGAAGTATGTAATTTTTTAACTTTAGTTCCGCGATTTGCAATACAATAATCATCACTGGAAGTTCCGTGTAATACTGTTGCAACTTCAGCAATATCGCTAATTGCATAATGAACTCCGCAAATTAAATTCATTCCTCCGTCAAAACTTCCACGGTCGGACGATCTCTGCCCTCCGACAATTGCCACCGGTTTAGATAAACCTTCTAAAGCAAATGTTAGTGCTGCTGCAGTATAATGAAGTGTATCTGTTCCGTGAGTTACTACTGCTCCGCGAATCTCATCTTTGTTTAATTCTCTTGCAACAAATCCTGCAATTTTAGACCAGTGCTCAGGATTCATTTCTTCACTAAATATTGACATTGGCGCTGAAACTGAAATATTTGATATTTTTTTAAGTTCAGGAATTTTTCCCAATAAATCTGCAGGTTTTGTCATCGGGTGAACTGCTCCTGTTTTGTAATCAACGTGCGATGCAATCGTTCCTCCTGTTGAAATTAAAGATACATTTGGTAAAGATTTATTTTTTGTAATTAATAATGTATTTGCTTTTAATCCTAAATTTGCTTTTCCTAAAACTTCAACTTTTGACCCTTTTCGGGGTAAACCCACATTATATCCGTTAGTTAATTTTAACAAATGCATATTTTTGTCGGATGATTCTAAAAGAATACCTTCGTATTCTGAACCAAAATATTTTACTTTTACTTTATTTCCAACATTGCTCATAATTTAACTTCCTCTTAATGTTATAAAAATATTAAGGTACCTCCAGGGAGGCACCAGAACTTCGTAAGACAACTCGGGTTAGGTCCTTAACTAATCATGTCAAGTCCCAATTCGTTATTGAGCTCGATTGTTTGTTTTGATGCGTTAGCGTAGGCATCTTGACCCAATACATATGGAGATTTAACTCCAGTAATTATGGTCATTACTCTTAATTTACCCCGCATTTCATCATCAATTCTTGCTCCCCAAATGACATTTGCGTCACTATCTAGGCCAGCAGTGATGAGTTCACCAACTCTTTCAGCTTCATCTAAAGTTAAATCTGGTCCACCGGTAATGTGGATCAATGCGCCAGTAGCGCCATCATAACTTACTTCCAATAGTGGATTAGATAAAGCTCTTTTTGTGGCTTCTTCTACTCTTTTATCTGAATCTGATTCTCCGATTCCAGTTACAGAAACTCCTCCTGTAGACATAATTGCTCTAACGTCTGCATAATCTAAGTTAATCAAAGATGGTACAGATATAATTTCTACAATTCCTTTAATCATAGTGGAAATTAATTCATTAGCAACAGCGAATGCCTGTTGAATAGGTAAGTTACCTGCGATTGAAGATAATCTATTATTATCGATTACGATTACAGTATTACATACTTCTCTTAATTGTTTAAGTCCCCATTCAGCTTTATCAATTCTAGCTTTTTCGATTGAGAACGGCATTGTAACAACACCAATAACAATTGCTTTTGATTCTTTAGCTACTTGAGCTACAACTGGAGCAACACCGGTTCCAGTTCCGCCTCCCATTCCTGCACAAACAAAAACCATATCTGATTCAGCTAAAGCGCTTTTTAATTCGTGAATTTGTTCTCTTGCAGATTGTGCTCCAACTTCAGGAATACCGCCTGCTCCGAGACCACGAGTTGTATCTCTTCCAACAAGAATCTTCTTGTCTGCTTCTCTGTGGTCTAAGTGCATTTTATCCGTATTTACGGCAACAATTTCTGCACCCTCTACGCCTTTTTTATATAGCCAATCTGCCATATTATTTCCAGCGCCACCACAGCCGATGACTTTTATATTTGCTTGTCCAACACTTGAGTCGACTGTCTCAGTTTGATTTTCCAAACTGCTTAATGCGTTTTGTACTATGAAATCCATTTTTCAAATAGTCAATTTCTTACGAAGTGACTTGTTTCAAAAATAAAACATTACTTAAAAAGGATTTATAGTTTTGAGACTATAGGTTGGACAAAACGAGTAAAAAAACGTTATACTGCGGGGCTAAATTTGAACTGTATGTTTCAAAATATAGTTTTCACTATACAATTAATCATTTAAAATGCTTTATGGTCTTTCCGATTTTTCTCACCAAATTATCATAACTTACATTAAGTTTTTTATCAACCTTATCATTAATTTTTTTAATAAATGCAATATGTTTCTTTTTTATCAATGGAAATGTTTTGTCTGCTCGTTTTTTTGTTTTCCATTCTTCATAGAAAGTTCGCGCATATGCAAAAGTTTGTACTTTTTTGTTAAAATGTTGATCTGAATGTCCGATTGCCAAAATATTATGAATTTGGATTTTAGCAGGTATATTTAACAGCGATGCAATTCTTTTCTCACTAAAATCGCTAACCCATGCGCTTTGTAAATCATATTCTCTTGCCGCTAAAGATATGTTTTGAGATACTGCCGATGAATTTTGGATACCATATCTATTAACATCTTTATCTGAATATAATTTTTTTAAATTTCCGTTATCTGAACAAACAACTAATAAAATTGGTGCACTCGACAGCCAATTATGACCCGATATTGCTGAAATTTTATTACGTAATGATTCAGTTTCAACAATTATTATTTTTGTGGAAGGAATATTTCCTTCAGCATGGGCTGCATATCCTGCTTCAAGAATCGAAAATAATTTCTTGTAAGGTATTGTTTTATTCTTAAAATTATGTACTTCTCTTCGACTAAAAATCGAATCATATAATTCCATGTTTATTCTATGTCTAAATAATTAATAAAACTATCTCGATTGATAATACTTATAATTACCAATATTAAGGTGAGAACATGGATTATTCTCGACTTGTCAGAATATATGAAGAACTATCTAACACAGCAGGTAGGTTGGAAAAGCGAGATATTATATCTAATTTTTTAAGTTCAGTTCATGAAAAAAATCTTGTAAATATTATTAATCTTCTACAGGGTCAAAATTTCCCTGAATGGGATTCGCGTAAAATCGGTGTGGGAACACAGATAATTATCAAAGCTTTAGCAAATACTTCTGGAATTTCGATAGGCGATATCGACAAATTATGGGCAGATATCGGCGATCTAGGTAAAGTTGCAGAAAAGATACTCTCAAATAAAAAACAATCTACGCTAGTCTCAAATTCGTTAACTATAAAGGGTGTTGTGGATCGAAATCAAAAATTAGCAGAAATTGAGGGTTCAGGTACGGTATCAAAAAAAATTGATGTTATCTCTGAATTATTATCTTCTACTGATGCAATTGGTGCAAAATATCTTGTTCGATTACTCTTAGAGGATCTCCGAACAGGTGCAGGTATTGGAGTTATTCGTGATGCAATTTCCGAGACATACGATATTGAAAAATCTAAAATCCAGAGAGGTTATGATCTTACTACGGATTTGGCCCGAGTTGCATATATTGCTAAGATTGACGGTGAAAATGGATTAGATAAATTAAAAATTTCACCTGGAAGTCCAGTTAAAGTTATGTTGTTCCAAAAATCTGAAACTTTTGAAGGTGCATTTGATAAAGTAGGTATTCCTGCTGCGATTGAATACAAATATGATGGTTTTAGACTTCAAATTCATCGAAATAAATCTAAAATTAAACTTTTTACTCGAAATCTTGAAGATGTTACTAATCAATTTCCAGATATTATTGAATTTGTAAAGCGAGATATTGATTCTGAATCATTTGTAATTGATTGCGAAGCAATTGGTTATGATCCTAAAACAAAAGTTTGGAAACCTTTCCAAGAAATTTCTCAGCGTATTCGACGTAAATATGATATTGAAAACATGATTAAAGAAGTGCCAGTCATGATTCTTGCATTTGATATTTTATTTTTGAATGGAAAGAGTTTATTGTCGATTCCATTTAGTGACCGAAGAAAAAACCTAAAATCTATACTAAAAAGTGAGACTTTGGCAGTTGACATAGCCAAATCACTCCATACTGATGATATTTCAAAAGCTCAAAAATTTTATGAATCTGCGCTAGATGCTGGCGCTGAAGGAGTAATGGTAAAGAATCTAGCGAGTATTTACAAACCCGGTTCTAGAGTTGGATTTGGGTTAAAAATTAAACCTGTAATGGAATCTTTGGACTTAACCGTTGTTGGTGCAGAATGGGGTACAGGTAAACGCGCAAATTGGTTGAGTAGTTTTACTCTTGCATGCAAGCAAGGTGATGAATTTTTTGAAATTGGTAAAATGGGGACTGGTCTTAAGGAAAAAGAAAATGATGGTCTAAGTTTTAATCAAATTACTAATTTATTAAAGCCAAATATCTTGAACGAAGAGGGTCGGAATGTTACAATTAAACCTTCAATTGTTATTGAAATTGAATATGAAGAGATTCAGAAATCTCCAACTTATTCTTCAGGATTTGCATTGAGATTCCCTCGAGTATTACGTCTAAGAGATGATTTGAATTTATCTGATGTTGATAACTTATCTAAAATTGAATCACTGAGAAATAGTCAACGTGCACGCAATTAAATTTTCTGAAACATAGTTTTATTTTTTAAACTGTGTTCCATTTATATGTTTCATAAACAAAATAATGTTTCTTTTTCAAAACTCTTTTATAGGTCTGTTCCAATTATAAAACATGAAGGTAGATTTATTAGGAAAAATATTTGATATAAAAACTGTTCAAGTAATTAAAGTTCTACTAACTAAACGTGGAAGATTTTATCTTAGAGATTTATCTCGTGAGTCGGGAGTAAGCCTAGCAACTACTTATCGTATTGTTCAAAAATTGAAGGCAATCGGTATTGTTTACAAAGATGGTAAAGAAAAAATTGAATTTTATGAATTAGATCGAAATTCAGATAATTTCGCAATAATTAAGGAGATATTCTTTGAATCTGAGCAAAAACCTGCGGAAATAATAAAGAAAACTCTTCATGAAATTCATGGTTTAGAACCTAGAATTTATTATGAAAAAACTAATGAAAATAAAATTATCGTAGTAAGTTCATTAACTGAAAAGAAAGAAATTCATAATTTAAAGGAAAAATTAGACGAAGAAGTAAAAGTAGTCTTATTTTCAAATTCTCAATTTATCGAAATGAAAAATGCAGGATTTATAAAAAGTAAAACTTTGACTGAGATATAACCTTGATTGAAGAAATGATTATAAAGAAAAATTAGCATTACTCATCAAAGACTAATGAATTTACTATTAGTTAGTTAAACGATGTTAATAAATGAAGATTTCCTGAACCGATTAAGACAAAGTTTCAGTTTAAATTTATACGAAGTTAAACTTTGGACGGCAATATTATCTCGTGGTATTTCAACTGCAGGTGAATTAAGTGATATTGCCGATGTACCTCGATCTAGAACTTATGATGTACTTGAAAGTTTAGAACGTAAAGGATTTGTAATCGTAAAACCTGAAAAACCAATAAAATATATGGCTCTTCCGCCGACTGAAGTGTTGGACCGTGTTCAAAAGAAAATTGAATCTGAATTAAAAACTCATTCAGGAAAGGTTGAAAAACTTAGAAATTCTGAAATGATTTCTGAACTTATGAATTTATATGACCAAGGAATCGAACCTATGCAAGTTACTGATTTCTCAGGAGCATTAAAAGGAAGACACAATATTTATGATCAATTGTCCATGCTAATAAAAAATTCAAAGGAATCGATTGAATTAGTTACTAGTGAAGATGGATTATTAAGAAAAACTCGGACATTAAAACCTCTTTTAGAAAAAGCACTTATGCGTGGCGTTAAAATAAAAATTATAATTCCTTCGGGAGAAATTGAAGGTATTAGTTCAGATGAAGGTCTGATTGAAGTTAAAAATGATCCTTCAATTTCCGCAAGATTTATGATTGTTGATAAAAAACAAATTGTATTTATGCTTGCTGACGATAAAAAAATACATCCGTCTTATGATATGGGTTTCTGGGTAAATTCCGGATTTTTTTGTAATGCACTATCTAAAATGTTTAATCAATCTTGGAATTCTGGACCAAGCTTAAATGATGAAACGCCGAGTTCGGATCTGGAAGAATAGGTTTATCCGAAGAATTTTTAAACAAAAATCTGACATCTGAGATATGCAATCACTAGTAAATATGCTCTTGAAAGAGGATAAATTAACTAAAAGTAAGACTGAACTAATTAAGCGAAACTGGGCGCGTGAACACAAATCTAAGATGCCTTTAAATTCTGAGATATGGAGCATTTGTTCTGATAAAGAAAAGGAAAAATTAAGATATGTGTTAAACACTAAACCTACGCGAAACCTTGCGGGTGTTTCAATTATTGCAATTATGCCTAAACCTAACGGTTGTCCTGCAAGATGTACTTT
Source organism: Nanobdellota archaeon (assembly GCA_014239585.1). Taxonomy (GTDB): domain Archaea; phylum Nanobdellota; class Nanobdellia; order UBA10117; family ARS21; genus ARS21. The sequence continues at coordinate 229,045 of JAAZYP010000001.1, forward strand.
CTGTCCAGAAGGTAAAAATGCACCTAAAAGTTATACGGGTTTTGAACCTTCAACTATGCGTTCAATTAGAAATAATTTTGATTCACACAAGACTGTATCTGAACGTCTTAAATCTTTAGAAAATACAGGTCATATTACTGATAAAAATGAATTAATAATTCAGGGTGGAACTTTTCCTGCCTATCCGTGGGATTATCAAAAGAATTTTGTAAAAAGGGCATTTGATGGATTTAATGGTAAATTTTCTGAAACTCTGGCGGAAGCCAAAAAATTGAATGAAACTTCAGAACATAGATGTATTGGTTTAACTGTTGAAACTCGTCCAGATTGGATTTTTATAGATAAATTTCTCGAATTAGGGTGTACTCGAATTGAAATGGGTCTTCAGGCTCCCTACGATGATGTTTTAGATGCAGTAAATCGAGGGCACAGTGTCCAAGACTTCAAAGATGCAGTAAAAACTTTGAAGGAGGGTGGATTCAAAATATTATATCATTTAATGCCGGGATTACCTAACTCCAATTTAGAACGAGATTTGAAAGCAATTGATATAGTTTTTGAAGATGAAGAATTCAAGCCAGATATGTTCAAAATATATCCTACTCTCGTAATGCCTGATACTGAACTTTATGATCAATGGAAATCTGGAGAATATGAACCGAGAGATGAAGAATATTACCAAAAAGTAATTGAACACGCTTACAAAAAATCACCTAAATGGACCAGACTTATGAGAGTACAACGAGATATTCCTGCACAATATATTGGTGCTGGTCCAAAAAAGGGGAATCTCAGAGAAATTGTGGAAAATAAATTGATTAAAGATGGGGTTCCAATTAACGAAATTAGATTTAGAGAAACCGGTCAATCCTATAAACGAAATAAATCTATTCCGAAAAAGATTACATTATTGGTTGAGAAATATCGTGCCAGTGGCGGAGATGAATATTTTATCAGTGCAGAGGATGTTGAACAAAATATTTTACTCGGATTTTGTAGACTTAGATTGGGTGAACGAAAAGAGGGAATGATTCGTGAGTTGCACGTTTATGGTTCAGTTACCGAAATTGGTGAAATTGGAACTGATACTCAACACAAAGGTTGGGGTTCAAAACTTCTCAAAAAAGCCGAAGAAATTGCAAAGGAAAATGGTCGAGATGAAATGTTAGTTATATCTGGTGTCGGAGTAAGAGAATACTATAAAAATGTACATGGCTATTCATTAAAAGATCATTACATGTGGAAGAAATTATGAAGATAATTATTAATCAAAATAAAAAATTGAATGAGTTAAAGAAAGATATTGAATTTCTGGGCGATTCAATTAATGACGTCATGAAACAAGGTGACTCTAAAGTTAAAATAAAATTGAATAAGCATTTCTAAACATAAATCTTATAAATAAATCAATAGACAGTCTATCAATAGCCCTATAGTGTAGCGGTCAATCATTCGAGACTTTGGATCTTGAGACCCCGGTTCGAATCCGGGTAGGGCTACTACTTTTTAGAAAAATTTAATTATTTTTTGGATTTTACTTTTGCAACTGCTTTCTTTTTGGATGCTGGTGGTTCTGCTGCGGCAGCTTCAGCAGCTTTTTCTGCAGCTTCAATTAATGCTTCTTCTGCTTTCTTTTCAGCTTCAATTTCAGCTAATTGTTTTCGTAAATCATCTATTTTTTCAATCTCTTGGTTTAACACATGCACCTCTTCCTCCAGAGATTGCATAAGTTCAAAATTATTAATTTCAGAAAGTGGTTTTCCATCAGTTGGTGAAATAAAACCATGATTCAATGCTTCTTCATATTTGAATTTTTCACCACTTTTGGATTCAAACGAGTACTCTGATTCCGCTTGGATTTGATCTTTATTCTTTTTTATTAAATTTTCTTTAAATTTTCTGTAAACATTTAAAAGTCGTTTTCGATTAACGTGCCAAAAATAAATATACCACCATTTCTTTTCTTCATCTCGTTCTTTTGTATATTCAACAAAGCCTGCATTGTGTAATTTGTAAAGTGATTTTCGAGCTCCATTAATTTTAACATCAAGTTCTTCTGCAATTTCATTTTCAGATAAAATATCAATCTTTGCTAACATTCCTAAAACTTCAATAGTCTGCTCATCAAACTCTATAATCATATCTTCGACAATTTTGAATATTTCTTTGGTATTAAGCATTTTGGGGTAACTATCCTACACGCAGACTTATTAAATAAAGGTTTGCGTTATACGATCATTGGTCTGAATATACTGACCAATAACATCAAAAAGGTAAGTAGAGAAAGATAAATAAAGACTCGGTTTGACAATTTTTCTCGTTTTGTTACTGCAACCAATCCATCTTTAAACATTTTACCTCCGTCAAGCGGTCCAAGTGGTAAAAGATTGAAAAGTCCTACTCCTAAACTAAGTGTTATAAAGAAATATAAAAAATCTTTGAAAATTGATAAACTATCTGCATACCATGCATTTTTTTTTCGTTCAAGAACTCCTTCGAAACTAAATCCGTAATGTCCGTCATTTGGGTTTATTGGATTTTCAGATGCAATCATACTTATTACTTCTCCCGAATCTAACGTCAGACTCATTTCTTCCCCAGGTAATTTTTCAACTAACGATTCGTATGCGAGCTCCGAATCTGAAAGCGGAATATCATCAATAAAAGTGATTACATCGCCAATTTCGAGTCCAGCTGATTCAGCAGGAAAATTCTCAGTAACGTCAAGTACATTCAATCCCAATACATTATATGATCCAATCAATATTGGCATAACTGCAAACATCAATACGCCTAATGCAATAACTGCTGTAGTTATGTTTGCGAATGGTCCAGCTGCATACATTGCAATTCGTTTTGAAGGACTAAGATTTTTGACTTGTTTTTCATTAGGTTTTACAAAAGCAAATGGTAAAATTGCAAGCAATCCAACACCGGTTGATTCAACTTTAACTTTATGAACTCGTGAAATAATTCCGTGTGCGCCTTCATGAATTACAAGTAATGAGAATAATCCGATTATTCCGTGCCAAAATGGAAGGAAAAAATTTGATCCAGGAATTTTTATTCCGGGAATAATTGGTGAAACTACTGCTTCGGGAGATGGGAAGAAAAAAGCGTTGAATATGAAATAAAATATGAATCCCATTCCTAAATATCCTATTGGAATCCCAATATATGACCAAACTTTCCAGAATCGTTCATATTTTGCAAGTTTATCCATCAATTTTATTCCGAATTTTCCTTCATAAATAAAAATTATTCCTGCATGACGTTGAATTTTTGATTTATTTTTGTATATTAAAATTGCCAGAAAAGCATAAAACGCAATAACTGAAATTGTGTTAATCTCCATATACTTGGGACTCGGAGATTGTTAATAAAACTATCCTCGTTTGTACTTAGAAATTATATCGATTGTATCGATGTGTCCCATAAATAATGCTCTGCAGCATTGTCTTTTAATACCTGCATCATCTAGTTCTTTCTTAATATCTGACCCTTTGTTTACGTTTTCTTTAAAAGTTTCCCATTTATGTGCAACTGGTTTTCCACATGAAAAGCATCGAATTGGAATTATCATATTATCTGTAGGACTTTTGTCTCTTTGCTCTTGGCGAAGATTTATTTGGCTTATGCGGTTCGTTTCTTCGAACATCTGCAACTAATAGATGTCTATCATATCCAAGATATGCTTGTCTAAGTTCTTTTGAACCTGAAAAATCTACTAGTCCTTTCGCAATTGCTAATCTTGCTGCCTCTGTTTGACCTGACTGTCCTCCTCCTTTAATATTTACATCAATATCGACTGAATTTGATAAATCTCCTGCGATTAAAATTGGTTCTTGGATTTTTTGTCTGAACATTAACGGTAAGTATTCAGATAGAGGCGTTCCGTTAATACTAACTTTACCGTCACCTTTTCGAATATTTGCTCTAGCAACTGCTTGTTTTCTTTTACCACTAGCTATTACTATTTTATTTGTCATATTTACCTATTAATCTTGATACATCTCCTAATTTCATATATTTTGAAGATTTTAATCGACTAACATTTGCTTCATCGATTGTTTTTAATTCTTTATTTTTAAATTCATTTGGAATTCCGATATAACACATTACTCGTTTGAATGCTTCTCTTCCTCTTGTTACTTTATGCGGAAGCATTCTTTTTATTGAACGTCGAACAATTCGGTCAGGCATTCTCGGAGTAAATGGTCCGTGAAATGGCTTACCGATATTTTTGAAATTTTGGAATTTATCCATTATTGTTTCTTTTGATCCACTCAAAATTGATTTTTCACAATTTACAATAACAATTTCTCTCCCCAATAAAACATCTTTTGCAGCTTTACTTGAAAGTCTACCTACAATTAAATCGGATGCGTCATAAATTATCATGAAACTAACCTCAATTTACTTCCCTCTAATTCTTTTACTGATAAATCATGTAATGAAATTATACTTGAACCTGATGCTTTTAATTTTGAAAGTACTGCTTCAGAGAATCTCCAACAAGAAATTGTTAATTTCTTTTGAAGTTGTCCGCCTGCAACTAATTTTCCAGGAATAACAACAGTTTCACCATCATCATAATCATTCAAACTTCCTAAATTAACTGTAATTCTCTTTCGTGCTGGAACAGAAAGCATATCTGAAACTTTTCCCCAAAAATTAGATTTCTTTCTAAGACTTGCTATGAGAATCTTCAAGTTTACGTTTGTTGCTCCGTATATCATTTTTTTCCTCTGATGCAAGGGACAGGACTCGAACCTGCGTAGGCACTAAGCCAATGGGACCTAAACCCACCCCGTTTGACCACTCCGGCACCCTTGCGCTTATTTGAGTTTTAATTCCTTAAGATTTGCTTCTGCCTTATTTAAGGCATTAGTTAGCATTTCTTTAGGAGTTAGCTGACCCCAGCTCTCTATTACGAGTATGAATTTATTTGGTTGGTTTTTAAGCTTTACTATTGATTCTGAGTCTACCATTTTTCGCAATTCTTCTAAACTTTCTTTACCTTTTGCTGCTGAAGGATAACGGAAGAAATATACATTTCCCGCACTCCATTTTGAATGTTCTGCTCCAGTTCCAATTGTTGCGGTAGCAGTTAATTCTACTTTTTGCTCTTTAGATAATAATACTAAGGGTGTATGTGGATTAATTACTTCAACACCTTTGCCTTTAGTTACTAAATCTGATGCTCGAATTACTTTCGGACCTTCTACACTTAATTTAAAATGAACTTCTGGTTTCTTCAATGTGAAAATATCTTTGTTTACTTTCAACGGAAGTAATCCTAATCTTTGCGCTAAGATTTCATCATATAATGCTGAATTATTTTGTATAAATGTTACATTTTCAATTGCGAACGTTTTAATTCCAAATGAACAATTTCTTCGAATTAAGTTCATAAATGATGTTCCCACATCTTCGACAATGACTTGTAATTCATTATCATCTGAATAAATTTCTTGTAATTTCATACTCTTCGACCTCTTCGACCACCTTTCTTTCTGCATCCGCCATGTGGAATTGGTGTTACATCTTCAATAGACATTATTTTGATTCCATTCTTTGTTAAAGTTCTTATCGTTGGTTGTGCTCCCGGACCTGGATGTCTTGAACCATTATGTCCGCCTTGTGCTCTCACTCTAACATGTACTTTTCTCATTCCTTTTTCCTTTAATGCTTCAGCCACTCTCTTAGCTGCAACAACTGCGGTATTTGCGTGAGCTTCAAGTCTTTGTTGTTTTGTTATTTGACCGCCTGAAACTAAAGATAATGTTTCTGAACCGGTCATATCTGTAACATGAATAATTGTGTTATTATAAGATGAATAGATATTTGCAATTCCGACTAAATCTGTTTTTGTTACCATTATGCTGTTACCTCTCCTGATGTTGGAACTTTAACTTCTTTAACTTCAACTTTAGGTTCTTCAATTACTTTTACTAGATTTGGTGTAAACCCGTCTTTAAATGCAACTTTATCTCCAGTTTTAATTAAATATGCAGGAGATGAAACAACTTTTTCGTTGATCATAACTTTTCGGTGTAAAATAAATTGTCTTGATTGTTTTACTGAATTTGCAAGTCCCATTTTGTAAACAACAGTTTGTAATCGTCTTTCAAGAATGTCTCTAAGTGATAAATTCAAAACATCACCTGTTGTTGAATCTTCCTTAAGTAATCCTAATCTGGTTAATCTTGAGATTAAAATTTTAATTGCAGAATCTTTTCGTTCTCCTCTAAGACCGATAATATCTCTTGCTTGTTTTCTAAAATTTCTTAAAAGTGAACTCATTTTCCAAATTTGTTTTTTATTAGTCAATCCATATTCGTTGATTAATTTTTTCTCTTCATCAATTCGTTCTGCTTGCCAAGGATGATTTGGCGTATCATATTTTCGTCTAGTTTTTCTTGCAAGTCCCATTATTTAGTCTCCTTCTTACGTGAAGCTACTCCGCCAGTTCTTCCAGTAGATTTAGTACTTTGACCTCTGACTTTCTTTGAACCGGAAGCATGTCTAACTCCTCGATAAGATTTAATCTTTCTCATTAATCTAATATCGAATTGTTTTCTTAAATCAAGATCTGCTGAAAGTAAATGTTCATCTTTTCCTGAATCGCGATCTTTTCGTCGATTAAATAACCATGAAGGAATATTATATTTTGTGGGGTTTCTAATACAATCTTCGATCTTTTCAATTTCTTTTAACGGATAATCTCCGCATCGTTTTCTTCGATCTAAGTTTAGAACCTTGCACACTGCATTAGCTAACATAAAAGACATACCTTTAGGTAGAGTCAACGCGTGACCCATAGGAACTTTTCCCATGATATCTTTATCTCCTAGTCTTATGATCTCTCTGAAGCTTTCATCAGTCATGACTTTCTATTTTTAGTGTCATTTTTAAAGCTTTTGATAAAAAATCTGATGACGGAATTGAAGTTTTTTCTAAACTGTCTTTTGGTATTAATTTATTCTGTTTTAGCCTCATTTTAAAAAAAATGAACGCCGAGGGTGGGATTTGAACCCACGATCCCGATGGGACAGGATTTCCAATCCTGCGCAATACCTGGCTATGCGACCTCGGCAATAAAAAAGGGGCGTCGATGTACGTTTATAAAACTTTTCTAAACTATCTATAGATTTAAATAATTCTCAGCCTTACTAAAATTATGAAGCGAAAAATACAAAAACATCTTCACGAAAATGAAGAAATCTTACATATCGAAATTCCTTCTTGGATGAAATATCATAAAGAAATAATTTTAAGTCCATTAATTTTGCCTTTGATTCATGCCGTTTTGAGAAAATATTCAACTCACCTAGTTATTACTAATGATCGTGTTCTTACTCGTCACGGAATAATTGGTGAACATTCCAAAGGAGTAAAATTTGATAATATAACTACAATTAAAGTTCATCAAAGTGCAATGGGTGCATTAATGAATTACGGCCATATTCATGTTCATACACAATCTGGTGGACATGCAGATTTAAATTTTCATTTTATAAAAAATCCCATTACTGTGAAAAAGGCAATAGAGCGTGGAATGAATTCTAAAAATCCTTTGGAAGCATAACTGGAATTCCGGACTCAATTTCAAAATTTCGAATACACTTTTTACAAATTAATTTATTTTTCTTTTTATCAAAGGTTAAATTTCCTTTATCGTCTGGGCAACATAATATTTCAATTAATTCTTTATCCATTTGGTATCAAATTCAGGAAATTGCGTACTGCAACACCTTCTTTAGATGTTTTGAATGATTTTGAATCTGCTTTTGCAATTCCTATTCCTATTAATTCATTCTTCCTATTAAATACAGCGATTTTTTCTTTTTCAAATATTCCTTTTGAGAATTTTAAAATTCCATTAAAATAAACTGGTGATCCGTATGACCAAGGTTTAAGAACTCCGTCGTCCACCCAAACTTTTCTAATTTCAGACACTGCTTTTTCAAGTGGTATCAAAACTTTTCTTAATTTAGTTTCATCACCCATTAAATAATTTCTAACTTTATTTTCTGGAATTGCATCTTTTTCAGTAAATGGTCCACTCTTAGTCCTCCTGAGTTCGAACATATGTGCACCTGTTCCAAGGTCTACACCAATATCATGAATTAATTTTCGGATATATGTTCCTGCTTGACACTCAACATCAATTACTGCAATTCGATCTTTAAAACTAATTAATTTTATTGAATAAATTTCTCGTTCACGCGTCTGACGTTTAACTGCCGATACTTTTGGAACTCTTTGCATTATTTTACCAGTAAATTTCTTTAGAGCTTTTTTAAGATCAGTTTTAGAAACATCTTTATGAATATTCATTGTTGCCAAATATTTTTTTCTAGATAATGACAATACTGAAGATATTTTGTTCCCTCTATTCAAAAATATTGGTAATACTCCCGTAGTTATTGGATCCAATGTTCCTGCGTGTCCAGCTTTTTTAAATTTGAACTCTTCTCTCAAAAATTCTGTTGATTCTCGTGATTTTGGTCCTTTTGATTTATCCAAAATTAATAAAGAATATTCTTTCAAATGTTCTATTGATTTCTTTGGTGTTCGTTTATTTATTTTTATTTCTGGAGCCCTAATAATTATATCCATTCTATTGAACTTTCAATACTTTTCTAAAAATTGTTGAAAATAAAATTGATAATAAAATATATGATCCCAACCATCCAAGATGTCCGGACCAAAATGGAAGTGGAATTACAATTATTCCTGCCATTGTTTTCTTCAACCATGAAAACACTAAGATTAAGGGTAAAAAATAATACATCATTGGTTTGAAAGACATTTTCATTTGCTTCATTGAAAGTTCCATCATTTTTGGTTGAATTTCTTTCATTTTATCGATATTATTTCGATTAGATTTCATTTCTTTTTGATATTTTTTAATTTGTTTTTTAATTTCACGAACTACATTTTGATCAATTGCAAATTTATTTACAATTGTAATCATAAACGATACCATCATGGCAACCAATGTTACTGTTGTTAATGGTCCCATCATTCTTCGCCTCCCATCATTTTTCTCAAAGATGGATGCATATCCATTGCATGTTCTTTAGCGATTTTTTCATAAAATTGATAAATAATCATAACTGCCAATAAAATACCTGTTCCTCTACTCAGAGATCCCATTAAATCTGCTATAGCTGCTAATAATCCTACGGTTGCTCCACCCATAACTGTTAAACCAGGAATATATCGATTTAGAATACTTTCTAAAACTCTCGGATCTCGTCTAAATCCTGGAACTTGAAGTCCTGAAGATAAAATTTGTTTTGCTTGAGCTTCTGCACTCATATTTGCAGTCTTTACCCAAAGTACGGAAAAAAATGCTGATCCTGCAATCAACATCGTAGTATATACTAATGCTTGTAACATAATCTCTCCATTTAATCCTCCGAGAACTGCAGATTGGACTATGTTCGGAGTATTTACCCACTTAACTAATCCTGTTGCAGGTGCACCGTTTGCAAATGTTCCCAATAACGGATAGCCGTAATTTTCGAGCAATCTCGCCCATAACTGAACATTAGCCATCAATGCTGCAACTAAAATGACAGGTATATTTGATGTATATAAAAATTTCAACGGCCATCTCATTCCATAACCTCTAACTCTTCCGAACGATAACGGAATTTCAACTTTCATTGCTGAACCATATATCGACATTACGAATACCAATACTGTTGCTGCAACTGCAATTACTGATAATAATACACCTGTTGCATCACCTGATCCCAGTGCTTGAATAAGATATGGAATTTTACCGACAGGTACTTCTGGATTTAATGGACTTGGAAATGGGCTAAACGCTGCGATAAATATTTCTCGAGATACTCCGGCTGCGATAAATAATGATACTCCTGATCCAAATCCCCACTTTTGGGCAACTCCATCCATAAGTACAATCATATATCCTCCAACAATTAATTGTAAAATCAATATTGCTTGCATTAATCCATAAGATGGGGCTGTTGCCAACGGGGTCAATCCGCCCATTATTACATAAATGAATGCTTCAAATAATACAAATGCTAAAATGAATACTTTTTGTAATGATTGAAATTTTGCCCTACCTTCCGGTTTGGAAATATCCATATTCAGGATCCCCGAACCGACCAATAATTGTAATACGATACTTGCTGTAACGATTGGACCAATACCTAAAGATATAAGCGATCCAAAACTTGCACCTAATATTGTGGAAAGAGATTCAAATTGACTTAATGCATTTTGACCTAAACCATATAATGGAATGTGTAATAACACAAAATACATTAACAAAATTAATCCAGTCCATTTTAATTTATCATTAAAAGTTAACTTTTTTTCTGGTCCTGCGACTTCAGGAATATACCTGGATAATTTAGTAGTTAAACTCATAATATGAATTAAGACGCAGACTTATATTTCTTACTCTTGAATTTTTCCGCCAGCCGCTTCTAATTTTTCTTTTGCTTTAACAGAGTGGGCCATAATCGTTATATTAATTTTTTTATCTAATTCGCCATCAGAAAGAAGTTTATCGTATCCTAATTTTGATAGATTGACTGAATAAACATCTTTTGTCTTTTTTGCTTTTGCAGATTTTACCCAATTTTCAATTTGATTGGATAATTTTGATAGATTAATTGTGTTTGCGATAATTGAACTATTTCTAACAACTTCCATTCCAGTGTTATTATTCGCAATTTTACCTACTGCTTTTTTTCCTTGAGATAGCGGAAGTGTTTTCTTCTGAGCTCCTCGTTTTCCAAGTCCTGCTCGTCCTCTTCCGCCTCGATTTCCTGCACCTCGATGCTTCTTACCCATTCCCCAACCGTGTGTTCGTTTTCCTCTTTGTTTTCGAGATTTAGATTCTTTTCGAATTACCATTATAACATTTTAATCACTAATTTATTCATATCTTTACTTCGATATCCTAATGATCCTCCTCTAGCATATGGTTTTTTAATTCCCAATCTTTCGAATCCTCCGATTGGCGGATGAAGTTTAAAGAAAGTTTTAACTCCGGTTAAATCTTTCAAATTTGCTTTTCCTTCAGACATTGCTTTTGAAAATGATTTTATATCAGATTTTACGGTTTTCTTAACATAAGTTTCAGTTAAATCTTTGTTTCCCGGAAGTTTTGCTCTTTTTGTAAGAATTTCTTCAACTGTTTCTGCAGTAATTTCTCCAAAAGTACAATAATCTTTAACTTTGTTGATCATACCTCTCATCGACGGCGTATTTTGTGTAATAATTAATCTGTGTTTTCTATGAAGTTTCATTAAATTTAAACAATCTCGAATATCTGGATTGATTCCAACTTCACCTCTAATTCTCACTACTGCAATTAATTTTCCGTCAATTTCTTTCATCTTGTTATTGAACCATATTTGACTAATGGTTTTTGAGCCTCTTTGATTTTTAATCCTGTTGTTTCATTTAATGCAGACATTGTTGCATTAACTAAATTAATTTTTTGTCTTGTTTGACCTTTCGATTTTGACCAAACGTCTTTAATTCCGGCTAATTTGAAAATTTTCTTTAATTCATTTTCGACTACTAATCCCGTACCTGGTGGTGCTGGCATGAATTTTACTTCAACAGATCCACTTTTTCCTTTGATTTCAAATGCGATTGAATTGGGTTCCGAAATTTCACTTTCCCATGATCCGTTTCCTCTCGCAATTTGCATAAGATTTAATTTAGCATTTCGTATAGATTTTTCTCTTGCAGGAACAGTTTCTTTTGCTCTTCCTAATCCTACTCCCACATATCCGTCTTTATTTCCAACTACTGCTAAAACAGTAAATACTGGTCGGTTTCCATCCTTTGTTTTCTTTTGGGTTGTTCGGAAAATAGTTCTTTTTCCTCCACCAAATTTACCTTTTCTTTGTCCGATATTAATATAATCTGATTCTAAATTTGGAATTAATGCATCAATAATTTCTGATTCTAAAATTCTACGGCCCATATTCAATACTTCTTCAATACTTGTAATTTCGCCTGCTTTTACTTTTTTACCGATTTCGGTTTTTGGTTTCCAAGATTCAATTAATGCTGCTCTTCTATCTTCGGGACTTATTTCTACACGTGGTCTTCTTTGTGGTCTTCTCTGTTGTCGTCCGTGATTTGATTTCATTTTATTTGCTTCCTCTTAGCTTTTTTAAATCTGCTGAAATGTCTTTAGAAATATGCTCTCCGTTTAGTCTTTCTTCGGAAGGAAATGCTTTTTCAGAATGAGGTATATTTAATCCTCCTTCGATTGCACCTTTCAATACAGCATAAATTCTACAACCTTTTGTAGGTGTATATGATCCCATATCAAAAATTGCTTCCTTAACTTTTGCTTTAGTTGCCAATTTTGCAATTTCTAAACCTGATAAATATGCTGCGGGAACATTTACACATGAATGTTTCCATCCTTTTTTCTTTAAAGAAACTGAATTAAATTGTGCTAATACTCTATCTCCTAATTCATCATAATTTACTAATTGAATATTCAGATATTTGTTTGATCTTCGAACTACCAATCTGGGTTTTTCTGATTTCATGAATGCTAATCTCTTTTTGTAGTTGGTTTTTCCAGATCTACGTCTTCTGAATTTTACACTGTAACTCTTTCCTGTTGCCATTATTTTTTAGCCTCCTTCTTAAACAAATTATTCTGTTCAATATACTGTAATAACTGTCTTTTATGTTTGAAGAATCCGCCTTTTGCTTTTAAGTAAAGCATTTTCCAATCATTCGATTCAATTAATCCTCGATTCTTGAAAGATTTTAATAATTTTCGTTGAAGTCTAATTCGATTAATCCAATCGTGTTTTGAATTGTGTCTTGCATTTGAACTTCCAACTCGTTTAGCTTGACCTCTTTGCCTACCTTTTCGTTTTGCAATAGTTCTCGCTTTTGCTCTACCTCGAGAATTTGATTTTGCAGGAGTAATTGAAATTATTCCTTCATCGATAAGATCTCGAATATCTGCTTTAGTAATTGCTTCTTTTATTTTATCTCTTTGTTCAAAATCAATTCTTATTCTACTTTTACCGGCTCCAGTTACTTTAGAAGCTAATACTTTTTGTAAATCCAATTTCATTTCTTAGACTCCTTCTTAACTGTTTTTTTAGCTGATGATTTTGCTTTCGGCTTTGCTTTTACTTCTTTCGTTGGAACCGCTTTTTTCTTAGTTTCTACTTTCTTTTTTGCTGGTGCTTTTTTCTCTTCGACTTTTGGTTTTTCAGATTTTTCGACTTTTTTAGTTTCTTTTGGTTTTTCTTCAGATTTTGATTCTTTCTTTTCTTTCTTTTTATCGGATTTAAGCGGTTTCTTAGAAGATTTTAATCTTTCAATTTTTGATTTCTTTAATTCTTGTCTTCTTTTCTTTCTCGCAATAAACTCTGATTCTATTTCTTTGATTTTCACTTCAATATTTTTGAAATTTGAAATTGATAATTTTGATTTTAATGCTTCTTTAAGAAGTTCCAATCTTCTTCGATTACCTAATGTTCTCGGAATTACTGCAATTTGATCTTTTGCTAATGAATTTAATTCTTTTACTGTTGATACAGAAATCTCCATTAATCCGTTTGCTAGTCTTCCTCTCAACTTTTGAGGAGTTCTATAACCGATTTTTACAATTGCTCTGTATCCGCCTCTTTGTTCTCTCATTTTGGAGTCAACTCCTCTCGGTTTTCTCCAACTTGATCTACTCAATCTTATTCTCTTATTGAATTCTTGTCTTTTGAAAGACGGTCTTCTTTTTTTCATTGCGGATTTAATCGCCATCAATTCTTTCATTCTAATTTACCTCGTGGTTTTTCAACAATAAATATACCGTCTTGAAATACTCTTCGATCTCGTCGGGTAATTCTAGTTAATTGTTCTAATCTATTTGCCGTCATTCCTGCCGATTCAATATTTCTTGAAGATAATTCGATTTCGGCACCATCCATTTTAATTTCAACATCTGAAGGAATTACTGCTTTTCTTATTTTCTTTCCTCCAACGAAATTCTTTAACTCAAATATGTTATTGTTAATTGCTGCAGTCATTGGGAAATGTACTGAAGTTATTCTTAATTTGTACGAAAATGGTTGTTCCAATCCATTTAACATATTTGTAATATGTGCTTTAAACGTTCCAACAATTGCTCGATTTTTTGCATTATGAGATTTTCCTGTTAATTTTAATTTATTTCCTTCTTGAGAAATCATTAACATTGCCGCAGGAAATTCGCGCGATAATTTAACTTCACCTTTAGCTAAAGTAAATGCTTTATTATCTACAGTTATTGTTACACCTTCTGAAAGTTCAATGATCGATTCTGGTTTAATTTTTTCCGGAATTGGCATTGCTTTTATGAATTTTTTAGCCCTATATCTAAGTACAGGTCTAAATTTACCCATCTTTCGGAAACCGGTTCCTCTTACTCTCGTTCTTCTTGTTGTAGACATTTTAGTAAACGTATGCTAATAGCTTTCCTCCGTTATTTTCCTTCTTTGAACTAATGTGAGTCATAATACCTTTTGTGGTGGATACAAATATTCTTCCGAAATCTTTTGCAGGTAAATATCTCTTTTCAAATTTTTCATATGAATCGATCTTTATTGAAAATCTTGGCTTTATTACTCCAATTTTATTTATTTTACCGTTTAATTTTACAGTTGTGATTTTTCCACGAGTAGTCGATTTAGTTTCAAAATTCTCAATATAACCTTCTACTTTTAATAATTCCATAATTGTATTGATTACTTTTGAAGATGGATATATCTCAATTTCTTGTTTTCCTCTATTGCTCGCATTATTAATTGCGGACAATGCATGTGCTAACGTATCATTCATTACCATTATCTATATTTTGTGAAGCCAATCGCTTGTGCAATTTCTCTAAAACATCTTCTGCAGACATTCAATCCATATCGTGAAATATTGCTTCCCTTTCCTCTTCCGCATCGTTTACATTTCTTTAAAGATTTTCCGAAACTTCTTTTTTTGACAGAATTATTTCGTAAAAATTTCTTTCTTCTTGTTTTTGATACCGCTATTTTTTTGATTCCAAGTAATTTCATTCTACAATTACACCCAATTTGCTTTTAGCAAATCCGATTGCATCCTCCTTAGTTAATCTGTGATTATTACCTACTTTTCGCTGAATTAATTTTCTTCGTTTGATTCTGAATCCCGGTCTTGTTAATGTTACTGAAACATTTAATCCAATAATTCCTATTTTGGGATCATATTTTACTTCAGGTATTTCAATATATTCATGAATTCCGAATGAAAATCCATTTTCATTAAATTTACTTTCAGTAATTTTCATATCGACTGCCTTGAGCAATCGTTTAAGTAACTCATCAACATTTTTACGAATAGTAACTTTTGATCCAATTGCCAATCCCGGTCTTATCTTCCAAGTTGCAATTCTTGCTTTTGCTAATGCTTGAACAGGTTTCATATTAGAAATTGTTTCAAGTAATTTGTATCCCTTTTCAACATTTTTTGGATCTGGTCCGGAACCAATATTTAGTGTAATTTTCTCAATTCTGACTTCTCTCATTTTATTTTCTGCCATTATTTAACTGTAATTGCCTCCTTTTTATCACCGATAACCATTAGATTATTAATACTTGATTCAACTGTTTCTTTTCCAATTGTCAAAATTACTAATTTATCTCTCTTTAGGATACCTAGTTCCTTTTGATCTTTGAAGTCTGCAATGGTTCCTGCTCTCTTTCCATCAGTAAAGTAAACTTTCGCTCCAGATTTGTAACTAATTATTTCTTTGATTTTATCATTTGATAAATCATAAAGAACTGAATCTGAAACTGAACCTTCCTTTTGTCCAAGCACATTCCAACCATTTGATAACGTCATTTGTAATTTGCCGCCTCTAATCATTTGTTTTTTTGAAATTTTTAATAATAATAAATTTGATTCTTTAGCTGAAATTTCTTTGGCAATTAATTTTCCTTTATTATTCAATACTGCCCGATAGTGTTTTTTGGTATTTGGGAAAGAGATTACATCAAAAAGTCCGATTGGGAAATTTGTATCATTATATCTTTTCCCATTAATCAAAATTGATTTGGAGTTTAATAAGAATTTTAATTCTCGCTTATTTTCAATCATTCCCTCAACATCTCTCAACAATACAACTAAAGGTACAGATTCATGAAATCTTCTTGAACCC
This sequence comes from Nanobdellota archaeon, assembly GCA_014239585.1. Classification (GTDB taxonomy): domain Archaea; phylum Nanobdellota; class Nanobdellia; order UBA10117; family ARS21; genus ARS21. The sequence continues at coordinate 245,252 of JAAZYP010000001.1, forward strand.
GGCGATGTTTTTGCAATCCATTTTAGCGATTTTCGCATAACTTTCCAAGTAGACGGTGCTGCTAATCTGGAAATGTGATTTGTTTTTCGACTCATTTTCTATTTAACGCTCCCTTTCTTTTTTTATCATCTAATTTTGGTGTTATTATTGTAACATTTGATGGATGAATTGGATATTGTACTAATTGTCCGTTTGATTTCACTTGTTCAGCACCTGCAACATACAATCTTTGTTTTTGCACATTTACTCTTTCAATTTTTCCAATTATTCCTTTAAATTGGCCCGTTGTGATTTTGATTGTATCTCCGACTCTAACTGATAGATTTCTCTTTCCGTATTGTTTTCGTAATTCTTTTGTTAATGATGCACTCATTAATTTTTTTAAGATATGTGCTGGTGCATTAAATACGTACTTTCTCTGCTTTCGTGGTTGAATGCTTCTTACCCAACTTTTACTCCATGTTGATTTCATAATACTATACTTGCAAGTTTTCCAACTTGTGACCACCTCAAGGCCACTTCTTTTGCGATTGGACCTTTTATAACGGTTCCTTTTGGTGTTCCCAATCTTACGTCTTTCAAGATAACGCAAGCATTATCTTCGAATGAAACTCTTAATCCATTTGATCGTGCATATTCTTTCTTTTGTCTTACAATAACTGCTTGAACAACAGTATGTCTCATTTCTAAATCTCCAGTAATCACGGCGCCCGTAACTAAATCTCCCACTGCTGCTGCTGCAAGTTTTCGAGTTCGAGATTTATATCCTTTAACACTAATTACTTGTAATGATCTTGCTCCGGAATTATCTGCAACAACAATTCTTGCTCCAATTGGAATTCCTCGTACTGGATTAATCTTAATTGGTCTCATTTTTTAGTTATCCTCTCAATAATTATAAAATTTTTAGTTTTACTAATCGGCTTACATTCTGCAATTTTTACAACATCACCTATCGAGATTACCATCCCTTCAGGAATGTGAGCCATAACTGCGGATCTCTTTTTCTGATATCGTTCGTATTTGTAAAGATAAGATCTTCGATCCCATTGAATTTTTGCAGTTTTTGCCATTTTATTTGAAATAACTTTTCCGGTGAATGTTCTACCTCGTGTAACAAAATCTGGAATTGATTTGATTTCAGCTACCACTTTCTTTACTGTTGGTTTCTTCACCGTTTTTGTTGATTTCTTAATTTTTGTTGTTGCCATTTTATTTTGATATTCTTTCCCAAGGACGTTTTGTAATTACTGATCCTTTAACTTCAACTTTTTTGTCTTTAATTTTGAAGACAAAGGTTGACAGTCGTTTCAGTATTTTTTTGTTGCCCTTTTTTGTTTGAATTGTAAGTGTTTGTTGAGTTTCATCGATCACTTTTCCTTGAATCCCTGTTGAAAGCGGATTTAATGATGCAAATACAACAACATCCAAACCGATTAATTCATGTCGAATCAAATTAGTTGGTGTTATCATTTTGCGTCAATCCCCTCTCTCGGATATCCGAGATTAGCTAGCACATCAACCACTCTTGACTTTTGGTCACCTTGAAGTTCAATAACTCCGTTTTTTTGGGTTCCACCGCAAGCAAGTTTTGACTTAAGTTGTTTTGAAAGTGCTTTTACATCAACACTTGAATCAAAACCTTCAACCAACGTCATAATCTTTCCGTATCGCCGTTTAACGGTTCTGATACGAATTAATTGTTTTTCCTTGGAGATTGTCTCAATGACACCTAAATCTTTTGGAAGGCCAGTAATTGGATCAATATCGCTCATTACTTTTTACTTACCTCCTCTTGATTAATTGTTAGTATTCGCGCAATTGTTCTCCGAAGTGCTTTAATTTTTCCTGGATTTTCTGGCATTCGTCCACTGCCCTTTTGTGAATTTAATTTAGTTAATTCTCTTCTAAGATCTTGTAAACTTGTTAATCTTGCTTTTATTTTTTGATCTCGAATTTCTTTTGGTCTAAGAATTGCCATTATTTCTTAGCCTCCTTCTTAACTGTTTTTTTAGCTGATGATTTTGCTTTCGGCTTTGCTTTTACTTCTTTCGTTGGAACCGATTTTTTCTTAGTTTCTACTTTCTTTTTTGCTGGTGCTTTTTTCTCTTCGACTTTTGGTTTTTCTTCAGATTTTTCGACTTTTTTAGTTTCTTTTGGTTTTTCTTCAGATTTTGATTCTTTCTTTTCTTCGATAACTTCTTCACTGATTGGTTCAGAAACTTCTTCTGGAGAAACAATATCAATTTTATCAGGTAATGGTGTATGTGCGTGCATAATTGTTACTGAAATTCCGACCGTTCCTTTCTTAAGAACTGAATTTGACTGAGCTTTATCCAATAAATTATCTGAAATAAATCCACATTTTTTCATGTATCCATCATGAAATCTCCATTTTCTACTTCTTGCACCTGGAATTGGTCCATCAATTACAATTTCTACTCCCATTGCACCAGATTCCATAATCCGATTTAATTCCCGATATCCGATACCTTTGAATCGTTTAGGTCCAAATCTTTCCAATTCTTTGGCAATCTTTGTCGCTACAACTTGTGCACTCGTGTAAGGATTTGTTATTTCTGCAGTTTCAATTTGTGGATTTTCTAATCTAAATCTTGATTTCAGATTACGTGTTAATTCTTTGATTGCAGATCCGCCTCTACCGATTATCATTCCTGGTCGAGTTGTACTAATTATAATTTTTTCACCCAACGGTGTTTTTTCCATAGTAATATTTCCAATTTCTGCTGCTTTTCCCGAAATTCTTTCTATATTTTCTTTAATATTTAATTGAATAATATTTTGTTTTATGAAATCTTTTTCTCTCATTTTTTGGCCTCCATTGGCATTGCAACAAGTTCGAAATGAGTTAATCTCTTTGTTCCTTTAACTCTACCATATCTTCTTCGAATACTTGGTTTTTTTGCAGCAGAGTGAACAATTTCTAATTCGCCTTCAATTCCTTTATCTGCTGCATTTGTTTTCAATGATTTCAATAACGGAATAACATATCTTGCTGCTTTTTCAGGATATCTTCCTGCTGCCATTTTTCCTCTCCGATGAGGTGTATCTTGATTAAAACGCATATATGGAATTGCTCTTTTAATTTTTTGTACTTCTTCTAATTCTCGAATTGCTCGAGTTAAACTCATCCCTTTGATATATCTGGCAACTTCGCATGCTACCTTGAATGAAAATGGTAAGTTTCTACCTATTGCTTTTGACATTTTCTTTGAATCATAATTTTGCATACTTGTTTTCATTATTTTGTACCCATGTGTTTAGAACTCTTTGTTGCTCCAACTCCAACTCCTTTATGTTGTGCCACTCTACGAGTTTGTGAAAATTCACCAAGATAATGTCCCAACATTTCTGCAGTTACATTTACTTGAACGAATTTTTGACCATTATATACTTCGATTGTTTTTCCGATAAGTGCTGGAATTACAATTACGTCTCTTCGATGTGTTCTCAATTTACTTCTGCCATTTTCAATCTTAGTTAAAATTTTTGGAGTCTTGTTATCTATTCCTCTTAACAACGATCTTCGTTTTCTCGCTTTTACCAATTGAGCAAAATCTTTGATTGACATTATCTTAAGTTCTTCCAATGTTTTGCCTTTGAATTTAAATATTTTTTCTGCCATTATTTCTTTTTACCTGTTCTTCTAGCTGCGATTGATCCCACTTTCTTACCTGGCGGTAAGTTTCTAGGTCGTGTAGTTGAATATTTTCCTCCTCCGAGAGATGTACCTTCTGTTCCACCGTGTGGGTGATCTCTTGCATTCATTGCCTTACCTCTCACGATCGGGTATTTGATACCTCTTGCTTTCATAGCATGGAATTTATTTCCTGCCTTCACAAATGGTTTATTTGTTCTTCCTGCTCCTGCGACAGTTCCAACTGTTGCCAAGCATCTTTCATTTAATATTATTTTTTTCTTTGAAGGTAATTTAACTGCAATCCCCTTTCCTTCTTTTCCAACAACTTGTGCAGATAGACCTGAGGTTCTAACAAATTTTCCGCCATCGCCCGGAACTTTTTCTAAATTGTATATTAACGTTCCTGCTGGAATATCTCCGATGCTTAATGTATTACCGACCGATACTTCTGCATCGACGCCTAATGAAATTAATTGTCCTACTTTTACACCTTCAGGTGCAGGAAGTAATGCTAAATTTCCTTCAGTATATTCTACCACCATTAATGGTGCTGAATGAAATGTTGAATTTACTAAATCTACTATCTTTCCTGATTGTGTATTTTCAGTCAAATAAGGATAAGCAACTTTACCAATAGATCTGTGAGTTGGAGCTCGATATATCGATCCCTTTCCTCTTCTCTGTTGTTTTAATCGTTTACCCATTTTAGATTAGTCCCAGCTTGGATGTTATATCTATTGCCGGTGTTGATTGGTCAAGTTTCACATATGCTTTTTTAACACCTTTCATATCAATCATAGTTCTTACATTCAAGACTTTTACTGAATATTCTTTTTGAATTGCCCATTTAATTTGAGCTTTATTTGCAATTTTATTTACTGCGAAAACTAAAGTATTATCTGCTTCGATAGCTCTAACTGCTTTTTCAGTAGATAACGGATATTTCAAAATTGAACTTATTTCGTTTCCCTTTATCATTATATGAATAAGTTCTCCTTGCTTAATTTTTCTAGTGCAGATTTACTCCAAACTGTTGTTCTTCCAGTATCGCCTCCCGGAGCAAGTAATTCTGCGTTTAGATTATTAACTACTGAAACTTCGACACCGTGTAAATTTTCTGCTGCCAACATTGTCGGACATGCTTTACTTACAATGATTAACGGTCCTACTTTAGTTTTGTATTTTCGACCCCGTCTAGTTCCAACTCCAGCTCTAATTTTTCTTTCTTTAGATCTATCTAATTCTGAATCTAATTTATTTGATTTAAATGCCTTAAGAACTTCTGAAGTTTTATTTAATGATTCTAAATTATCATCCATTACAACAACATTTGATGCTGCTAATGCGGATCGAATTGCTTTTCTTCTTTCTTTTCGATTGATTTTTTCTTCCAAAACTTTTGAAGATTTTGGTGCGAATGCTTTTCTTCCACTCGTTGCATTTGCTACGAATGCTCCGATCCAGTAAAACTGACTTCCTCTAGCCCATAAATGTTTTCTTCGAATTCTTGAAATTCCTTTTCCATAAGTTGTTTTGAATTTCTTTCTTCGCTTAGGAGTATGATAACCTTGCCGTTTACCTGCTAATGGATCAGCTCCATAGGGTTGTCTTCGACTCATTCTTAGTGCGGAAACAGCTCTTCTGATTAAATCTTCTCTTATTGGTTCAGAAAATTGAACAGGGAGATTCATTTCAGTTGATTTTCCACCACTGACTCTTAATATTTGGACCTTTTTCATTATTGTTGACTCTCCATTGAAATTTCAATATTTTCTGGGATTGTTTCAAATACTGAGCTTCGTTTTCGTTTTGCAAAATTTAATCTAACTAATCTATTTTTTGGTCCAGGTAAACTACCTGCAATCAAAACATATTTGCCTTTAACTTCACCGTACTTCAAGAATCCGCCTTTTGGAGTAACTTGTAATTCTTCGGCATTTGCGATTTTCATTAATTGTAAACTCATAACTGTTCTGTTATGGAACCCCATTTGTCCTGGATGAGGAACTCTCCAAGTTTTAGCCATCCAGTTTCCTAAAGTTGCTACTTTTCTTCGTCCGTCTCCGTGAGATTTACGATGTAAAATTGAAACTCCGAATCTTTTTACTGATCCTTGGAATCCTTTTCCAGTTGTAACTGCAACTGCGTCCATAAGGTCTCCTTCTGAAAATATATCTCCAACATTAATTGGATTTCCGATTAAAGATTTAGCATACTCAAATTGTTCTTTAACATTTTTTCCACCAATTGCTAATTCCATAACATCTGGCTTTTTCTTTGAAATTGATGCTGATTTTGGTTCAGTATAAACTAGAACTCTAATTTCTGATGCGTCATCTAATTTATTTTGAAGATCTTCCAATGCTTTTGTGTTTCGTTTCTTCGGAAGTTTTAATTTTCGAGCAAGGTCTGCACTTAATTGGTCTGACCATGCTTCACCAATAATTGATGAACCATATGCTGAATCTGAATATAAACGAATTGAAAGAAGGTGAATAGAAGGTGTCTCTAAGACAGTAACCGGTAAACGAATTTCTTCGCCTTTGGTTGGAGAATTTGAACGGTTGTCAATAAAATGTAATTGTGTCATTCCTGCCTTGTAACCAGCAAATCCTAATAATTTAACATCAGTAATTTTCTTCCAGGATCGAACTCGTGGAACCATTCGATTAGCTTTCTTTCTGTGCCAATACTGTAGGCTTCCTCTTCTTGGTCTTCTTCTGAATCCTGCTGAACTTCCCATGTGAGTTTTTATTTATTGGTTTAGTTTTTAAACCTTCTTGTAAGTCAAATTTGTTTTTCAATAATCGCACTATAGCGACAGAATTCTAAGATCTATGCAGGGGTAATGAACGTATATCTGCCGACTTTATAAAATCTTCGTAGTAGGCACGAATTTCGAATAATTTATATAGGTTAGCCTACTACGCACCTCATGGAAGCTTATTGCGTAAAATGCCGTTCAAAGAATGAAATGTCTAACGGCGAAGAAGTAACCATGAAAAATGGTCGACGAGCAATGAAGGGAAAATGCTCTTCATGCGGTACAGGAATGTATCGAATTTTAGGAAACAAATAAGCAGGCAACTGCTTATCTTCCTTTTTTTTTCTAAGAAGCAAGTTTTATAAATCAAATATTATAATGAACCTTACGTCAGGATCGCATAATCCGGTATTGCGCCGGCCTTGAGAGCCGGTTCCTTTGGAATTGGGGGTTCGAATCCCTCTCCTGACGTTTAATTTTCAGCAATCTCTTTGATTTTCTTTAGAAGTAGCTTGAATCGCTTTCCGCGTTTTTTGTAAATTCCTGTACCCATTTCATATTTTAGAAGTTTTTCTGCAATTCCTCGTTTTGGTCCTCGCCGTCTGACCACTAGAAAAAGTGAGCAAAGAATGTATTTTATTAGAACCACGCTTGTGCCTTCGGAATTTAATCGACGATTTGAAACTTTAATCGGCTGACTTTTCAAAACTCGAAACCTTAATCGTTTTTTTCTGCCTCGGAGAATGTATGTTGTGTCTTCTGCAAGATAAATATCTGGATCAAATCCGCCAATTTTGTTGAAAGCAGCTTTACTCGAAATAATGCAATAACCTGCTGCTGCAGGATACGGAGTATATTGTAATAATCCTATGCTTTGATTGATAAATCGATAATATGCTTTATTTTTTAATTTGGAATCTGAACCTTTTGATTTACACGTAGCAAGAGATAATCGTTTTTGTTTGAACTCTGTCAACGTGTCTTGGATAAAATCTTTAACTGGATAAACATCTGCATCAAAAAAATAAATATATTTTCCTTTTGCGGTTTCTGCTCCAAAATTTCGGCCTTCCGAAACTCCTTTCTTTGGAGTTGAAATAAATTTTAATTTGATTCCTCGTTTCTTAAATTTTGAAACATATGATTCAACAACTGACTTTGTTTTGTCAGCAGATTTACCGTCCGAAACAACGATTTCGAAATTAGTAAATGATTGTCGTAGAAGATGGTTTAGAGTCGTTCCGATTTGATTCTTTTCATTTTTCGTTGGTATCACAATTGACACTTCAACCATAATTATGTTCAAAAACAACGTATAAATACTTAATGTCTAAAAATTAAGTATGAAACTGGGCGTATTATTTTCGGGAGGAAAGGATAGTACTTTTGCAACTGAGTTGGCAAACTCCGGACAAAATGAAGTTGTTTGTTTGATGTCAATGAAATCTGAAAACAAAGCCAGTTATATGTTTCATACACCGAATATTGATTTGACTGAACTTCAGGCCGAATCATTGGGAATTTCATTAATTACTCAAAAAACTGAAGGTAAAAAGGAATCGGAACTTATTGATCTTCGACGATTAATTCAAAAATCTCAGAAAGAATTTGGAATTGAAGGTGTTGTTACAGGTGCAGTTGAATCGGTTTATCAGGCAACTCGAATACAAAAAATTTGTTCAGATTTAAATTTGTGGTGTTTTAATCCGCTCTGGCAACTTAATCAAGAAGAATTATTGAATCAATTATTAAAACGAGGTTATGAAATTATAATTTCTGGAATTGCAGCTTATCCGTTAGACGAAAAATGGTTAGGACGAAAATTAACTAAATCGATGATTAACGAATTAATTGAACTTAAGGATAAGTATGGTGTTAATCCTGCCGGCGAAGGCGGCGAATTTGAATCACTGGTTTTAAATGGTCCAAATTTTAAGAAAAAAATACAAATAAACAAACATTGTCTAGAATACAAAAATCACTCAGGAGTTTTTGTTGTGGAGGATGCTGAATTAAAATGAATTTACTAATAATTAGTACTTGTTCAAATAAATTAAGTGAGCGAGAATTTGTTTTGCCTTTCGAAAATAAGCATACTCGGACAAATCATTATTCAAACTTAAGAGATATTGATTGGGCAGACAAGATATTGATAACCGGAACTGCAATTGCAGATAATGACTATCTAACCAATTTGGACAAATTTGAATGGTTAAGTGATATTAGTAAACCAGTTTTAGGAATTTGCTCAGGTGCACAAATTGTTGCATTAGTATTTGGAGCAAAACTAATCAAAAACGTTGAAATTGGAATGGTTGAAGTTGAAGGTAATTTATTTGACAAAAAATCTTTTCAAGCCTATGCTCTACATCAAAATGGGATTTCAAACCTTAATGAATTTGAGCTTTTAGCTAAATCAAATGACTCAATTCATGCAATTAAACATAAATTAAAGAACATTTATGGCGTAATTTTCCATCCCGAAGTTCGAAATAAATGGGTTCTTGAAAAATTTATAGAAGCTTAAATTCAGATATTAGTTTTACTAATTTTTCTTCAGTTTCTGGGCCAATTGCGAGAGCAGTTTTACTTCCAGGTGGAACTTGAGTTATACCTGCGTCGGTAATCATCGAGGTTATCATCTTTCTAGATTTAGCTTGCCGATGCAATTTTAACATTGTTTCAGTATCTGGACATTTCAAAACTATTTTACCTTGTCCACTCCGTCGCCATTCTTTGAAAGCTTTTTTATTTATCGCATTTAACGCTGCATCTAGACTGGCATGTGCGACTTGAGCTGCGATTTTACCTTTAGTCATCTTTAAGGACATATTCACTAAAATTGCTTGTTTGTAGTTACTCATGTAAAATTAACCAATCACAAGTTTATATTAATTTTCAAAAGTTATTTATTTGAAAACATGGAAGATTAATATGTTTAAACCAATTAATCAAGCATTAAACTCACTAAAGGACTATATTGAAAAATATCCAATTATTTTTAGTTCGATAATGTTTGGTTTTGCACTAAGTTATCGTTCAATTTTTACTCACGGAACATCTTATTTTTATTTATTTTTGATCATAAATTCATTTATTTCATTTATTTTTTTAACATGTTTAACAAAATATTTTGGTAAAATTGTGCATCATAAAGGTGACAAATTTACTAAAAATGCTAATCTTATGAATACTTTTCTATTATTTTATTTAACGATTGTATCCAATGGTTTAATTTTATTTTTTGATACTGCAAATTTCAAAATAAGACATGGTTCAAAATATGCTTCATTTAAAGAAAAAATGGGCAGACACGGAATTAAGGAAAACGCTGCATATCAAGCAATTTTTACACTGATACTCATAATTCTAACTGGAATTTTTTACTCATTAAGTTCATTTATGGATCATATTGTTTTTGAATCATTATTTCGACTTTCAATGTGGAGTATGTTTTGGAGCATAATTCCGGTTGCGGGAATTCTTTCAATTTTTCTTATGCCGCTATATGGTAAAGCCGGAGAATTTGTAAAAATGGATTTAAGTAAAAAATTTAAGAATGTTTCATTTTTAGCTACAGGAGGTACTGTATTTTTTGTTGGTCAACGAAGAATATGGCCTCTTTTTGCAGCATTCGTATTATTCTTTTCAATGATGTTGATCGGAAAAATTAATTTATTTACTGCAACACTCAATTCCTTGATCATCGGCCTTATGTCGGTAATTGCATGGTTATTCTTTTATGAATATGCTCAAAAAGAAACTGTAGTTAAGTAAATATTTTTTTATAATTAGTTAAAATTTTGGATTCAATTATATTTTCTTTAACATTCAAAACTTCTGAAATCTTCTGGATTGTTAAATTGATATTGGATGAATCATTTCTTTCTCCTGGTATAGGTGATAAAAATGGTGCATCTGTTTCAGTTAGTATTTTATCCAATCCTACTCGTTTTACTAATTTTTTGAAAGTTTTGCTTCTAACTATTGTTACTGGAATTGAAAAATAATAACCATATTTATCTGCTTTTTCCGTAGCTTCTAAATTTCCGCAAAAACAATGCATTATTACTGGAACGTTCGCAAATTTCATTAATTCAACGGTATCTAATTCTGCATTTCGAGAATGAACAATCAAGGGTTTATTTATTTTATTTGCAAGAATGATTATTTTTTGGAGTACTTCTTTTTGTCTTTGTTTTTTATCATCTTCCTTTGTCCAATAATAATCTAATCCTACCTCACCAATTGCAACAATTTTATCTTTATTCTTTTCAATTTGATTTAAAATTTTGTCTAAATCTTTGTCTAAAATTGTTCCGGCGTCAGTAGGATATAAACCCAATGCGGCATCAACAATATCATATTTTTTGGATAACTTCAAAACATTTTTGTTATCATCAAAACTTAATCCGTTCGATATAACCTTTGAAACTCCTGCAGATTTCATATTTTTAATAACTCGATCTATGTCTTTGTTAAATTTATTATATGTTAAGTGTGCATGCACATCCACCAGTTTCATAAGTTCAGTTCTTGAATAAGCATATTAATATCTTTTGTTTTGTTAATTTTTAATCTCAATTTTGGACCACCGTCAACATCTTTTAAGAAATAAATAATATGTTCCTTAACTTTTTTAAATGGAATATCATATTTATTTGCTAAAGTTATATATTCCATTGCTAACTTTGATTTATTTTTAAATTTATATTTACCTTTTTTTTCTAAATCAACGCATTGTTTGAAAATATATGGATTTTTTGCTGCTGCTCTTCCCAACATTACATAATCGCATCTCGTTTCAGATATCATTCGGCTTGCATCCTCAGGTGTTTGAATATCACCATTTCCTATAACTGGGATATCAAGTTTATTTTTTAATTTCGATATATGATCCCATCTTGCAATACCACTTCTTTTTGTTGATGCAGTTCGCGGATGTAATGTAACTGCTGCGCAACCTACATCTTGTGCAATTTTGCCAATTTTTATATAATTAATATTTTTATCTGAATATCCTGAACGAATTTTAGCAAAAACTGGTTTTTTTGAATGTTCTACCATTGTTGAAAGAATTTTTTCTACAAGTTTTGGATCTTCCAATAAAATTGCACCGACTTTTTGTCTTTGGGCTTTATGAACTGGACAACCTAAATTATAATCAAAAACATCTACTTTATTTTGCATAAATTCAATTGCAGATTTTATTTCATTCAATTTTGTTCCCGCAAGTTGTAATCCAACACTTTTTTCTTGTCTCCGATCAATTTTTACTTTATCAATTCCACGATAAAGTGCTGCTGCATAAGTCATTTCAGTAAAAGTTAGTCCAGATCCATATTTTGAACACATAATCCTAAATGCTGTATCTGAAACTCCTACCATCGGTGCAGCAAAATATTTTGATTTAAACTTCATTTCTCCAAAACAACGAATCTTCGTGTTAGTCCTCCGTGGACATACCAATCAAATTGACCAAGTTTTTGGAATTTTGGATAAATTAATCGATTTATTGAAATTGTACTGGGAATAATTATTACAAGTCTGCCTTTTTTTTTTAAAACCATGTATGCTTCTTCAATAAATTCTTTGAATAATTGTCGTATATTTCGGTTTGAAGTTGTTGAACTTTGACCATACGGCGGATCACAAATAATTGCTTCTAATGAATTTTTTTTAAATTTTGAAGAAATAGTTAATGCGTTTAATTTGATTAGACTTTTTGGTTTTAGTTTATAGTGTGCTAAATTTATTTTTGACCGCTTAATCATTCTACTATCGTAATCACTTCCTCTAATTTTCAATCCATTTATTGCTGCTTCAATTAAAATCGCACCTGTTCCGCAGAATGGATCCATCACTTCGGTTTTTGCATTACTGAGATTTACCATAATTCTGGCCATTTTGGGTTTCAGTCCAGTAGGATGAAATGCGGGTCTCTCTTTGGGATGTCGACCACGATAAGGACTATATTTAGTTGTCCAAGTTGATCCATCTTCAAAATATGCTTTTTTGATTAGTGCTGATTTTTCAATCAAAAGTAATGCATCTTTTTTAGAAAGTTTCTTATTAATTGTTAAAAATTTTCCACGTTTAGATCCAGATTTGTTAAAAATTGTTTCTACTTCAAATCGTGATAAATTAAGATTTTCTGCAGAAAGTTTGAATTTCAATTGCATAATCTATCTTTTTTTCTTACCGTGTAATGCAATAATTCTTCTTTCCAGAACAATTAATTTTCTTAAACCGAAAGTTAATCCAAGCAATAGTCCAATGACTATTCCCCATAAAATAAACTGAGTTGTAGATAAAGCTATCATATATTGTAAACTAATTAGTTATTTATAAAATTATGCTTAAAAAAATTCAGGTCGTGATTGTGACTCAGGTACAGCAGTTGGTTTTCGATAAACTTTGGCGATTCCAGGGGTTACAATTAACCAGTGTTCTCCGAATGCCGCGATATCTCCATCATTTGCTTCAACTGTTTTCTTTAATTTATCAATTACTCGTTTTAATCCAATTGAATCTCTATCTTTCAAAGGTAACATATTTACAATTGCGATAGTTGATCCAATCCGTACGCTATCTAAAATTGGTTTAATTGATTCAAAACTTTCTAACTTAAATGTTTGAACAAGTAATTTTGCTTGTTCATTTTTTTGAGCTTCAGGACTAATTTCAACATAATCTTCGGTCAAGACAACATCTTCTCGTGATGGAATAAATTTTCCGAGCAAAAATCTATCTTTTAGTTTATTGAATGGACCCATAATAAAGAAATGTTATTACTGTCGGATTATAAAGTTTTGGATGCTTAGCTAGCGATTATAATTTTGGGATAATTTCTTCAAGCATACTTGAAATATTCCAAAGTTGAGTTCTAGAAAAAGTTTGTAAATTTTGATCTTCAGAAATATCTGCCAATATATCTTTTACTTCATTAATTGATATATTTTTATCTCGGGAATTATCGGTTAAAATATTATTTACCAAATTTAATTTATCTTTTACGTTACGAGGTACAGATTTATCGTCAGTTAATTCAACAATTAATTCTATAAGTTCATTCAGAGTTTCCATTTTTTAATTCAGCAGATATTACTTTCTGTAATTCACTTGCTTTTTTCTTAAACTTTTCCTCTTGTTCAGCAATAATTTTTTGGTGAGAATTCAATTCACTTTCTTGTTTGGTCAAATCTTTCAGAATTATTTTCTTTTCTTTTTCAACAATTACTGATCCAATCATCGAATATACTTTTCCTTTAGATGATTTAACTTCATTAATTGATGATTTTAATTCACTAATTGAAAAATTAATCTGTCTTTTTTGATTATCAATTAAACCCATTCTGTGTTGTAACACATTAAGTTCATTCAATTTTGTTTGCAATTTATTTGATTTCATTCTTAAGATTCCATGTTTTTTGAACAATTGCCATCAAACCTGAAAGATTTGTTGAAACTGCTCTAAATGCAACTGCATCTTTTGCAGTAATTTTAATTTTTAAATTGTTCCCTTTAATTAATTTATAGCTTGCCCTTCCTGTTTTAAAATTTTCTTCAGGTAAAAGTGCATCATAAAATAAATTAATTAATTTTTTGTTTCCTTTAATTTCAATAGTTGATTCAATCATTATCTAGCTTTAACAGTTGATCCTGTTACGCCTCGAGATTTAAATAAAATTCTTGAACTACAATACGGACAAATAACTCTACCTCGTACTTGTTCTTCTTTTATTTCGTGCGAACAACTTTGACAAACATATACCATTTTATTTTGTTTCACTTGCTGGCGAATAAGCCTTTCCTGTGAATTTAGCTGAACAAGATCTGCATTCCCAGATTCCTGTTGCGACTCGTTTTACATTAACTTTCAAACAATAAGGACATTTATGCTTTGCTCTTTGAGAAATTTCAGAATTAAGTAATCTCTCTTTAATTCTTCGACCGTATCTTGCGCCAAATCGTCCTGCTGATGCTAACTTTTTAAGTCTCATTTTCAAATACTATGAAGAGTCTTTAAAAGACTTTTCAATGCGCCGACCGGGATTTGAACCCGGGTCACCAGCTTGGAAGGCTAGAATGATACCAGACTACACCATCGACGCGTGAGATAACTTCAATTATCTAGTTTTAAAAGATTTTGGAATAGAAAGTTATTATTAAACTTGAGGTAATTGATTAATATGAAAATACTCGTAATTGTAGCACATCCAGATGATGAAGTATTGGGTTGTGGTGGTGCTATTGCATCTTATTCGGATCAAGGTCATGAAGTTACATCAATTATTTTTACATACGGTGAAAATGCTAATTTGAATGAAAGTCCAAAATCTTTGGCAAAAACTCGTTCAAGCGAATCAATTCGTGCGGGAGAAATTTTGGGTGTGAAAAAAATGTATTTTATGGGATTACCTGATAATGCATTATCTACTGAACTTAAAGATATAACTTTGATTAAAAAATTATTAAAAATTATTAAAGCACATAAAGCGGATATAATCTTAACTCATTCTCTTGATGATTATCATCCTGCGCATCGTAACGTTGCTAAATTAGTAAAAAATTTAATTTCTGAAGGTAAACTTAAATCTCGAATATATACTTTTTCAGTCGGAATCCCAATTAGAGCTGCCCAAACTTATCGTCCTAAATTGATAATTGATACTACAAACTATCAAACTAAAAAGAAGGCAGCACTAAAACAATTCAAATCTCAGCATTGGAATTTTAATTATTTCGGAAATTTATCTAGAATTAAAGATTATATTTACGGTATATTTCATAATAAAAAAACAGTTGAGGTATTTTATAAATGGTAAAAATTCTATTTGTATCGGATACTTTTTACCCTCGAGTTGATGGAATAATTCGATTCATGGAAGAAATGCATGCGAGACTAAATAAAAAATATGACATAACTTTTTTGGTTCCGAAATTAAAGGGTGGTTCAAAAAAGGCAAATAGAAAAAATATGGATGTTATTTACTGTCCGACTTTCAAATTTTCAATTGCAGAATTTACTCCGAGTAAACCAATTGGTTCGTCAGTAAAAAAAAGTATTGACGCCACAGATTTACTTTTTGTAAATACTCCCGGAGGACCTCTCGGTGCAAGTGCAATTTATTATGCACATAAAAAAAATAAAAAAATAATTTCTTATGCACATACTTTAGATTGGGAATTATTTCCCTTTGCGACAAATAGACCTAAACTGAAGAAACTTTTAATCCCTATTTTAAGACGAATATATTCTAAATCTAGTTTGATTTTAGTTCCAGATAAATTGATTACGAAAGAATATGAAAAAATTGGAATAAATTCAAAATTTACAGTTTTACCTTTGGGTGCAGATGTTCGAAAATTCAAAGAAAATATTTTTGATAGATTCCTAGTTAGAAAAGAGCTAGGAATCGGAAAGGAATTTGTGATCGGATACCATGGACGATTGAGTAAAGAAAAAAATATTGAATTATTAGTTAATTCATTTAAGAAATTCCGTAAAAAATATCCTTCCAGCAAATTATTGATTTTAGGGGATGGTCCCGAAAGAATATTATTAAATGAAGATGGAATTATTTCAACAGGTTTTGTTGCAAATCCTGAAACTTATTTACGTGCAATGGATTGTTATGTTCTATTATCTAAAACTGAAACCAGTGCATTAAGTTTGATGGAAGCCATAGCAACAGGAATCCCGATAATTACGAGTGATGCGGGTCTGATTCCGACGTATGTGAATGATCGTACTGGAATCATATTGAAAAAATCTGAATTAACGCGCGCAAATATTGTTAGAGCCATGGAAACAGTATTTCATCGCAGATTCGCAGCTAAAATGAAAACAATTACTGCAAGATTATTTATTGAAAAAAGAGACTGGATTAAAATTGCAAATGAACTTTCAGATATTTTTGATAAAGTAATTAAGCAAACTTAATTTGAAGTCTATTCCTAAATGCATGTTTAATTTCTTTTCCAAGTGCACTTCGTTTCATAATTTTTAGTGATTTACCCTTTTGAACCGGTAACTTTGAAATTAGAACTTTATCAATTATAATTTCAACTTTTTTTGTTGGAGTAAAAAATAAGAATTCGAAATATTTTGAAGTTTCAATTAATCTCCAACGCAATTGTCGTTTATCTTCGCGTTCTTTTTGTTTTACTTCTTTTACTGGCATTACAACGGTAGAATCGCCATATGAATAAATTTCATATTCCAATTCATCGGTGTCATAATCAAAAATATCGACTACAGGTCTTGCTAAATCTTTTTCTCTCATTCCAGATGGAACTTTGACTCCCATTCTTAATCCATAGACTTTTTCAACTTGACCATTTTTAATGAATATCACTGTGTCTACAATTGACGGAATCATTCCTACTTCAACTTTACCAATAAATCTTTGAACTGAATCTATCGGTCTAGATGCATGAACAACTCCGACCATTCCAACTCCCGCAAGCCTCATATCTGAAAATAATTTAAAATCACTCATATTTCTTACTTCGTCGTAAAGAGTATAATCTGGGCGAGTAAGTAAAAGTATATCTCTCAAATCATCATGACTTGCTTTATTTAATGAATATTGGGTCACTGCGGGCGGTAACTGCATATCTCGCGGAGATTCTAAAGATTTTACAACTTTATTTAGACTGGCATATTTTGTTGCAAGTGATTGTGCAAATGTTGATTTACCGCTTCCAGGACTCCCTGAAATTAAAATTCCTTCAGCTCTACTTTCTAATCGATTTGTAATTTTTGAAGATAATTTATAATCTGATAAATTTAATTTTTTAACGGGTCTTACTAAAGTTATTTCCCATGCATCTGACAAAGGTGGTCGAGTTATAACGATTCTATAATTCTTAATCTGGGCGATAATTATTCCTTTACGATTTGTTTCCAAAAAAGAATTTTTTAATATTCTGGATGCCGACGTGATTTCATCTGCAATGTCATTTAATTTTTTATCGGTTAACTTTGATTTGGAAACTTCTACAAATGACCAATTTCCGGGAGTTCCTTTTTTTGCTTTGGCAAAATCTCCTTCTTTAAGATGTACTGACATATAATCTGGTTTAAAGAATTTTTCAAAACTTAATGCTTTAATTTGTTTAATCGATTTAAAAAATTTAACTGGGATATTTGATGCGAGTGCAACTTCCGATTGAACTCTGTCGGAAGTTAACAATGTGGCATTCTCAACTAATGCTAAATTTCTGATAATTTCATCGATTGCACCACGTTTTGCTAAAATAATTTCATCTTTTGTTAGTACATCTCCTTTGAAAATTAATTTTATATTTTTTAATTCCCTTAGTTTTTTGAGTTCATCTAAACCGATAAATCCCGTTTCTTTACCTTGATTTGCCTGATTTTCTAATTCAGATAGTAATGCACGATGGATTATAATTTCTTTAATTTTATACTCTTCAAAATTTTTTGATAGAACTTGATTAATAATTGCACTTGTGTCTGGAACAATTTTAGTTAATACGACGATTTTCTTCCACCCAATTAACAAATGCTCTGACAGTATTTAAAGCATTTGAAGCAGAACTTGTGCTCGAGTATTCCGATTCTTTGAATTTATAATAAAATTTGTAAAAGTCTGAATATTCATTATTCATTTTTTGAAAACTACTTATTACTAATGATTTTTCGGCCATCTCTTCTTCATCAAATTGTAATAATTCTCGCATTGCTAATCTTGACGCATCAAGTAAATGTTTATTTGCACCTTTAGAAAAATCAGTTGCATCGTGTCGATTTAATAAATATTCAGCAAATTGAATTTTTTTCTTGGCAGTTTCAATCTTCGACAATTATTTCACCCACTTTATTAACAAAATCTTGTGCTTGACTGAAATATGTTTTTATTGTAGACATATCATACGAAGTTGTTGAATAATCTTGGTCTGCCACAACATAATTATTATTTCGTCTATAATGAATTGAACTGGAATCCAATGATGTTTCTAATTCTACCATCTTTCTCAAAAATCCAACCATAATTGGATCAAATTCTTTTCGTTGAGCAACTTTGATTTTGAATATTTCTGACATTACACTAAATTGTTTTGGAAACGGCTCAATATTTTTTTGTTTTCGTTCATATGTCAATAATGCTTCTAAAGATAATCTGACTGATTTAATTAATTGCTTAGTTACTGTAAACACAAAATTCGAGTCTTTGTCTAAATTTAATGTTACAAACAGAAGGTGCTCTGCAGAATTAAGTTCGAGCCTTGCATCTTTCATTAATTGTTCATAATCGGCCATAGGTAATTTTTCGAGTCGAGATATAAAAGTTTATATATGGTTTATAGAGGAATACAGCAAGCCTCAGTAGCTCAGTTTGGTAGAGCACCTGATTCGTAATCAGGGGGTCGAAGGTCCAAATCCTGTCTGGGGCATTATATTTAATTCTCAAAAACTTACTATCCCAGATAACTCAAATCTTCAGGTTTAGCATCCTTTGTTCTATTTTGAGATTTCATTGAAAGTTTTATCATATCCTTTAATTTGTTTTCAAAAGCTTCTGCTTGTTTTCTTAATGGTTTTGGATCGATTTTCAGACCAAGGTAAACATCAAGATACTTGATTAATTCTGCCGCACTTCTGGAATCGGGCATTCCTACGCTCGTTTCGGCAAAAAGAAATGTTGAATTTACGTGATCTGACTTAAGCATCAATGCTCCTGTAACTCCCGTAACTGCACCACTTTCAAGTTTTTCAATTCCCATTTTTCTGAATTCTTTTTCTGCTTTAGGATAATTTGATTTAACAAAAATTCGGGAAAGACCATCTTCAAGTGGTGCAACAACACCTTCTAAACTAATTATTTCTTTAGCGTTTAACGTTTTAGCTAATTCTAAAATTGATTCTGAAACTTTCCATTCACTACCCTTTATTCCCGAAATTGCATGAACAAAAACTAAGTTTTGTTTTGGTGCATAAAAAATTTCAAGTAATCTTCTAGTTTCATCACCATGAATCATTGCAATTGGAGGAATTTTTTCATCAAAAATATGTCCGATTGATTTAGTTTTTAGCTGATTTATCATATATTCTACTGCAATTGTTCCGACAAATCCGATTCCGGGAAATCCTTCAATTATGATTGGCCGCTTAGGCTTTTCATGAAGAATCAATTCCATACTGGAGTATATAGATTGTTTTTTATAACGGTTTCTAGGTATTCGTAAGTCTTATAAAGTCAAATAATCAGAGAATATTGTCAGCGGTCAAAGCGGACAGGTAACACCCGTTCCCATCTCGAACACGGAAGTTAAGCTGTTCTACGTTTTTATCGGTACTGCCCAAGGGTGGGAAAGTAGGAAAGCTGCTGACTTTCATACTCTTTTTATTATCTTAAATTTAATTTTAATATGAAAAAATCTTCAAAAAAGATTGGCTTAGAACGAATTAAAATTTTATTCAATGAAGCTGAAGAAAATGAGGAATATGCTGATAGATATGTTTTTTTGGCAAGAAAAATAGCGATGAGATATAACCTAAAAATTCCTACAAAATTTAAAAGGAAATATTGTCATCATTGCTACAAATATTTTTATCCTAAACGCTACAAAGTTAGAACAAATCCGAAAACAAAAGCTGTCGAATATACTTGTCAAGTATGTCAAAATGTGACTAGGTTTGGATATAGAAATGAAAGTAAATAGTAATATTACCTTTTTTATAGGATTATTTCTGAGTGGCATTATTATGTTATTTTATATTTCTCCATCTCTTTATGTTAATGAAAGTTATATTGTGATTAATGATGATGAATATTTTGATTATGTATTCGAATTAATTGATGGTGCCGAAACTTCGATTCATATTGTTTTATTTGAAATAAAATACTATGATAAATATCCTGATTCGAAAATTAATCTTTTAGTTGAAAAATTAATTGATAAAAACAAAAATGGTGTTGACGTTAAAATAATTGTGGATCAATTCTTAACTGATCCGCGTGCTGTTGAAATTTTGAATCAAACTGGAGTTAACATAAAATATGATTCTACAACTCGGACAACTCATTCTAAATTGATAATTATTGATGAGAAAATTGTGATTATTGGTTCAACAAATTGGAGCCATTATTCTTTAACTAAAAATCGGGAATCAAATATTGCTTTAAACAATAAGGAAATTGCTAAAAACTTTGAGAGTTATTTTGAGGAAGTATGGATAAACTCGTAACTAAATTAAAAACTGGATTGAATATTAAAGTTAAAGCTCGTTCAAATGAGACTAAACTTGTTCAAGAATCAAATAATTTTACAATGTATGTCAAATCACCGCCTGTTGATGGTAAAGCAAATCGGGAAATAATAAAATTTTTTTCAAAAAAATTTAAATTTCAAATAAAAATCATTAGGGGTAAAACTTCAAGTAAAAAAGTTCTAAAACTTATTTGATTGTTTTTTCTTTAATTTCGTGCCTTATCTGTTTAACAAAATCGGTCATTTTTATTCCGAACTTAGGTTTGCTCCCTCTGGGTCGAACTGCAAGAGTTCCTTTTTGTTTTTCTTTTTGACCAATCACAATAATATATGGAACTTTTTGTTTTTCAGCATCTCGAACTTTTCGTTGAACAGTTTCTGATCTAAAATCTCCTTCCACACGAAATCCTTTTGTTTCTAAATTTTTAATAATTTTTTTAGTATACGTAATCATCTCGTCATTAAAACTAATTATTTTGATCTGGGTTGGAGCTAACCAAACGGGAAATGCTCCATTATAATGTTCCATTAAAATTCCGAACATTCTTTCAAAAGATCCCAGTAATGCTCGATGCAAAATTATTGGATATTCTTCTTTATCATCCTTATTAGTATAAGTTGCTCCGAGTCGAGAACATAAATTAAAATCTAATTGGATTGTAGATAATTGCCAAGATTTTTTGTTTGCATCTTTAAAATGAAAATCAATTTTCGGACCATAAAATGCACCGTCTTCCTTATTTATTGAATATTTCATTTTATTCTTCTTTAACGCTTTTTCCAATATTTCTTCTGCTTGATTCCAGGTTTTAATATCACCAACATATTTTTTAGGGCGAGTGGATAATTCAACAGTTGTATTTTTGAATCCAAGTGCTTTGTAAACTATTCTGACTAATTCAATTAATTTTGATATTTCGTTATCTAATGATTTCATATTACAAAAGATATGTGCATCATCTTGTGTAATCATTCGCACTCTTGATAATCCTGTCAATGCTCCAGATGCTTCATTTCGATAAACTGTTGCAAATTCTGCATATCTTCGCGGCATATTTCTATAAGAATGATTTTCTTGTTTGAAAATAGTTGTATGAAATGGACAACTCATTGGTTTAATTGCCATTTTATCTTCCCTAGCTTTAACTAAAAACATATCTTCTCTATAATTAGCCCAATGACCAGATTTTTTGAATAAATCAATCTTAGAAATATGTGGTGTTCTGACAAATTTGTAACCTTGTTTTGATAAAAGATCTCTAAGAAATGACTTTAATTCATATAATACTGTTTCACCTTGCCAAGGAAATAAGGGTAGACCTGGACCGATGTCATCATTTTGTTGATAAAGATTTAATTTTGGTCCAATTATTCGATGGTCATTTGCTCGAGTCATAAGTTATGGTCTTGTTTAATGTATAAAAATAAATCGATTAAGAATGAAGGACGGCGCTATTACGGCTTTCCGTCCCAAAGTCGTCTTACAAATGTCTTATTCCTTTCTTGGAAACCTTCGCTTTCCAAATTTGCGATGGCATCCAATCCGGTGCATTTGCCGGAGCTGAAACTTTTACTCTTTGTCCTGAATAAAGATGTAACTTTCGTGTACCTCTTTCACGCAAAACAATTGTAGTAAAACCTCTTGTTGCAGCTTTTAATGCAGCTTGTCGCGGTTGCTGTCCAGTGAAGACATGTGCTGTATCTCTCTCATTTTCTTGTAGCACGAAGTATCTCATGCCACCAGATCTTGCTTTTGCCATGATTTTATTCACTGATTATAATATATAAGGGCTTCGATGCACGGTTTTTATTATTTTAAAATTTTACCGGTCTCTTCAGACCACAATAAAAGATCCAATTGAGCCATATTTATTCTAATTTTTTTACAAAATTTTCTCATTTTATTTTCAATTTCAATGTACTTTTTAGGAGTTATATTTTTAGGAATTTCATTAATTACTCTCACTTTAACTAAATTTTTCAATATATGTCTATCCAGAATTGCAATATCTTCTCCAAAACCAATATTTCTCAAAAAATGTGATGATTCTTTATATCCTATCCCTTTGAATGCGTTAGCAATTTTATTTCGTAAACTAAATATATCTGAATAATCAAATTTGAAATTTGAAAAAGTTTCTCTGGCTTCAACAATACGTTGAGATTTAGTTAAATGAAATCTTATTCCACTTAACTGTTTTTGAATTTCTGTTGCTTCACCTTGAAAAAGTAAATTATTCTTTTTTAAATTTTTAATAGAGATATCTGCGAATTTTGCTTTAGATTGCGGAGTTAATAAACAAAATGCTAATTCTTCAAAAATTTTATTTGGATCAGTTTTATCAATATTATTGAAATCTTCTAATCTCAAATTTATTTTTTCTTTTCGAGATTCAAATCCTTCCAAAAAATAATCAATCTGAATCTGTACTTCCGAATCCACCTCTATCTTCTCCCATACTTTTGTCTGTTTCATCCCATTCAATTTGATCAACTCTCACAAATATTCCTTGACCTAATTTTTCACCTTTTGAAACCATAACCTCATCTGATCTCGCATTATAAACTTGTAACATAATTTCATCATTATCGCCACAATAATCTTGATCAATTATACCTATTGAATTTGGCATCAATAATCCTTTTTTTCTAAACGTGCTACTCCGTGGTGCAAGCATTAACATATATCCTTTTGGAGTTTCAACAATTATATTTGTTGGTAAAAGTGAAATTGAATTTGATTTTATCAAAACATCTTTACGACAAATTAGATCAAAACCAACCGATCCCTTTGTTTCGTGTTTAGGTAAATTAAACGATTTATCAATACGTTTTATTTTGACTCTCATTAAAAAAATTAATAATACTGGTTTAAAAAAATTTGTTAGGTGTGTCGTATCAAAATATTTATAAATTAACTATAGTTAATTTGAATATGCGACATCCTCAAGAGATTGAAGTATGGTATATCATGCCTGCAATTAGAAAGGAATTATGTAATATTTTATTAGATAAATATAATTTTAATCAAAAAGAAGCTGCAAAATTAATTAATATTACTGAAGCTGCAGTTTCTCAATATAAAAAAGAAAAGCGTGGACGGCATGTTAAATTACCTGAATCTGTTTTAGCTGAAGTTAATATTTCTGCAGAAAAAATTGTTAATGCTGAATCTACGGTTTTTAGGGAAACTCAAAATATATTAAATCATATCCGAGATACTTCAACTATTTGTGATATTCATAAAATGTTGGATGATTCTATCAAATCAAATTGTACTGAGTGTATATTACATTTAAAAATTAAGAAAGGGGTTGAATCATCACCTTCAATTGATAAAAAAACTGTAGAGCATTATTTTTAATTGGGACAAATTATGGAAGATAGAACATTACAAATTCAAGAATTAACGGTTGACCGATCGCGATACGATACTAGCACTGATATCAAAAATAAATTCGTTGCAAAACCAGGTATAACTGAGGCATTGGTAAAATTCATCTCAACGAGCAAGAACGAACCAAAATGGATGTTAAATAAACGACTACGTGGTTACAAACTTTTTAAAGAAACTGCGATGCCTAACTGGGGTCCGGATTTGAAAAAATTAGATTTAGATAAGATAAAATATTATGTTCGGCCAGATGCGACTGAATCTAAAAAATGGGAAGATGTTCCTGCAGAAATAAGAAAAGTTGCTGAAAGGATTGGTATCCCTGAAGCTGAAAAAGGAGACCTGAGTGGAGTAGGATTCCAGTTTGACAGTGATATGGCTTATCATAATCTTAAGCAGGAATGGGAATCAAAAGGTGTTATTTTTGAAAATATGGATGTTGCGGTTCATAAATATCCTAAACTCGTTAAAAAATATTTTATGACTAATTGTATACCTATAAATGATCATAAATTTATTATGCTTCATGCTGCCGTATGGAGTGGAGGTACATTCATTTATATACCGCCCGGAATCAAAGTTGAAATTCCATTGCAAGCATATTTTAGAATGAATGCAAAACAGGGAGGTCAATTTGAACATACATTGATAATCGCGGACAAAGGTAGCGAAGTTCATTATATTGAAGGTTGTTCTGCGCCGCAATATGAAAAAAGTGCATTACATGCAGGCTGTGTTGAATTACATGCATTGGAGGGGTCAAGGATAAGATATTCTAGTGTAGAAAATTGGAGTAAAAATACCTTTAATCTTAATACTAAGCGCGCAATTGTTCATAAAAATGCTAGAGCTGACTGGATAAATGGTAATCTTGGATCTGGATGTACTATGCTTTATCCTTCAAGTATTCTAATTGGCGAAGGTGCAAGTTCAGATAGTTTAGGAATCGCCTTTGCGGCACAAGGTCAAAATCAAGATACTGGATCAAAGGTTGTTCATGCCGCGCCAAATACAACTTCCACTATTTGGGCAAAGAGTATCAGCAAAGGTGGCGGAATTGCAAGTTACCGAGGTTCTGTAAGAATATTGAAAAATGCCAAAAATTCTAAATGTAGTGTAAATTGTGACGCTCTTTTGATAGGAAACGATTCTGTTTCAAACACATATCCTTTCATGAAAGTAGAAAATAATGATGTAACTCTTTCGCATGAAGCTTCTGTTGGAAAAATTGGCGAATCCGAAATATTTTATTTAATGAGTCGTGGACTTACCGAAGAACAAGCAATGCAAATGATAGTTGCAGGATTTATCGAGCCCGTAGTAAAACAACTCCCTTTGGAATACGCGGTTGAACTAAACAAACTTATTGGGTTAGAAATGGAGGGATCGATCGGATAATGTTAAATTCAAAAATAATTTCAAAATTATCTAAGAATGATCCAGAATGGTTAATTGATATTCGAATGAATTCTTTGAAACAATTTGAAAAACTTTCGCTACCTTACTTTAAATACGGTCTGGCAATTTCAAATAATCTAAGCAAATTCAATTTAGATTCTCTAAATCCTACTAATTTTCAGGAAATAATAGTGAGCTCAGAGGGCGCAAACATTCTTTTGTTTAAAGACGCTTTGAAAAAATATCCGATCATTATAAAAGAATTTTTTGAATCCGCGAAATTTGAAAGAAATAAGTTTACTTCTTTGCACGGCGCATTCTTTAACCAAACTGTGTTTATTGTTATCCCTAAAAATACTCGAGCTAAAGTAGAAATTAATTTAGATTTAAAAACTGATCAAATACAGAACTTGAT
>JAAZYP010000020.1 GCA_014239585.1 Nanobdellota archaeon
TATTGAGGTGGACAGAACCTCATGGATTACTGTGGAGGACAAACCATATTCATATGAAGTGGATGCAGTCAATCTGCCAATGTGAGTCTTTCAAATGTTCCCTTAGGGATCATCCATTATTTTCAACAATTTTCCAAAGTGTACAAAGCGTACATTAGGGGACAGGGGTTTAAAAACAATATTTTACCGTACACTTTTTTATGTTCATGTATTAAATTCCAAAACTATCAACATATTTTCCTTAATTGAACAACAAAAACAGTCTTTAATATACCCTTTCTGTTCAAATTCGAATGGTTTTATTTTTTGCCATAATAATTCAACCTGGTTGATGTACACTTTTTTTTTTTGGGGGGGGGGGGGGTCCTAAAAGTGTACTCTTTGTAAACTTTGGAAAATTATTGATGACACCTTAATAGTACACGACCTGTGTTGTTGTTGTTTACAGATTATTGTGTGAGTTCTTTTTAGAAGCTAGATTGTATTTAATTTCTCTAGTGATTTTCCTTTGTTCTAATACAGT
>JAAZYP010000021.1 GCA_014239585.1 Nanobdellota archaeon
TGAGGATTTCTATGGCCGATAGATACAAGTTCATGTTTTAAAGTATCTTTATCAATAGAAATAATTTTTCCAGCTAAAGAGTCTTTATTTTGTGCAGACTTATATTTATTCAAAAAACCAATACTAAACAAAATCTTATTCTTTTTAAATTTTTCTATCTTTTTAATATTTTGATTCACTAATTTTGAAAATTTTATAACCCTCACTTCTATATCTAGTCGTATATTTAGATTCTCTTGTAAACTTTCATTGATATATATTTTTTTTAATATAGATAAATCTATATCTTGTTCATCTAAAGTTTTTTTTTTTTCAATTTTTTTAATTTTACTAACATTCTTATTATTTTTACTGCCTGAAAAATTTTGGTACATTATTAATCGACTAATAACATTTTTTGATCCAGATCAGGGAGATAAATTTCAATCATCGGCTGCTTTAGATGCAATAAAGTTAGGGGGGCTTACAGGCCAAGGAATGGGTGAAGGAATATTAAAAGAAAGAGTAC
>JAAZYP010000002.1 GCA_014239585.1 Nanobdellota archaeon
ATAAAAAATAAGCCGAGTATTGCGAACAATGACCAAATAATACATAATTTCAACAAGGTTGATTCACGCATATGGGTACTTAGTATAGAAAAGTATTTAATTTGAATTTTATTAAAAACCGTATGACTAAATCAAAATCTAGTGATCTTTTAGGTAAAACAGTTGTATCTAAGTCTGGAAAAAAATTTGGGCTTTTGGGTGACTTAGTTTTTGAATCTAGAACCGGAGAATTAATTTATCTTGCAATTAAAACTCCTACTGCATTTTGCATGAGTTTGGATTTAGAAAAAGATAACACAAATAAATATTTAATTCCGTTTTCAGCAGTGATTTCCACTGGAGATTTTGTAATTGTTAGTGAAGAAGACATAGTTTAATGTTAATTTTAGCTAAAAGAATTATACGTTTAATTAGAATGATAAGTTACCGAACTATAACTCAATTTATGCTTATTTTTTTGATTGCGATTGTTGGTTATTTTACGGGTATTCGTGGTTTATTTTTAATGAGTATTGCAACGGCGATTGGTATTATGGCACAACTTGTCGGTATCCGTAAAGTTCATCTGATGGGTGTTTTGGCATTACCAACCATATTAAATTATTCGTAACCAAAACTTAGTGATTCACGTTTTTGTTTTTCCACATAATCCGTTCCTTGTTTTGATAAAAAATATCGCTTAGGTCTACCCGGAATTGAAGAAATATAATTTAAATGTTCTAATTCAGCAAGTTTATTTCTAATTGTTCGTTCAGATTTTTGAATATTATATGCTGCTTTAATTTGTATTGCAGTTACAGCATAATTTGTAGATATTGCTTGAGCATCAAACAATAACATTAGGAGTTGAAAGTCGCTAACTGCGAAGGTAGATGCCAATGGTTTGGAAATTGGAATTTTTGGTTTGGAACTTCCATTTAATTCCAACATCTTTTCCAGAAGAAATTGATACTTTCCGGTCAAATTTGATAAATTCGTTTCAGTCACAATTAAATCGGCTTTGAGTTTCTCGATTTCTTCACGATGAGAATTTAAAATTTTACGGTAATTTATGTCAGACATATTCTTTTGAGGTGGGTTTCAAATAAAAGAATTCGTTTTTTCCACTAAATTCCAATAATGACCCCTTTGTTTCCGATGGAATGCCAGTAATTAGGCATAAATCACCTAAAACTTTCCACTAAATTCCAATAATGACCCCTTTGTTTCCGATGGAGCGACTATTTGTCTTTATCTCTTTTGAAACACATGTCTTTAAAATCGCAATAATTGCATATGTATGATTCTTCACGCGAAGGCGGGATTGATGTGTTTAATGAATTTGCTAAAATTGATCCTCTTGCTTCAAGATAATTTAACATATCTAATTTTGGAACAATATATGTTTTTATTTTATTTAATGAAAAATATACGATACATAATTTTTTGATTTTTGATTGTTTATCCGGACTCAGCATCGAATAATAAGATTGAATTTGCATTAAATGTTCTGGTTTTGGTTTATCGGGAATGCTTTGTATAGTTTTGAACTCATACATTACATTATCTGATAATACATCAACATATCCGATTGCATCGAATAATCCGAAATCTTGGGATAAAAATATTTCATTTTCGGTTTCGTCCAGATGTTCTTGGAAAAAATTGTGAATCGCATGTCCTCTTGAAAAAATCCATAATTTACTCAACGTTATTGGAACTTCTTCCACCAAATCATAATATGATCTTCTTAAACACGGTCCGGTTAATCTAGTTACGCCGAATCTAGGTTTTTTGTTTTCGTTACGTTTTCGTTTTTTGCCTCTACCTGCGATTAATGCCTTTATTACTACGGGTGGAAAATGCTCATATTCGGCATCGTAAACGTCATCGATATGACGCTCTTCGCCATCCGGACAAAGAATTTTAACCATTCATAAATCCTTCCAATTTAATTTGTTTTGTTGGATCTCTACCAAATACTGAATCTATACGTTTTTCTAACAAATTTATTGTATCTTTAACATATTTGGACACACCTTCCACTTCAATTAATTCTAAACTTTTTCCTAAATATTTTTTAATGGATCCCTCACTAATAGTATATATTATTCTATCACTTTTGCAAGTTTTACAAGTTCCAGATAGCGGCATTCTCCTATATTTTTCGTTGCATTTTACGCATCTAAATCGTTGCATCGTAAATTTTCGTAAATTTCCTTTTGTATCTCGAATGAAATGTCCGTTTATTACTAATTCAGCAACTTTTTCTATATCAACTGCGCGAATTTTTTCTGCTAGATCCATTTGCCCTGCAAGTTTTTCGGTCATTGTGGGTAAAAATTTATATGACGATATAGTTACGCCCTTATTTATATTTGAAATTGGGTGTGTCCAACCATGACCTTCATATTGTTCATTTGTATCAATTGTATCTTTTATTGATCTCAAATTTATATCCCACGGGTTTTTGAATTCAAGTGCTCCGCGATACAATTCTAATGGAAATTTCCAATTTATATTTAAATCATAAACTTCGTCGTCAACTTCCTTTGAATTTAAAATTGTGGAAATTACCAGTGGTGCGTCCATACTCCGTGCACCACGCCTATCTGGTAAAAAATCTCTTGAAAAATTTAGAAAGGCATCCATTGTTAACATGATACTTGTTTCTTCCCCGTCCAGATCTCTACGTTGAGCCGCATGCCAGTACGGGTGAGCAAATAATGCTGATACTTCAGAGAATCCGATTATTCGTCCAATAATTCCTGCAGAAGTATGAGGTGCCAAACCAATAACTAACTGCCCGATTAAATCTGATTTTGTCGCAATGTTGTAGAATGCGGGTTTATCATATAGTGTTGTTAATTCTTCATCCACAAAATGTGCCGTATTCATTAAAATATTGCTTGCAGATTCGGGACCGAGTAATTTTGAATCAGGAATTATTATATCTTGAGGAAATATTTCAATTAATTGATTTTCAGAAATTAATTTGTTTCCATCTTTATCAGTAGTATATCCTAATTCTTTTGCCTTTTTTACTGATAATCCGATTTCTATTGGCGTAAAATGTGTTGCACCTAACTCCGTTCCATCATATCTCACAGTACCGTCTTTATTTACTCTTAATCCGTATTTTGCTCGAAGTAATCCTTTGAATGGATGTTCAACATATCTGAATTTATTCATTGTTGATCTAACACCTTTGATTAGTGTTGGGAGTTCCCCAGTCCATTTTGATTTTAATTTATTGAATAAATCTGAAATTTGATATTTTCGATATTCGTAATTTTTATATTTTCCGTGTTCCGGTGGTTCATCCATTTTCCGTTTCGATAAGTTACAAAATACTTGGTGTTTGGTGTTTCTAGATTCACAATGTTCGCATTTTTTGAAAATTGTTTGTTTGTTACAATCATTACAAATTATAATTGGTAATTCCGCAGTAACATATCCTTTTTTGATTACATCTCTAAAATTTCTTAATCTTCCTCCTTCGGTTCCGACTGGAAATAGAAAGTTTGCTGAACCCTTCATTTCTCGCATTTTTGCTTTTTCAGGTCTTCCCATACGTGCACCGATTGCAGTTCCATTTTTATCTTTTATCTCGTATCCAGATAACTCAGATAGAAATTTGAATAACTGTTTTGTGGAGGGAATATTTTTTGTAGTTAAATTTAAATTTAAATCTAATTTTTGGTATAGTTCTTTTGAAATTTTCACTTCGTTATTTTCGAGTGTATGATTGCAACCAATAATTTCTAAAAGTCGTTTATTTGATGAGTTTGGTAATTGAAATTTATTACTTTTAAATGTCGCACCATTTAACCATGATCTCAAACCCATAATTTCTTCAATTGAAATTTCTTTCCAAAAAAATATTAATTTGGGGTGTAATGCGATGTTTTCTTCTTTTGAAATTTTTATTAGAGTTTCAGTTGGTAATTCGTTCGGTAAAAATGATTTGAAAAAATTGTTTGGTAAATTATATTTTTTAATTGTTTCCTGAATTGATGATATTTTTTCTTTTAATTCCAACAACCACCATTCTGGACAATATCCTGCAGGTACTAAAAAGTGTCCATTTTCAGTAAATTCGCCGGGTGAAATTAAAATATCACCTAGAAAAAGTATTTCTTCAATTGATTTTGCATATTCTTTTGCTTCATCTTCAGTTGTAGGTGTTACAACGGCCCCGTTTTTCAATTTTAAAATTGGTCCTGCGATTGAATCACACGAAGTTAATGAGGTTGATTTTCCTGGTCGCTCAACACGTAATTGTGTTCCAATTGCTAAATAATCATTTAAGACGTGCATTGTCAACGGTGATATTGCCCATGAACCGTGCCCAGTTAATCGAGACCTCCCATATCTTAATCTGAATCCACCTTGCCGTAAAGGATGAGTAAATACGGGTCTACCTGCAACTATTTCTCGAATGTATGAGTAATTTGGTTTTAGTTTTGCGTTATCCTCTTTCGAATCTTCAGATTTGTGTGCATGTATATCATCTTTTAATTTTAGAAAACTTTCGAGCCAAATCCATTCACTCAATCCGAATTCAGATCCCCATTCTTTTAATTTTTTCCAGACTTTTGCACCTTTTAACGGAACACAATCTGTCAACATTAATG
Source organism: Nanobdellota archaeon (assembly GCA_014239585.1). Taxonomy (GTDB): domain Archaea; phylum Nanobdellota; class Nanobdellia; order UBA10117; family ARS21; genus ARS21. The sequence goes on from JAAZYP010000002.1 coordinate 4,617, forward strand.
CCATTCCGCCACGTATTCGATCTGTTTCAACACGAGGTAACCCTTTGAAATTTGATACAGTTAATTCCGAGGTGGGATCACCATTTAATTCAACAGATAGATTTGAAATGATAAACTCTATTTCCTTTTCAGTTGGTTTGTATTGTTTACGTTCTACTCGATCGTAATAATCTGTAACTTCAGTATAATATCTTTTGATTTCGTTAGGTGTTGGATCATATTTAGCGATGTTTTGTTTTATCCTCACGTAGTCGGCAATAACTGTTGTTACTGCAGATGCTGTTGCACCACCACCTCTGATCGGTCCAGCATAATACATTGCAAGATAATTTTCGCCATCTTTTCTTTTTTTGAATTTGATATTAATTAATCCTTCAAGTGGTGCAGACACCGTACCTTGTGTAATATATGCGAATCCCGTTCGAATACCAATATTTATTGCTTCAATCTTTTCAGTAAATTTGCAAAATTTTTCGTCTGCGATTTCATTAGCCAAAACTAATGCAACTCTCCAATCACCAAAACCATATTGTTGTTCTAATTTAGAAATTCTTGTTGTAATGCCGCTCCCGATCAAATTTGGTGATATTGATCCCATGATTGCTTCAACTCTTTCAGCAACTGATGCTGCTAAAGGTATATCTGATTTTAATTGTGGATCTATTCCTGTTTTTTTAGCTTCGTTTGCTAAATTATGTAATTTCATCGTATTGGTTTTAAGTGAATCAAAATATTGATGAATTTTTTTAGAAGCAACAATTGTCATATTTAGTTGATTTTTAGCAGTTTTTAAATAATATTATGGGAAATTAAACATATGCCTCGTGGTAGACCTGCATTCAGCCCAATCAGAGATAATCTTGTAGAATTAGTTTATTATTATGGTAATGGTTACGGTTATGAACTATATAAGAAATATATTGAAGTATTTCATAAAACTACGATTCGATCAATATATTATCATTTGAATAAAGGTGTTAGTTTGGGTGTTTTCAAAATTGATAAAGTTGAACAAGTTGAAGGAAATTATAGTTGGGGTACAGGAGTTAGGCGTGTTGTTTTTTCACTTGGTCCTAATGCGAATCCAAAAAAGGATGTTAGAGTTTTGAAACGATTGAAAAAGTAAGTCCTACCCCTTTGTTTCCAATGCAATGACTTTTTTAATTTAGCTTTATTTTTTAAAAATCATTATTCTTTTCTATATTGATAATAAATAATATATATTTATAAAAACATATAATAACAACACAACTTCCATGAGAAATAACAGGGTAGGGGCAACATTTCCATTAAAGTAGTTATAAAAAAACACATAAGGAAGACACAATTACAAATCAATTATATTTTGGCGAGGATAAAATATTATAAGCAAGAGTTCTTATGGAGAGCTATGGCTGACGAATTAGATGATTTATTTGACAATTTTTTAGAAAAACCGTCAGTTTTTGAAAATAAGGAAGTATTACTATTAAGATATTTTCCATCCAAAATACCACACCGATCTGAACAAATTAAAAAAATAGGATCAATTTTAGCACCCGCTTTAAGAAATAACAAACCTTCAAATATTTTTATTTATGGAAAAACGGGAACTGGAAAAACATTATGTACTCAATATACATTAAATAAATTAAAAGAAAAAGCGGAGCTAGCAGGCACTAAATTATGTTTTGCATATTTAAATTGTAAATTAAAAAAAGTTGCAGATACTGAATATCGTGTCATTGCCGGACTTGCAAAAGCATTGGGTGAAAAAGTACCGATCACAGGTTTACCTACAGATGAAGTATATAATATATTCATAAATAAAATTGACGAAACAGACCAAATCATAATAATTGTTTTAGATGAAATAGATCGATTAGTTAAAAAAACAGGAGATGAAATATTATATTCCTTAACTAGATTAAATTCCGAATTAAAGCGTGCAAAACTGTGTTTGATCGGAATTTCAAACGATATACGATTTATTGAAGATATTGACCCACGAGTTAAAAGCTCACTTGGGGAAGAGGAAATAATTTTCCCACCATATAATGCTCTGGAATTAAAAGATATTTTAGAGGAACGTTCTGCAGACGCATTCAGAAAAGAATCAATTGATTCAGCAGTTTTAGCAAAATGTGCTGCATATGCTGCAAAAGAACACGGTGATGCAAGGAGAGCACTAGATTTATTGAGGGTGGCAGGAGAAGTTGCCGAAAGAGAAGACGGAGAAATTGTATTAATGAAACATATAAAATTGGCAGAAGAAAAAATTGAAATAAATCGAATATCTGAAATAGTTAAAACCTTACCAACTCAATCAAAACTACTAATATATTCAATTTTTCAATTAATTGAAAAAACAAAAGGTAAATTGGAGACAGGCGAAATTTATGAAAAATATAAAGATCTATGCAATTTGAATAATACTTCAATCTTAACTCAAAGAAGAATATCAGATTTAATCTCTGAATTAGATATGCTAGGATTAATTAATGCAAGGTTGATAAGTAAGGGTAGACATGGACGAACTCGCGAAATATATTCTACAATTCCACTCGATTTATCCGATAAATTAAAAGATGAATTAAAATATGAGTTGATGTTATGACTTCAAATAAAGTTAAAGAATTAATTAAGAAAGGAATTTTACCTACTTCTGAAAATATAGATAAAGAGGTAGTAGTGGTAAAATCGAAAAATAAAGACTTGAAGTCAAATTTAAAAATAATAAAAGAATTTAACTATAAACCAAAAAAAGTTGAACCGAAAAATTTTACAGAACACTATCGAGAAAGATATAAATTCATGCGAAATACATTATTTTCTAGACCCGAGGCTGCAAATTCCGTTTCAATTGAACACTTAAAATCAACCTATTCGCGAGAAGAACAAAGTATAATTGCAATGGTTTCAGATGTAATTCGATTACCAACTGGAACACTAAAATTAACTGTTGAAGATTTAACCGGTGAAATTGATTTAATAATTTCTTCAAAAAGTGAAGAGTTAATCGAAAAAGCACAATTTTTAACCCTAGATGAAACATTAATTTTCAAAGGACGCCCATCAAAAGATATAATGTTTGTATCAGAAATAATTTGGCCAGATATACCTGAAACACCAATTGCAAAATCACCAGAAGAAGTGTATGCAATTTTTTCAGGAGATATACATGTCGGATCAAATCATTTTTTACCAAAACAATTCAAAACATTCATGGATTGGTTTAATGGAAAGGTTGGAAATGAACGCCAACGCGAGATCGCCAATAAAACAAAATATTTTTTCATACCTGGGGATTTGGTCGACGGAGTTGGAATATATCCCTCACAAGAAAAAGAATTGATAATAAAGGATTTAAGAGAACAATATAATGAACTTGCAAAATATTTGAAAGAAATACCTGACGATAAAGAAGTTATAATTTGCCCGGGAAATCACGATACATGCGTACGGTTAGAGGAGCCGCAACCGCAAATGTATGAATATGCTGAAGCAATAGCAGAATTACCAAATGTCACGATGGTAACAAATCCATCTTATACTAACATCCATGCTCAAGATAATTATCGCGGTCAAGATGTATTGATGTATCACGGATATTCATTTGATCAATTAATTGACCAAGTAGATGGATTAAGGTTAGCAGGCGGTTATGAAAAAGCCGAAGAAATTCACAAATTTTTATTAAAGCGAAGACACTTATCTCCAACACACAATTTAAACTTAACTTTACCAATGAAAAAAGATCCACACATAATTGAAAAGATTCCGGACATAATGGTTTCAGGTCACATTCACAAAGCTAGAATTGGGAATTATAAAAATACAATAAGTATATCTGGAAGTTGTTGGCAATCAACAACTGCGTTCCAAGAAAAAGTAGGTCATAAACCGGATCCAGGAATGATACCAATTCTAAATTTACAAACCCGAAAAGCAAATATGCTTAGTTTCAAATAAAAGTTATATACCACTAATTAATAATTTAATTATGTTACTCGGATTTATATTACACACAATTTCATTTTCAATATTACAGTTTGGAGCAATTTGGTTATCTTTACAAAAATCAACACACGTTGAAACATTGATCCAACTATCTACAAATGAAATATTAACGTCATTTTTCATAGCAATATTTTTCATAGCAATCATATTCAAATTATCACATAGATTAAATTTAATTAAATATTTATTTTATTTTATAATTTTAATTGGAACAAAAAGTGTTTTTACAACATTTTATTCAAACACAATTTCATCAATATTATCTTTTTCAATATTAATTCTATATTTATCTAGAAAAACAATATTTCTACATAATTTAATTTTGGGAACATCATTACTGGGAATTGCAACCACTTTAGGTGTTACGTTAAAACCAATAACTATTGTTTTAGCAATGTCAGTATTTTCGATATATGATATTATTGCAGTTTATAAATCTCAACATATGTTGAAACTTTTCAAAAATTTTTCAAATCAAGGTGCAACACTCGCATTTATTTATCCTAAAAAATTGGGAAAATTAACTTCCAATAATTTATTTATTTTAGGAACGGGCGATGTAGCATTTCCAATGTTATTCGTTTCAGCACTAACTAATTATTCCATCGAATTGGCGGTAATTTCGGCAATCGGTGCAATAATTGGCGCAATGACCGTATTTTACTTATTAACTATCCAAAAAAATAAACGTGCAATGCCTGCACTACCTCCAATCGCAATATGTACAATCTTACCTGTAGCAATTAAATTAATGATCTCCTTCTAAATCCAAAACATCTCGTATTAATTTAAATTTTTTAGGACCAAGTTTATCTACATCCAACATATCGGTTTCGTTAGCGGAAAGAATGTTCATTGGAGAATTAAATTTTTTCAATAAATTTTTTGCTAGTTTGGGACCAACCAAAGGTAAACCTTCAATTAGAAATTGCTGTTTTTCCTCCAAAGTCCAAACACGCTTCGAACCGCGAAGACCTACACTTTTACCGCCGTCCCTTTGTTCTCGCTTAACTAAAGAACAAAGAATATTACCTGTTTCAACCTTAGAGTGAGAAAACAAAAACGGAATTTGATAATCCAATAATAATGAAATCATTGCCGCACGTATCGCATTAGGGTGAACGTTTCTAACTTCAAACAAATTTTCTAAATTGCCTTCAATAAGATATATTGGTTTCATAAAATTTTCTTTCAATTCTTTTGCCTGCGAAAATAACCTACCGTCTAATAATGAATTTACAAAATCAGGGACAGTTTTCAATTCAACAACAACATCTTCTGAAATTATGAAATCTCCAACTTCCAAAGTCTGAGTATCAATTTCCAAACCGAGATCATAAAGAATTCTTGGTAAAGAACCACGTGCTTCACGATGATCAATTATTATTTTCACGTCTTAACAGCTCCTTCATTTTTCGTTCTTTATGATATGAAACCCAATAATATTTTTCATCAATTGTATTTTTAGTAATTAATAAATAAATTTTACCAATATTTATTCTACCAATACGGCCTCGGCGTTGAATCATCCTTAATGCGGAAGGAACAGGTTCATAAAATATTCCAATATCAGCATTTTCAATATGTATTCCTTCTTCAGAAACACTTGTAGCAACTAAAACATTAAACTTTCCCAATTTATAGTCATTTAGTGTTTCAAGCTGCCGTTTCTGCGTTAATCCACCCTTCTGACCAACAAAAGCCTTTGCCTTGGCACCAGATTTAGAATTTATAACTTCAACTAATTCATCAACCGTATTCCGATATTGTGAAAAAATTATAACTTTTTTATGATCGTCAATTAATTCCAAAATACAATTCATTTTACTATGAGGTGTATCCTTCAATTTTGAAGATAATAACTTAATTCGTGAGTATCTCCAATCATCAACAATTTTTTTAGAGGCCTTAGTTTTTGAAATCTGAGATTCAATTTTAGCCAAAGCCTCATTAAATGATTTATAAGATTGTGTTTCAAGCATTTCAATTAAATGCAATAATTTTATGCACACAGTTACGGTTGAAATAAGAAAAAATATTTCCGGTTCTTTATCTTGTTGCGAAAAAAGTTGTTTCTGAATAAGCAAGAGTTGAGTTTTTCGTAGTTTAGATTCATCACGCGATTTAATTAAATTTTTTAGAAATAAAATAGACATATTGTCCGATAATATCTGCTTCAATAATTTTGAAATTTCCAATTGAGTGACAGTCAATTCAACAAATATTTTCTCCTCAGATTTATTTTTAATATATTTCGTTAGTGACTGTTCAGCCCTAAATTCGAAATGTTCAATATATAAATTATTGCGGATATCCCTTAATCTATCGTTTGTCGAAGCCGGACTAGCACTCATCGCCAAAATTTGCGAAGTTTCATTAAACTGCTTAGCTAACCAAGTGTAAGCATAATTACCCACTGCACGATGTGCTTCATCAAAAACAATCAATGAAAATTCAGCTGGATTAAAATAACGTTTAATTAAATCAGATTCAACAGTCTGAGGTGTTGCGCAAATTATTTTCGAATTTTCCCAAAGGTCTTTACGCAATAAAGGTGGTGTCGCACCAGTTAAAACATTAATTTCATCCACTTCATCAAAATATTCATCAAAACTAGCTTTATGCTGAACCACTAAAGGTTTAGTTGGAGCCATCATTAATATTTTACCACCTTTTATTTTCATACCTGCCAATGCGATTGCAACAATAGTTTTTCCAGAACCAGTTGGTAAAACTACAAAAGAATTTTTATCATGAATTTTCCCCAAAACTTGTTCTTGATAAGGTCTTAAATTTAATTTATCGGCGATAAGATGCATTATAATTTTGAAACAAATTTCTTTAAACTACTTTTATGTCCTGCACCGATGATAACTAATATTTTTGAGTCAGGAAAATTTTGAACAATAGAAGATATTTGATTTTGCATATATCTGTCTCTATCTGAAACTAATGCTTTGTAAAAATTAGGAAATTTATGCTTCATCTCAAGAACTAATTTTTTTACTACAGATTCTTTAGGAACACTCTTCAGATCAAATTTAATTTTATTGCGACTAAACAATCCACCAAATAATACGTAACTAAACAACTTCAATTTTTCGATAAATGGAACATTTCTTGACAAATTCCGTAAAGTAATTGAAATATCTTGATCAATCAATGCAACTTTTGCACCTACACGTTTAGCTTCAAGGATTGCAGTTCGCATATCCACTCCGGGTTTTGAACCAACACGCTTTCCCAAATATTTTTGAGAGACCGAACCAATTAAATAAAAAATAAAACCAAATAATCCCAACTTCCTAATTTGAGATAATTGTATTTTACCTTTCGTTTTCCGAAATAAAGTTTTATAGCGATTAATATCTAATTCAACACAAACAATATCTGGATTGAAGTCAATTATCTGCGTTTTTATTTCAAAGGCACTATCTTTCGAGATGTGCGATGTTCCAATAATCTTTATTTCCATATACTAATGACTAGAAACATTTAAATTTATAAAAGCTATTTTAACAATATGTTAGTAACTAAAAATCTAAATAGCGTAACTGGAATTGATGTTTATACGGATTCAGGAGAATTTTTTGGAAAAATAGAAGAAGCAATTTTACATTCAAATAAAATTGATTCATGGCGAGTTAGAGCAACTTCCCGATCATATTTAGCTAAAGCAATGCCTAGTGCAAAAGGGGTAATCTTACCACATCACCACGTAAAAGCAATCGGTGATATCATGGTAATTTCTCGAGCCGCAGCACCAGCATATCGCGACGAATAGTGTCAATCTGATAGCTTTAAAAATTTTTACCAATGCATTTCTAAATGCGTTTTAAAGATTCCTCGAAATTATCCGTACCGAAGGATTTAATAAATAAAATTATCGGTCAATCTAAAGCAGTTTCATTAATTAAGAAAGCATCAAAACAAAGAAGACATATTTTATTAATTGGCGATCCTGGAACCGGAAAATCAATGCTCGGTCAAGCATTATCTCATCTAATTCCGAATGAATCATTAAGAGATATTTTAATTTTACCGAATAATTCTGATGAAAATACACCACTCGTTAGACCAATTAATTCAGGTAGGGGCAAAGAATTACTCTTCCGTGCTAGAGAGAATGCATCAGTTTCAATAAAAAGACAGTCTTGGATTTTTACAATATTTGCAATTTTGGCACTTATGTTACCATGGTGGTTAAGAACAATTTATGGAGATATAATGGCAGCAGCATCGCTTATTTCGGGAATGATGTTTTTGATGATTTATGCAATATCAATAAATATGGTTTCAAAAAAACAAAAAACTAATGAACCTAAATTATTGATAGATACAAGTAAAATAAGGAAAGCACCATTTATTGATGCAACAGGTGCACATGCAGGTGCACTTTTCGGAGACGTTAGACATGATCCATTTCAGTCAGGAGGATTAGGAACGCCTGCACATTTAAGAGTTGAACCTGGAATGATTCATCGTGCAAATAAAGGAGTATTATTCATTGATGAAGTTGCAACACTAAATCCTATAACTCAACAAGATTTACTTACTGCAATGCAAGAGAAAAAATATTCAATCACGGGAAAATCTGAACGATCGGCAGGTGCAATGGTTCGAACTGAACCAGTGCCATGCGATTTCATTTTAGTGGCAGCGGGAAACATAGATACGATCAAAAAAATGCATCCTGCACTAAGATCGCGAATTCGAGGATATGGTTATGAAATTGTTATGGAGAACGAAATTGAAGATACTCCTAAAAATAGAGAATTATATTACCAATTTATTGCTCAAGAAGTTATTAAAGATGGTAAAATTCCACATTTTTCTAAAAAAGCATGTGACTCAGTAATTCGAATTGCACGCAAGATGTCGGGAAAGAAAAACAAATTAACCCTCAGATTCAGAGAATTAGGAGGATTAATTCGGGCAGCAGGAGATTTAGCCAAAGAACAAAAATCCAAATTAGTTGAAATAAAACATGTAAAATCTGCAACTTTAATTTCAAAAACGTTGGAACAACAACTTGCCGATAAACACATAAAACACGTTAGTGAATATCGCGTTGTAAGAAATCAAGGTGAGGAGATTGGAAGAGTAAATGGTTTAGCAGTAATTGGTCAATCAGGAATAGTATTACCGATTGAAGCAGAATTAACTCCTGGAGGAAAAAAGAAAGAAATCATTGCAACAGGTCAATTAGGAAAAATCGCCAAAGAAGCAATCGAAAACGTTTCAGCAATCATTATGAAAGTATTTTCCAAAGACATAAAAGAAAAATATGACATTTATGTACAATTTATTCAGACATATTCTGGTGTGGAGGGAGATTCTGCCTCAGTATCTGTAGCAACTGCAATAATTTCGGCATTAAGTAAAATTCCAGTCAGACAAGATGTTGCAATGACTGGAAGTTTATCAATCCGAGGTGAAGTGTTACCGATAGGTGGAGTTACTGCAAAAATTGAAGCAGCAATAAATTCAGGAATTAAAGAAGTTATAATTCCCGAAGCAAATGCGGAAGACATTGTATTGGATAAACTCCAACTTTCAAAAATAAAAATACATACTGCGGCAAGAATTGAAGATGTTCTCAGATTATCAATGAATAAGCGAAAAACTAAAAAAATATTATCTAAATTTTAAAAAATGATAAAAATTGACGATAAAAAGATTGGAAGAATCAATCTTGTGCTCAAAAAATCCAGTTTTAGTGATATCGATGCGTTCATAAATCACGCAATTGAGCTATTACTTTTTGCTGAAGAAAATAAAGACAAATTCGATAAATTGACGCGTTAGCAATCCTTAAAAATATTCAACTAGAAAATTCTATATGTTAGATATTAAATTATTTAGAGAAAATCCAGATATCATTAAAGAATCAGAAAAACGCAGATTCAAAGACCCGAAACTAATAACTGAAGTTATAAAATATGATAATTTGTGGCGTAAAGAAATTGCAAAATTGTCCAAATTAAGGTCTATAAAAAATATAGTTTCTCGAGAAATAAATCAATTAAAAAAGGCTGGAAAAAGCGCAAATTCAAAAATAAAGGCAATGCGAGATAATTCGGAAAAAATTTCAAAAATAAACACTAAATCTAAAAAATATCTTCAATTAAGGGACGAATTCCGATATAAAGTGGGAAATATTCTTGATGAATCAGTACCAATCGGAAAAGATGAATCTGGAAATGTAGTTGTCAGAAAAGTAGGTAAACCAACAAAATTTAGATTCAAACCTAAGCATCAAGCCGATTTAATTAAAATTATTGATGGCGCAGATTTAGATCGAGCATCAAAATATTCCGGATCAAGATTTTATTATCTTAAGAATGAATTAGCATTACTAAATTTAGCATTAATGCAGTATGCAATGAATAAATTAGTTAAATTTGGATTTACTCCAATGACAACGCCAGTTATGTTGAGACATGCTCCTATGAAAGCAGCCGCAGAATTAGGAGACTTTGAAGAACAATTATATAAAATTGAAGGTGAAGATGCATTTCTTATTGCAACCAGTGAACAAACTTTGGCAGTATATCACATGAACGAAGTTTTAACATACAAAGATTTACCAAAAGCATATTCTGCATATTCTCTATGTTTTAGAAAGGAAGCGGGAAGCCACGGAAAAGATACGAAAGGAATTTTTAGAGTACACCAATTTGATAAAATTGAACAATATGTTTTCTGTCATCCAGATGAATCCAAAAAATGGCACGGAAAAATGATAAAGGTGACTGAAGAATTATTCAAAGGATTAGAAATTCCGTATCAAGTTGTAAATATCGCTTCCGGAGATATGAATGATAATGGTGCCAAAAAATATGATATTGAGGGATGGTTCCCTGCACAAAATACTTATCGAGAATTATGTTCCGGAACAAATTGTACTGATTACCAAGCAAGAAAATTAAATGTGAAGTTTGACGATCGAGATGGAAACAGAAAGATAGTTCATACTTTAAATTGCACAGCATTAGCAACTGAAAGAACAATTGCATGTCTAATTGAAAATCATCAAAACAAAGATGGTTCGATTAATATTCCAAAAGCACTTTGGAAATATACTGGTTTCAAAACTATAAAACCAAAATGAAAATTTTAGCATTTACAGACACACATTCAGATAAGAAACATATCGAAAATTTAAAAAAAGCTTATTTGAAAAATAAACCTGATTTACTAATTTGTGCGGGAGACTTCACGGAAATGGGTAAAGATATAGTACTGAATATTAAAAAGTTACATTTTGGTAAAAAATTATTATTTATCCCAGGAAATCATGAAGAACACAAAAACTTTGATAGTGATATTAAAAATATAATTTCAATACATAATAGTTCTTATGAATACAAAAATATTTTATTTTTAGGTTGTGGAGGCGGTTTTTATGGAAAAAACGAAGAAAACTTATCAAAATCAAATAAGCAATTGGAAAAAATGATAAAACTTTTTAGAAAAAATGATAAGACCAAACGAGTTGTTATGGTTACACATAGACCGCCTTACAAAAATACTTGCGATTATATGCCTGAACTTCAAGAACATGTAGGAGCAAAAAATATTAGAAGTTTTTTAATTAAAAATAAAATAAATTTAAGTTTATGTGGACATATTCATGAATGTTTTGGAAACTCAGATCAAATTGAAGAAACATTAGTTATAAATCCCGGACCAAACGGAGCAATAATTGACATATAATGGAATTAATTATTGCAGAAAAACCAAGTGCAGCAATAAAAATTGCTCAAAGTATTGGAAAATTTAAAACTCAAATTCGTAAACGAGTTAAATATTATGAATCTCACGACGGAAGAATTGTTATCGTCCCAGCAGTAGGACATTTGTTCGGATTAACTAAAAATGAAAGATTTTATCCAGTTTTCAATTTAAAATGGGAACCATCTTTTAAAAAATCCAAAACTTCGGCATTTTCAAAACCTTATTTTGAATTAATTAAATCGTTTAAGAAGAAAGCTGACGAGATTACTGTCGCCACAGATTATGATTTAGAAGGAGAAGTAATTGGACTGAATATTGTTCGCGAATTATTGGGAAAAAAGGACGCAAATAGAATGAAATTTTCTACTTTAACTAAAGATGAATTAAATTCAGCATATAATTCTAAATCAAATACCTTAAACTGGGGTCAAGCAAATGCGGGGATTGTAAGGCACACCTTAGATTGGTATTACGGAATAAACTTGTCGCAAATAATTGCATCTTCAGTATCAAAGGCATTAAATCGATATCAACCGATGAGTATTGGTCGTGTTCAAGGACCAATTTTAGCAATTTTAGTTGAGAAAGAATTACTAATTAAAAAATTTAAATCAGAACCATTTTGGCAAATATTTGCAAATTTATGGTTAAATAAACAAGCAATCAAAGCTACTTATGAAAAAGACAAATTCTTCAGTAAATCTGAAGCGCAAAAAATATTTTCAAAAATTAAAGAAAACGATGCAACAATTTCCGATATTAAAAAATCCAAACAAATTATATCACCACCCGTTCCATTTGATTTAACAAGCTTACAACTCGAAGCATACAGATTATTCAAATATTCACCATCAATGACTTTAAAATTAGCTCAAACTCTCTATTCAAATGCATATATTTCTTACCCTCGAACTTCATCTCAGAAATTACCAAAAGCACTGAATTTCAGAAAAATTCTTAAAAAATTATCTTCTAATCCGAAATATACTTTATTTACAAATGAAGTTTTATCTACGAAATTAATTCCTAATGAAGGCAAGAAAATTGATCCGGCTCACCCCGCAATACACCCAACAGGTGAAAAACCAGGAAAGTTATCGCCCTATGAACTAAAAATCTATGATTTAATTGTAAAAAGATTCTTTTCAGTGTTTGGCGAAGTCGGAGAACGAGAATCCACGCTAGTTAAAATGGAGATAAATAATGAAATTTTCAAATTTGCCGGCGTAATAACTACGAAACGAGGATGGATGAAATTATATGGTTCGTATGCAAATCGAAAAGAAATAGAATTACCGGATTTAAAAATTGGTCAAGTTCTCAAACAAAATTCCGAATTAGCTGACAAAGAAACTCAACCTCCGGCAAGATACACAACTGCATCATTAATCAAATTATTGGAACAAGAGGGTCTCGGAACTAAATCAACCAGATCTTCAATTATAGAAACACTAGTAAAACGAAATTATATTCAAGGCAATCCGATTGAAGTAACTGATTTCGGAATGAACGTATATTACACATTCAAAAAATTTTCCCCAGAAATATTATCTGTAAAATTAACTAGAAAATTTGATAAGGCAATGGAAAATGTGAGTACGGGGAAAATATCTTCGGATGACGTTATTCTTGCAGCACAAAAATCCATAACAAAGTACTATGCAAAATTAAAGGATAATACGATAAAAATTGGAGAAGTTCTGTCCAAATCATTTGTAACAACTAAAAAGAAAAATGTGGAACTATTTCCACATGATTGTGGTAAGATGTTAGTTGTACGAAGATCACGCGCCAGTAAAAAGAGATTCATTGCATGTAGCGGATATCCGAAATGTAAATTTACTTGGCCATTACCTCAAAAAGGTACATTATCTGTAACAAAGAATAAATGCGATGAATGTAAAACAATTATGTTACAGACTCGACATCGAAATCGTCCCTGGAAATTCTGTCCAAATCCAGATTGCAAATCTAAAGATGAAAAAACCAAATAGTGTTGAAGAAGATTTAGAAAATTTTGATGAATCAGAATTAAAACAACCAAACCATCATTTCAAAAAAATATGGATAATTGCATCGTTTATGATATTAATTGTAATTGTATATTATGTATTCTAGAATAAACTAAATTTCTTAGAACCACTTGCCTCAATTATGTCTTCCGAAGTTATTTCAAATCTAACACGTTTAATCGGAATTGAACGATGTTTTACTAAATTCAAATATCGTCCGGTAGGAGTAAGTTCTAATTTAATAATACATTTTGAAGTATATTTCATTAAATCGCCACCAACCATTTTGATATCATCGCGTTTATCGAAATCAGCATAAACTTGATTAGTTATTAAAATTGGAATAATTGATTCATGTGAAATTTTTCTCAAAATACCCAATTGGCGAGCCATATCTTTATTGACCGCACTCGCTTCACGCTCACCCATTTCAAGACGGTACAACATAGATATTGAATCTACGACAATTAAGACAGGTTCATGTTTTTCAACCAATTTAGTTAATTCAGCAAATACCTCGTTCTGATCAGGAAATGAAGTTGGTTTTTTTATTATCAAGTTATCTAATCGTTTCAAATAAGTTTTAGGATACATTTGTTTAACTCGATCTACTGAAAGCCCACCTTCAGTATCAATAAAAATAACTTTACCATTTTCTGCAGACGAGAGCGCAATTAACGTTGCCAAATTAGTTTTTCCACTACCACTCGCACCATATATTGTGGTAGTAACTTCTGGCTCAAGTCCGCCTTCTAAAATATCATCAATTAAATCTGATCCAGTCGCAATTCTATTAATCATATTCAAAATGTTTAAATACGCTTATTTAAGCAATTATATATCAAAATGTCAGTTTCCGAAAACAAAAAAGTTTATATGAAAAAATACAATAATCGTGAATCTGTAAAACTAAAAAAAGCAGAGCATATGAGAAAAATCCGAAAGGAATCAAATGACGAAGCTTCAATTAGATTAGTAAATCTTTTACGAGAGTATGGTTTTGAAGATTGGGCAGTAGATATTGCACAGGAACGCGCACCACAAATGTTGGTAACATCAAAAATCAGATCAAGAAAACGAAGATAAAAAGCATCCACTCGTTCGCCTTTTAAAATTTAACGCTATTTATTAATCATGCCTAAAGATTCTATGGAAATAATTTTAACAGTTCAAGAAGCACGACAAGATGATATCGATCGAGGAATTGTGCGTATTGAAAATGAATTTCTTAAAAAATTAGGATTGCAACAAGGAGATTTTGTAGAAATTGAAGGTGATAAAAAAACAGTTGCAATCGCAGGAAGAGCATATCCTGCAGATTTAGGATTGGGAACTATACGAATGGACCCATCTATTCGAAAAAATACAGGAACATCAATTTCTGAAAAAGTGAAGATTAGAGCAATAGATGTAATTCCTGCTAAAAAAATTACGATTGCACCATATCAAAAAGGAATGCGAATTCAAGCACCATCAAAGATTTTTCTAAAAGCATTGATGGGAAGACCAGTATCAAAAGGCGATATTGTTTCACCGACAACCCAAAGCAGGATTCGAAGAATCAGAGGATATGATCCTCTTTTGGAATTAAATGATATTTTAGGTGCAGCAATGAACGGAGGATTACCTTTTATGGCAGGATTAAAATTTGTAGTGGTAAAAACAAATCCGAAAGGAGCAGTATTGGTTACTGAAGACACAGAATTAGAATTGAAACCTGAGGCAGTTGAAATCAGCGAAGAACAAATACCAGATGTATCTTATGAAGATATTGGTGGACTGAAAGACGAAGTTGAAAAAGTCAGAGAAATGATTGAAATTCCGCTTAAACGTCCAGAATTATTTGATCGATTGGGAATTCAACCACCTAAAGGAGTACTATTATATGGACCGCCTGGAACTGGAAAAACGCTATTGGCAAAGGCAGTAGCTTCAGAATCACAGGCATCATTTCACTTAATTAATGGTCCAGAAATAATGAGTAAATTTGTAGGCGATGCAGAAAAGAAAATAAGAACAATATTTGATGAAGCAGAAAAGAATGCACCTGCAATCATATTTATTGACGAAATTGATGCGATTGCACCAAAGCGAGAAGAATCATATGGTGAAGTTGAAAGAAGAGTTGTAGCACAATTATTGACATTAATGGATGGAATGAAGGGCCGAGGAAAAGTAATTGTTATTGCGGCAACAAATCGACAAGACGCATTGGACCCAGCATTACGTAGAGGTGGAAGATTCGATAGAGAAATTGAAATCGGTGTACCTAATTATGAAGGAAGACTACAAGTTCTAAAGATTCATACTAGAAATATGCCTTTAACTAAAGATGTTAATTTAGAAGAATTAGCGAGAAGTACACACGGTTTCGTTGGAGCGGATTTAGAAGCATTATGTAAAGAAGCCGCAATGAACGTTATTCGAAGACTTGCATTAAAACACTCATTGAAGGACGATACGCCATTAAGCGAAGAACTTATGAAAAAATTAATTGTAAATAAAAAAGATTTTGTAGATGCATTTAAGAACGTAACACCGAGCGCCATGAGAGAAATATTAATTGAAACTCCAAACGTTCCTTGGTCAAGAATAGGCGGATTAACTGAAGTTAAACAACAACTACAGGAATCAGTCGAATGGCCAATTAAAAATCCCGAAATGTTTAAACGTATGGGAATTAGGGCACCAAAAGGAGTACTATTATATGGACCGCCTGGAACTGGAAAAACGCTATTGGCAAAGGCAGTTGCAACTGAATCCGAAGCAAACTTTATTTCAGTAAAAGGTCCAGAATTATTAAACAAATATGTTGGTGAATCAGAAAAAGCAGTTCGAGAAATATTCAAGAAAGCAAAACAAGTTGCACCATCAGTAATTTTCTTTGACGAAATTGATGCAATTGCATCAGTTCGAGGGGGCGGAAGCGACGGTGGCGCAAAAGCCAGAGAAGGAGTAGTAAATCAAATTCTTACTGAATTAGACGGAATCGAAGATTTAAGCGAAGTAGTAATACTTGCGGCAACAAATCGTCCAGAATTAGTTGACCCGGCTTTATTGAGACCAGGAAGATTTGATAGACACCTGCTTGTTACACCACCAAATAAAACCGCGATACAAGAAATTCTCAAAATTCATACTAAAGATGTACCAATAGCTAACGATGTAACTTTAAAATATTTAACAGAGAAGTTAATTGGTTATTCCGGAGCAGATATTGAGGCAGTTGTTAGAGAAGCAGCAATGTTGGCGTTACGAGAAAATAATAAAGCAGATAAAGTTAAGAAAAAACATTTTACTGAAGCCCTATCGAAAGTAAGACCGTCTTTATCAAAAATTGAAGTTAACGCATATAAGACTGCAATTCAGGAAGCAGAAGGTCGAGTCGGTCCAGCATATTTAGGTTAGCCCAAGATAATTGGTTTATCATCAACAATAATTGTGTATTCAAATTGTGCAACGTACGAACCGGGTTTTTCATTCAAAATTTTATGATCATGAAGAATACCAGCTCTTACAAATGAATCAAGTGCTAATTTTGTTTTAGTTCGCCCAAAGTTTTTAGAAACTTCTCTTTCTGAAAACGGCAAAGTCCGATAAGTTGAAATTATATGATTTAAAACATCTCGATACATTCTAACTTGCCTTTTTTCAACAAGTTCATATATTCCTGAACTTTTACCTTCAGTAACTCTTCCAGTACCGTTCGTTGCAAATGGTTCAATTGCGATCACCATTCCCTTTTCAAGTTTGAATTTTCCGCCAGATTTGTAATTGGGAATGTTATAACCCGCATGAACATTATATTGTTCAATTCCGTGACCTGAAAGATTACGGATTGATTTGAATCCATGCTTGTTTATGGTTGATTCAATAATTTCACCAATATCACTTGTATAAATCCCAGGTTTTACCATTTTAATTGCATTATTGAGTGCTTCTTTGGCAGCCAAAATTAAATTATCATGATTTTTTGTTTTTATTGGAATTGAAATCGCACTATCTACAATATAACCTTCAATTTGAACACCAATATCTAATTTTAATAAATCACCTTCGTTCAAAATATTTTTATCATTCTCGACAGCACAATAGTGTGCTGCAACTGAATTCACCGACATATTTACTGGAAATGCTAAATCTGCACCCATTGATCGAATTTTTGACTCAATTTTTTCAGATATTTCAAGATAATTAGCACCTGGAACGGCAAGTTTCTTTCCGAATTCTTTACATTTTTTAGAAATTTCACTAGCTTTCTTGTATTTAGTCAATACTTCTTTGTTCATAACCATTTATCCAATCCCGAATCAAGACCTTTGATTTGATCTTCAGTATAATCGAAGAGTTCCAGTATTTTATAAGTTGCTCCAATTACTTGCTTATTAACATAATAATCTTCGTCCAATTCATCAACTTTTACCGAATCTGAAAGTTTAACTCTATCTCGAACTAATTTGGAATCACCCTTCGTAATAATATATTTAACAATTGTACCGGGCCCAACTGATTCACCTCGCTCAGACATTAATCTGCCCGCCATAACTTGTGGACCAATTGCAACATAATCATCCAAATTTCGAGTAAGTTTGTTTGATAAAATTAAATCTCCGATGCCAACATTTTTAGCCCGAATATCCTTAATAATTTTTTGAACAATTTTTAATGCACCTTCACCATTCCCTTCAGAAAGAACAGTATTCAAAACATCTATTTGAGCAGATTTTGCAAGTTTGGACCAATCACCTCTACGTGATTCTAATCCCTTAATGGTCATTTTTCCATCTTTATCTAAAAGTGCGTATCTTTTTTTTGCACCAGAAGTTGACCCCTTTTTTTCTAAAAAAATACCTGAAATGTAACTTCCTTCGTCTTCCAATTCCATAGGTTTAGGCAAAGATGCATTAACTTCAGATTCAAAGGCATTTATGTTTGGAGAATCAATCAAAAATACTGAATCAGTATCACCATATATAACTTTAATATCATGTTTTCGCGCAGTTTTGATCACTTGATCGATATATTTTCGGCCCATAGCAGTTACTGCAGCTGCACAATCAATTGAATACCACCGAGCACCATAAAATCCCAAATATCCGTAAAATGAATTCGCCAGAATTTTGATCGCATAAGACTGTGCATTCAATTCTTTCTCACGTTCAGATTCGCTATCCACCGTTTTAAGTTCAGATTTAATTAAAGATCGTTTTTCAAGTAAATTTTTCAATAGTTTCGGAATGAATCCACCGTCTTTTTTGAAGTATACAGGTTTATGAGGAAGATTTATTTCAGTTTCACCCTCTACAGCTAAAGTATAAGGATCAATATTATGTGCAATTATGATTGAAGGATATAAACTTCTAAAATCAAATACTCTAATATTTTTATAAACACCAGGAATTGGTTGATAAACAAATGCACCCATAATTTTAGTGCGCATTCGTGAAGAAATTTCAGCTTCAGAAGGTTTGTTTTCAATAACACGGTTTTCATCAATTGAATTTTTGATAATATATTGTTCGACCAATCTACCATATCTCATTCTAGAAACATCAAACAGCGGAATACCTACAATTCGAACAAATTGTATCGCGATAGGCATCATTTTATCGGCAAGTTTCCAAGTGATTCGTGAATCATGAAGATTATATTTCATAATTCGATTAAGATTTTCATCACCACCCGATTGCCATAGTTCACTGACAAATGCACCCAATTTATCTTCCTTTTTATGACCTGTTAATTCATGTGCAACTGCATCTAAAGTTAAAGAATTTGTTTTTAGATTTGATGCAAGAATGTTTCTAACAAAAATATAACAATCAAAATGAGTCAATCCCGGAATTCTTGCAGAATTACCTCTTCGGCCCGCACGTTCAAGTTTGATTCCAGACTTAAGTGGACCGATTTCCAATTTAACATTTAATAATTCTGCACGTTTTTTAATAAAGGGTAAATCAAAACCGTCTGAATTGTACCCCGTTATAACATCAACTCCCGAATTATTTATTGTTTCACAAAAATCCTTCAACATCTCAGCTTCATTATTTACAATCCGAATATAGTCGCCTTCCTTTTTGAAATTTCGATAAGTGGTAACTTTACGTAAACCGTCAGCATAATATGAAATTGAAACGATAGAATCCTTTTCAGCATCAGGAAAATTTCCTGAACAGTCTGTTTCAATATCAAAAGCAAGAATTTTAGGCATAGTTTTAGCATAATAATTTAGTTTGTTATCCAACCCAACTCTAAATAAATAAGGAATATCTGATTCATAAATTTTTAAATCTTGACTTATTAATTTTTTCCTTAATGCAGGAATTTCAAACGGAACAGTAACATAAACTTTGAATAGAGAAATTAAATCACCTTTCAAATTTTTTTTAACTTCTTTAACTGAATCAGGAGTTTTAGTTTCACCACGATATTCATAATTAATTTTTTCCAGAGCTGATTTCGAAATAGTTGGTTTAACTAATAAAAAAGGTAATTCAAAATCACGTTCTTCAACAATATTACCTTTATTTGAGCTAGAAATAACTGAAATTTTTCGAGAGTTACCTCTCGAATAAGCAATATCAACAATATTCATTATTTTTTCTGAGGACCCTTGATCTTATCAAAGAATTGATTCATGTCTCGTTGAATTTGATCTGCATCAACTTTCAACTTTTCAAGACTAATATGTAATCTTTCTTCATCTCTAACTAAATTAGAAATTTGATCATACGGATTTGTTGCACGTTGGAAATCTGCGATTCCAATCGAACCATAAGGCGAATTATTCATTTCTGTAGCAACAGTAGCCAGGATGTTTCCAAGCCACGCATTAAGCGCATCTTTAACTTCAGATCGAATTTGTTTACCTTCAGTAATATGTGTTCGCATTAAGTTAACAACTCTTGCTCTAGGAAATGGTAATGAACCATCATCATGTTCATCATGCATATCTGCATTCTGTATATCATTTGTCATGTATTTTTCTTCATATGACCCTTTAAAAACATTAGTATTTGGGATGCTATCATTTAAATTTATATATACTAGGCATCGTTTTCTTCAAATTTGTAACCATATTCTTCTTCAATTACATGATTACATACTTGAGAAACGCCAAATTGTAGTAATTCGGCAGTAGGCTCTTCATGAACTGACTCTGCAACCATTTCAACTAAATTCAAAGCTTCTTCAGAAAGTTCATAACTAGATCCTCGTTGACCACCAATATATTGAGACACAGTTGAAGTTTGAGATTCCAATAAATCTGCAATTTCTCGCTGAGTCATACCTCGGTTTACTAATTCTCTGGCCACTGCAGCTTTAATGGAATGAATTGCAGTTTTAGCAATAAACTCATGTGGAAAGATCAATGCCATTTTAATAAATACTCCATTTCAAATATAAACATTTTCGTACTAGGCAAACATTCTGACAAATCTTTTAGTTAATAATCCGCTTACAAAAAGAAGTCCAACACCAAGTGCAATTGAATCACCCAAAGTAAGATTCGATGTTGCAAATCTGGAAATCCCGCTCCAAATTAATACTATTCCGGTAATTCCGATGAATCCTAAAAAAACACGTTTAATTGCACGTTTATGATCTCTAAGTCGTTTAGCACGTTCAAGCTTTCTACGATGCGTCCGTAAACGTTTTTTCAAAATAGAAACTTGTTTTGTTAAAGCCAAATACATAAATTAATGAATCAGTTCAGTTATAAAAAACTATATCAAAATCATTTTAAAGGGACTTTCACTGAAACTGTCATGGGCGGGTCGCCAAGTCCGGTAAGGCAACAGGTTGCAGTCCTGTCATTCGGGGGTTCGAATCCCTCCCCGCCCTTAACTTTAAAAAATAAAGGTACGTATGAATAATATGAAAATAAAGCTTCTTTTACATGACGATGATTTCACGCCGAAATTACAAAGCATCGAGTTACCTAAAACTTTAGAAAATCAAATTTTGAAAGAAGAAAAACTTAAATCAAAATTTAATATTTTAAATAAATTGGTCGAGTAAATATTATAAACGTCTCAATCATATTTTATTATGGCAAAAATGTCCAAAGCAGCATCAATGAATTACACATATTCGATATATGGACTTGCACTAGTTTTAATCGGTTGGATGTTATATTCCGGCAGTTTCAGTTTAGAGCAAGGTATAGGAGTATGGTTAGTATTAATGGGGCTTAAGAAATTACTAATGAGCTCTAATTGCTGTTAGAAGATTTAATTATTCGATAACCGTCGATTTCATCTAGAAGTGTATAGCCGTGCTTTTCAATTTTATCACGAACTTTATCTGAAGCATCATATTTTTTAATCGCACGTAATTTTTCCCGTTCTTCAGCGAGTTTAATTATATTTGTTGGAATGTTTTCGCCAAGATCATCAAGTCCCAAACCAAAAATTTCATCAAATTTCAAAATTAATGAATATTTTTCCCCGTTAATTAATCGGGAATCTTTCATTAACTTAGAAAGGATGGAAAGAGATTTAGCAGTATTAAAATCATCATTTATCGCCGCTGAAAATTGAGTGAGATAAGCTTCACCTTCAACGATTTTAATCGGTTTAGATTTAATTTTTAAAACAAATTGATTAAGTTTGGCACGTGCATTTTTGGCACTATCCAATCCGTCTCGACTAAAAATTAGTTGCTTCCGATAATGAGTTCCCAACGTTAAATATCGATAATCCATCGGAGAATATCCATTTTCTTCCAAATTTATTAATGTAGTAATATTACCTTTAGATTTTGACATTTTTGTTTTATCATTATTCACTAAAAACGCAGAATGTAACCAATAATTCACCCATGGTTCAGATCCAATCGAAGATTCAGATTGTGCAATTTCATTGTTGTGATGAATATATGCTAAATCTTCACCGCCCATATGAATATCGAAATGATCGCCAAGATATTTAGTTGCCATGGCCGAACATTCAATATGCCAACCGGGATAACCTTTACCCCACGGCGAGTCCCATTTCATATCCTGATCTTGAAATTTAGATTTAGTAAACCATAGAACAAAATCATGCGAATTACGTTTATTTTTGTCTTCATCAATTCTAGTTTCGCCAACTTCAACAATTCCTCCGAGTTTACCATATTTTTTCAGTTGAGAAGTATCAAAATATACATTACCTCCCGAAATATATGCAAAACCATTTGATTCTAATTTACGAATCATTGCGATTTGTTCTTTTATATGATCTGTTGCACGGGGAAGTTTATCCGAAGGCTGAATATGTAATGATCTTAAATTTTCTTTAAAAGCGGAAGTATAAAATTTAGCGATATCCCATACACTTTTATTAGATTTTTTTGCAGCCAAAACTAATTTATCTTCACCTTCGTCTGCATCAGAAGTAAGATGACCAACATCTGTGATGTTCATAACATGATTAACTTTGTAACCATTAAATTTCAAAACTCGTTTTATTATATCTCCCGAAATAAATGTTCTTAAATTACCAATATGCACAAAGTCATAAACGGTCGGACCACAAGTATAAAGTTTAACTTTACCTTTCTCAATCGGAATAAATTTTTCCTTTTTCTTAGATAGCGAATTAAATATTCTGAGATCCATATTAATAGTTATCATTTAAGATTATAAAAACTATGAAACTATTATAAATTTTCACATCATAGATAATTATGGCGTCGATATTCTCAAAAATTATCGCTGGAGAAATACCCGGATTCAAAGTGTACGAGGATAAAAAAGTAGTAGCAATATTGGACATAAATCCGGTAAACGCAGGACACGTATTAGTTATTCCGCGTGAAGAATATGTTACTTTAATGGATATGCCGGACAAATTAGCAGAACACACAATCACTGTAGTCAAACATTTAGCATCTGAATTAAAACGAATTACGGGTTCATCGGGAATTAATGTATTTTTAAATAATGGTGCTTCCGCAGGACAGGAAGTTCCGCACGTACATTTTCATATAATTCCTCGATTTGATGGAGATGATGCAGTTCCAGCATGGAAACGAAAACAAGCATCACCTGAAGATTTACAAGAATTATCCAAATTATTGGTAAAATCATTAAAACCTAAGAAAAAACCAAAAAAACCAACTAAGAAAAAACCAACTAAAGTTAAAGTATCTAAAAAATTCAAAAATTAATGATTTCTGAAGAAATGATAAACATCATGATTTAATCTTGCTGATTCTAAAGCTGAATGTAATTCTCCTCGATGTAAATGGGCTCTAGATTCTTCTCGATTTTCAGCAGGAATTTGTTCAAGATAGTTATATGTCGTGGCAATTGTTTTAACTGCATTTTCAGTAAATGCGTGTTTTTCAGCATGTAAACCGTGATCTCGAGTTTTTATAACACCCATACTCAATAGAGACCATACTACTGCAAAAAAACCAGCTAAGCCCATAAGAACATAATGCGGTGCTTCGAGAATGACCATTATCCTAATTATGCTTTCCTCCTTTTTATATTTTGCTTAGATATTGAGATAATAGCATAAAAATCAAATCACCAAATTTCAATGTCAATAAAAATGCAATTAGAAATGCGGGTCCAAACGCAACACCCGTTTTGATATTAACTGGTTTTTTGAAGTATTTACGTATAAGTAAAATATCTTTCATTGAAACACCCGTTTTCTTGGGTTTGAAAATTAATTTACCTCTATACTTTAATTCATCCAATACCCAATCACCTTCAACCAAATCTTTTAATGCAATTTTCTTCACAAAAAAATTATTTTGAACATGCATAGCCAAAATCAAGATAAATAATGTAATTAAAGCTGCACTCAATACGTAAACTTTTCCAAAAATTAAAATTAAACCAAAAATTAACATATATTTGAGAAAAGGTAAATCCGAATCAATTTTATTGAAATGAATAATGCTTTCTTTAATTAAGAAAAGTGTACTATAAATTCCACCTGCAATCATTAAGTTTACAATGAAACTTACAATAAATGGATAAGGTGCATTTAAAGAATAAGTTGGCAACATTGCACTCATCCCAATCAGCAATTTTGCATCACCGCCACCCCATTGACCCGCATAATACATGGTAAGCCCAAATAATGTTGCTATCCCGAGTGAAATAATTAAATTTAAAATTTGAAAATTAGTAGTTAAACTCAACAAAACATGAGCTCCAATTCCGAATAAAATTAGAAAATGAGTGATTGAATCTGGAATTTCAAATGTTTTCAAATCAACAAAAGTTGAAATAATTAATGCGATTAATACAACACCGATAAATAATTCGATCATACTAAACTAAGTTGAAGAAGTTTTTAAGCTTCATCAATTCCTTTCTCAGTAATATTAAATATAATTTCACCTTCGGGAAGATAAGGTGAATCTACCAATCTCGCGACTCGTTTACCCGCTTTTCCTTTTCGTAAATAAATTCTAAATTGAGATGCATGTCCGAGAATATGACCTCCAATTGCTTTAGTGGGATTACCAAAAAATACTGCAGGATTTGATTGAACTTGATTTGTCAAATAAATTGCCAAATTATGTTTATCTGCCATTCGTTGTAATGAATGTAAATGTCGATTCAACTTTTGTTGACGAACTGCAAGCGTACCTCTGCCGGCATATTCTGATCTAAATAAACTCATTAATGAATCAACAATAATTAATCCAATATCTTTCCCGTGTTTATTAATTACTTCATCAACTTTATCGACGAGAAGCATTTGATGATCTGAAGTATAAGCTCGTGCAACCATAATTCGTGATAATATTTTTTTCGGATTCAATCCTCGCGTTTCACACATTTGAGTAATTCGTTCAGGTCTAAATGTATTTTCAGTATCGATAAATAAAATATCTCGATTTAGTCCACCATCCTTTTTAGGAAGTTGACATGTAATCGCAAGCATCATCGCAAGCTGACTTTTACCTGACCCAAATTCTCCGAAAGCTTCAGTAATACTTTGAGTTTCAATTCCGCCACCTAATAGACCGTCAAAATCTTCCGATCCTGTAGTCATTCGTTCTATAGTTTTACGTCGCTCAACTAGTTCAGTACCAGTGATAAATCCCATATCCATTGCGTTTCTCGCTGCAATTTGAGCTTTAGTTGCAGATGCTGCGCTCATTCCACTCGATTCAGAAAGTTCCGAAGTTGGTGCAACCGCGATAGACATGATTGTATCATATCCTGCATCCCTTAATTTATCTGCAGTCATCGGACCTACGCCAGGTAAATCTTCAATTTCAATTTCACCATCTTCATGATTTTCTGTAACGTCTTCCTTTTTCTTAACCATTATTTAACCTCGCGATCATTTCGTCTGCGCTTTGAGTTTTAACTGAATTGATAGTCATTTCAACACGATCATAATTTTTATTTTCCTTAATTATTCCCGAAACTTCAACCATTTTACCTAGCATTTCTAAACCAATATTCTCTCCACCTTGTGCAGCAATTATATCTTTTAATGCATCAGCAGTTTCGCCAATTAATTTTTCTCCTAATTCACCAAAACAAGTTGCACGAATGTTTCCTTTACTATCATCCAATACAAAATTCAAAATCATTGTTGTTTTTGGAGAATCAACTTTTCCGTGAGTTTGACATTCGTTAGATTCTGAAACTTTTCGACGACAATCCGTGCATGCATCATAAAATCTTGGTTCACTAATTGAAACAATTGTTCCTAAAATAGTAACGGGTGAACCCATTGTTGGATTAGATAAATCGGTTTCAACTGCCGCAACAGGAGCGTCAATATCAACATCTAATTTATCTTGATTAATTATGATTTGACTTCGACTATTCATCTGCAAATCTTTTCCAGTGTAACTATTTTCCTTAATTGAACAATTTTTAATTCTAATTACATCTCCAACTTTTAATCGATCCTTTGAGATTAATTCTGCACGTTTATCCCACAAGGTTGTTCGAATACTTCCAGTTGAGTCTTGAACCATAATTGGAATAAATGGAACGTCTCGCCCATCTCTTGCAAAACTTCGAGCGTCAAAAATTCGAGAAACTTTGGCAACCAATTCAACACCACTCATTCCGGGATGAACGTCCTTAATTTGTAATACTTTTGTAGCTGGATCTTCAAATACCTTAACTGAATGTTCGGATGCAATCATAAATGCGGCACCGTCTCGCGAAATTATTTCATCAAATGCTTTCATTTTTTTGTCAATTTTGGCATTTACTTCCAATTCTGACATGCCACTTTGTGCAACAATTTTTTGGATAACTTCATCTAAAGGTATCTTTATCATGGATTTTTCAGACTAAGTTCTATTTTAAGTCTTTGTCGTCTGAACTAACTGTACTCGTAAAAGTACTCAAAACTTTTCCTCTAATTGCAGTCGGATCCGCACCGCCATGCCATGAAAGTCGAGGTCTAATTCGCATAGGATAAATTTTTTCATTTGTATCATCCAAGATTATACAAACTCCCTTTTCTCGCGGCAAATTGTCAAGATATTTTTGTAGATCGGAAGTAGTATATGTTTGCATAATTTCATTTAGCGCCTCAATATCAAATTTTGAGGTAACTCGGTGAGAAATTACAATATCGGACTGAGTCATAACATCAGTATGAATTTTACCTGGTTGTTGTGTTGCAAAAATAGTGGAAATTCCTGGTTGTCGACCTTCTCTAAGAATTTGTATTAACGGGTAACTCGCTAAAGTTTCGCCTTCGCGAGGTAAAAATTCATGAGCTTCATCAATGATTAATTGCAATAATGGAATTTTACTTTCATGTTCGGCAAATAATGAACTTTCTTTCAATATTTGCATTTCTTCATCTTTCCGAGCATCCATTCGTGTTTTCAAAGTATGCGATGCAACAAAACTAATTGCTAAAGCCTTTATTTTGTTTCCTCCATCCATTTGTGAATAAACACTCAAATCAATTATGTTTAAATTTCCTCCATCTAATAATTCATCCAAATCAATTCCTTTCGGATCAAATAGCCCCCATTTTTCAACAAACGAAAAACGATTTTTCAATATTTTTTTCTCAGTATCGGCTACATCTTTATCCAATTTAATTCCCGAGATCATATCTTCAATTGAAAATTCTCCGTCTTGCGACTCCAAAATTCTTTCCAATAACAATCCTTCTTCACTCAATATTTTAATATCAAAAATTTCACACCATTGTTCAAATGAAACTTGTGAAGGTTTGATTGCAAAAGGTTTATCTACTGGAATTCCTCGATCATTAAGTTCGTCAAATTTTCCTATCGGTGCATAAATAATTGGAGACATTGAAGTCGGTTTTAATTGATGCTTATCCAAAAGATCAGTATCTTTAAAATTTGGATATTTCATTGTCCAATAAATTCCCATTGTATCAAACAAAATTGTTGTTAAATTAGATTTTATTTCAGGAGGTAAATTTACAATTCCTTCGGCAATTACACCTAAAGTATAAGATTTACCTGAACCTCGCTTTCCTGCGACTAAGATTGAATGAGGTTTATTGACATCAAGATAAATCGGATTTGCCAGAACTTTATTTCGTTCCATCGTAACATAATGTTTTCCTAAAAAAATTGTACCCTCTTTATCAAATTTTTTACGATCAGATGGACTTCGTCCTAGAATAATCTCATACATAAACTAGGAATAATCTTTTTCAATATAAGGTTAATGCTGTGATTATTTACTAAACCAACTATATGCCAATAAACTACCTGCGGCCAAATTAATCACAGAATGACCATACATTTGCTCAGCAGGAAGACCAAATCCTAACATGTATAAATGTGTACCAAACACAATTATAATTCCGAGATAATATGCCCAAGTTGCATTTCTACTTTTCATATTAAATTATATTTTCAATTTAATATAAGAATTGCCCTAAGAAAAGATTTATTAAGCAAATTTATAACAGAAAACTGTGTGCCAACGTCGCATAATCTGGTATTGCGCTCGCCTCGAAAGCGAGTTCCTTCGGAATTGCAGGTTCGAATCCTGCCGTTGGCGTCTAACCTTTTAGTAAAAAGTTAGGGCAAAAAGTTCATAAAACTCTTAACGAAAAACAAATTTTTTTCATCAAAATCAATTATTTCGATTTAGTAGTTTGAATAATTCTTCCAGTTGCATAATATAACTTTGCGAAATATAGTCCAATCAATCCGATCACTAATGCCAACGGATTACTGTGCATAATTCCGATCAACAATAAATGTACTGCGCAAAACATCCACATAAAAAATCCAACAAATGCCGCCAATGTAATTAACATCAAATCAATTTTATTTGGTTGAGAATATTTATCCAAGGTTTTAATTATATTCATAACTTAATCTGTTCGGTAAAATTAAAAAATACATCGTTTATTCTCGATTTTTTATATTATGAAAATAAGTTTCTCGCGAAAGATAACTGATACTCTCAGGATCTTCAGAATTTAGATCATCTTCAATTAAATCTCTTAAACCATATTTAATTCTATTCAAACAATTCAAACTATGCGCTAAATTTGATATAGGATAAATGGTATTTATTTTCTCAACAGTTTCTAATTTATTCAATTTACGTCGCATTGAAGGTCGACTCGGAATATATTTTCGGTGATGCCCAATTGCATCTTGAAGTTGACCAATTGTTTTAGGTGAACGGTGTAGTTGCCTTAAAATTATATCCTCAACTGAAATTTTATTTTTAATTCTTTGTTCAAGTCGGACCTTCCAATCATTATTTTTTATCATAAGTGTTTCTATTAAAGTAACACTCATTTAAAACAATTGTTCGGTACATCGATTATTCAAAAGTTAATTCGTAATCAGATAATTCTAAATTCAGATTTTTATTTTCTCGAACATATTCTGCAAAATCACCAAATCGCGTAGCTAAATGCGTCATTTGATTATCCAAATTAGAATAATTTTGATTATCTGAAAACATAGTTTGCTCAGTAATTATTGCATTATATAAATCACTTTCAGCGATATGAGTATCTCCCAAACTTGGTCCAAATCCAATAACCTTCTCTAAGCAATGATTAATTGAATCATTAACTTGTTGAAATCTAGATTCAGCAGACATTTGGTTTGCCGAATTATTCGGATTTTCGGATTGAATATAAGCCCTAATTTGATTTGATGCAATCAAAAGATCTTTTTCAATAAGTTTGTAAGCATTGTTTTGCATATTGTCTTTTATTTCGAAAATTAATTCATTCGTTTCTTTTATTATTTCCATATTTTTCATTTTATTATTAGCGCCCCCACCGAGATTTGAACTCGGGTCGCCAGGTTGAAAGCCTGGAATGATTGACCTAACTACACCATAGGGGCGTGAGTTTGGCTCTAAATTGTTATTTTTAAATGTTTCTTAAATCTCAAAATAGATTAGTTTTTTAAATCAAATCGCCAAAAGTTTATTGGGCGTGTAGCTTAGTCTGGTTAGAGCGCTGGTCTTATAAGACCACTTTCGATTTAGGAAGTTCTAAGTATACCAGAGGTCGCAGGTTCAAATCCTGCCTCGCCCATAATATTTTATATCTTAATCACGAATTAAAATTATGGATAAATATCTAGATCTTGCAGCAAAATCAATCTCAAAAGCTTCGAACATAAATTTGATGGAAGTTAGAAAAATTATCGAAATTCCTCCAAATTCAAAATTAGGTGATATTTCATTTCCTTGTTTTTCAATAGCCGGTCGTCAAAAACCAGGAAATGTCGCATTAAACATCAGAAAAAAATTATCAGTTCCAAAAGTATTCAAAAAAGTTGAAGTTATGGGACCGTATCTCAACTTTTTTTTGAATAAACAAATTCTGGCGGAAGAAACAATAACTCAATCATTGAAAAAATCGTTTGGAAAAGGAACAGATAATAAAAAATATATATTAGATTTATTTCAAGCAAATCCGTTCAAAACATTCCATATAGGACATTTACGTAATGCGGCCTTGGGCGAAAGTTTGAGAAGAATTATTGAATATGACGGCGGAAAAACACGTGCAATTTCATATGTAGGTGATGTGGGAATACATATTGCGAAATGGATGTGGTATTTTGAAAAATTTTATCGGGGAAAAATTCCGAAAAAAGACGTTAGTAAATGGGCCGGTGAAATTTATGTGAAAGCAGTAAATAAAATTAATACAAATGAAGAAAAGTTCATGAACGAAGTAAATAAAATAAATTTGATGATTGATTCACGTGATCCTAAAATCATTAAAAATTGGAAAAAAATTAGAAATGCATGTTTTGATGATGCAGATCGAATTGCAAAACAATTAGGTGCAAAAGTAGATTTACGAATTTCGGAAAGTGAAGTCGAAGAAATCGGACGAAAAAGAGTTTTAGCATTATTAAAATCGGGAAAAGTCAAAAAAGATCAAGGTGCAATAATTGCAAATTTAGAAAGATATAATCTTGGAGTTTTACTTTTGTTGAAGAGCGACGGTACAACATTATATTCAACTAAAGATATAGGACTTATATCCAAAAAACAAAAAATGGGAGGCGACCAATTTATTTACATTGTTGGGTCAGAACAAGAACAATATTTTAAACAATTATTCAAGACATTTGAAATTCTAAAAATATCAAAAGAAAATAATAATAAACATGTATCCTACGGATTAGTTTCTTTGAAAGAAGGTAAAATGTCTTCTCGACTAGGAAATATAATTACATATGAGGATTTGCGAGATACAATGCAAACAAAAGCATTAGCGGGAGTCAAAAAGCATAATCCGAAATTATCTAAAACCAAATTAATTGATTTATCTACAAAAATCGCAACAGGTGCAATGATTTTTGGAATGTTAAAGTATAGTAATGTTAAGCCAGTAACTTTTGATACGGAAGGAGCTTTAAGATTCGAAGGAGATACTGGACCTTATCTACAATACTCATTAGTCCGTTCAGCCAGAATTTTACAAAAATCAAAACGAACATCTGGAAAACCAAACTATAATTTACTTGAAGAATCAGATATGAATTTAGTGAGAACAATCGCAAAATTTCCGGCATCAGTTAGAAAATCAAGAGCACAATATCAACCATCCGTTGTTGCGAATTATGGATTGGAACTTGTGAAATCATTCAATCGATTTTATGAACAAAGTCAAGTTTTAAACTCTGAACCGAATGTTCGGCGAGCAAGACTAAAATTAGTAAAAAGTTTCAATGAAACTTTAAAGAAAGTAATGCATTTGCTAGCTATACCTGAAGTCGAACAAATGTAATTTTAGAAATACTTATAAAACTAATACTTAATCTAAAAGCAGAATGAAACGTTCGTCTCGTAAGTGGAAAAAGAAGAACAAATCCGGATATCGTGGTAGATGGAAATGGTATCGGAAGAAGTTAAAGAAAAAGAAGAGACTACGTCGAATGAAGAGAACTTAATTTTTCAAATTAAGTTTAATTATTTTTTCCCAAGGGAATTTAGATCGACCGAAATGTCCGTAGGCAGCAGTCTTTTGGTAAATTGGTTTCTTCAAACCAAAGTATTCAATTATCTTTGCAGGAGTTAATGGAAAATTATTTTGTATAATTTCAATTAGTTCAGATTCAGATTTATCGCTCGTTCCAAAAGTATTAACTGAAATTGAAACAGGTTCAGCTACACCAATGGAATATGCAAGTTGAACTTCACATCGTTTAGCTAAATTATTTGCCACTAAATTTTTAGCAATAAAACGTGTGGCATATGCAGCACTTCTATCAACTTTTGAAGGATCTTTACCTGAAAATGCACCACCGCCATGACGTCCCATACCACCATACGTATCTACAATAATCTTACGTCCAGTTAACCCCGCATCTGCCTCAGGACCACCAATAATAAACTTTCCAGTAGCATTAATGTGATAATTGGTTTCAGAATCTAACCATTTACTACAGACCGGGTTGATGACATGTTCAATAATTTGCGATTTTATCTCATCATGTGTTATATTTTTATCGTGATGTATTGCAATAACAACAGTATCTAATCGAACAGGGTAACCATTTTCATATTCAATACTAACTTGAGCTTTTCCATCAGGTCTTGACCAAGGAAGCATTCCATTTTTTCTTACTTCAGTTAATTTATGCGCCAATTTATGCGCCAAAGTAATCGGTAAAGGCATTAATTCTTCAGTTTCATCACACGCATAACCGAACATCATTCCTTGATCGCCCGCACCTTGTTCAGAATGTAAACCCTCGGTTGAAGTAACACCTTGTGAAATGTCAGGACTTTGTTCATTTAAGGATACAATTACACCACAATCTTGCCAATCCAATCCAAATTCAGGATTAGTATATCCAATATCGTTCAATGTTTTACGAACAACTTTTTGAATATCAACATAACCTTTCGTAGTAACTTCACCAGTAACAAAAATGAGCCCCTTTGTGGCAACTGTTTCCACCGCAACACGAGAATCCGGATCTTGTTTTAATAATTCATCTAAAATTGAATCTGAAATTTGGTCGCAAATTTTATCTGGATGCCCTTCAGTTACTGATTCGGAAGTGAACAATTTCTTCATAAATTTATTAGTGAGATAAACTTAAAAGCAGCACTTTAGAAACAATTTTACGCATGAGTTCCGGAGCGGTCAAACGGGCAGGGTTAAGGACCCTGTGGCTTAGTGCCTTCGCAGGTTCGAATCCTGCCTCATGCATTGTTTTGAAAAGCGATGCCAAAAACTAAAATGCCTTCTACCGTGGAGCTACGGTAGAAGACTAAAGGATTTCACCTTTTGTACAGGAGAGTACTCAAAAGGAGCATCGTACATTTCTGCCATCTGACGCATATCGCGTCTAGCAAAAACGGTTTTTACATAGTCTTGCTCATAAGACTTTGCCCGAAGAAGTTGTCCGAAGTTCATAAGTTTAGTTCATTTGAACTATTAAAAGATCCACAAGAACTTGTCTAATATCTAATATTCAGTAAGTTTTTTCTCAGGAGAACGAAATTCTATAATTGAAGAGCGACCCTTAAAACCATCACCGGTCGGACGTTGAGTGATAATTCGTTTTTTAGCAAGAGCATCTAAAATTCGTTTGAAAGTTTTTTCAGATTTTTTCCCACCACGATCAGAATAAATTTTGTAGAGTTTTCCCGTAGTTCTACCTGAGAACTCTTCACATATTTTCATAACAAAATTTTCAGTATCATTGAAATCAGCAGAAGATTTTATTTTGAAAGCAGGCAACTTATTTATTGCAGTTTCAACATGAGTAATTGTTATTTTTTTAGAAGATTCAGATTCAGCAATCTCCCCTGAAAGTTTTAATAACGCAATTCCAAATCTTATATCTTTAAATTCAGTGGCACGGTGAGCAAGTAAATCAAGTGCATTTTCATCCCAAACACCTTGAAAGAATGCATATTTTACTCGCTCAGATAAAATATCTTTTGTTTCACTAAGATTATATTCTTTAAATTCAACTAATTCAGGAGTTAGTCGACTAGTTATTCTAAAATCAAGTTTGGAACCCCAATCATTTTCATTTGTTAATAATATCAATGTTTTTTTAGAAATATTTTCCAAAATATGATATAAAAAATCATAATCATCAGCTTTATCTGCCTCATCTAACACTAAAACTAATCCATCACGTTTTTCAAGTTTTTCCAAAACGCGATTAATAATTTCATTTGTTTTTAGATTGTGTGTAAATCTAAATCCCAACTGATTTGCAATTTCAGTCATGATTTTGTAAGTAGTATTGGCTTTCCAACAATTCACAAATACTTTGGCGACACCATCTGCATCGGCAAGTTCTTCTAAATCCATCAAAACTCTTTTTGTTGAAGCAGTTTTTCCAACGCCCGATGGTCCGTGCGCAATTACAGACATACCAGATCTATTTTGGATAATTGGTTTAATTGCAGTTGCTAAAAATCTCTGCTGTTCTTCACGATGCGGCAATAATTTAGGAACAAAATCTTGATCCAAAGCATCGGGATTAGAAAAAACTGTTTGCTCTGAACCTAAAAAATCAAAACTATTCATAATATTTCTTTAAACAATAGATTTTAAGAATTTCTAACATTAGGTTTATATTATGTCTGATATTAGAAAATCTATGCTTAAGAAATATACATCGTTCATAAAAAAAATAGAATCTAATGATTCAGTAGTTATTTGTTATGACCAAGACGGTGACGGAATTCCGGCAGCAGCATTGATGATTAAAGCATTGAATCGATTACATATATCGAAAATTGATTCAGTACCATTCAGGAGACATGCTCGATTAGATGTGGCTGAAGAGATATTGAAATATAATCCTAAATACGTGTTTGTGTTAGATGTTTCTGCAGAAGAATATCCCGAATTTATGTCAAAATTAACCAATACAAAAGTAATGATTATAGATCATCATAAAACTGGAACAAAATCTGAAGCATTAATTTTAAAACCAGAAGATTTGAAATTTGAAAAATCATATCAATATCCGACTGCAAAATTAGTATATGATTTGATGTCAGAATTAGTCAATTTGGAAGATATAGCGTGGATGGTTACGGTGGGATTGATTTCAGATGCATCTGCAGATACTTGGCACGAATTTATGCAAAAAACATTTGATGAATTCAAATTTAAACATGAAAAAGAATGGATTGATTCCACACCGGGAATCATTGCCCAAATTATTAATTCGGCAACAAGCGTAAATCCAAAACGAACTGATGAAGCATTAAATATGTTATTAGATAAGTCCATTATCGAAATATTAAAATCAAGTTTAGCAGATTTAAATCACGATATTAATGCCGAAATAAAAAATGTTATTTCAAATATTAAACCTGAAATATTTCATGACGGAAAATTGAATATTGTGGAATTTAAACCCAAATATGCAATCGGAGGCGTAGTTTCAAATAAACTTTCATTTAAAGAACGTGAAAAAACATTCATTGTTATGAGTATGTACAGCGATCATGTGGAAGTATCTGCTCGAAATCAAAACGGAAGTATTGATTGTTCTAGATTACTTAAATCTGCAGTAAAAGGTTTTACTGATGCAAATGCAGGTGGTCATAAACCTGCCGCCGGAGCTGCATTCCAACTAGATCGTTTAGAAGATTTTAAGAAAAATTTAGAAAATAATTTTTTACTCGCTAAGCTCTGAGTCTACAAGAGTTTTGAAAGATTCATAAGGTTGAGCACCCGAAACTAAAATTCCATTTACAAAACTTGCAGGAGTGCCTGAAACACCAGAAGCTTGACCTTCAACCATATCTACAGCAACCTTTTCAGAATATTTTCCTGAATCTAAACAAGTATTAAATGCAGTTGTATCGCTAACAACGCTTCTTGCCCAAGTTTTGATATCGCTTGCAGTGTATTGAATAGTACCTTGACCTTGTTTTTCTTGTTCATCAAATATTTTATCGTGCATCTCGACCCATTTGTCTTGTTCATTTGCACATTCTACTGCTTCAGCAGATTTTTGTGCAGCCGGATGAAATGAAAGAGGAAAATGTTTGTACACAAAGTAAACTTTACCTGTGTCGATATAATTTGTTTTTAGATCTTGAACCGTAGCAGTATAAAATTTTCGACAGAATGGACATTGAAAGTCAGAGAATTCAATAACCGTAACTGGCGCATTTGGATCACCCATCGAAAGTTCTGAACCATCTAATTCAAATTCTTCTCGCGAAGGCGCAACAGATTCAGTAGAACCGTCTGTTTCGTAAGCAGTACCTACAACCATTATTTTACCATCTTTAGTCAAATAAACTTCTGCAGTTTGATGAGGATGATCAATATGCCCAACATCTAAGGTTACTTTGTAAATTCCATTTTCAAAAGTAACATCTGTTGCGCTTGCAATAAGACCTTGAGATGCAACGATCGAACTAACTTGATTTTCGGCAATAGCCATTGCGTTATTTGATGAAATTGTTCCGGATAGAAAAATAATTACTGCAAATATACCAAATAAAAATTTAACTCCTTTATCCAATTGTTTAGGTTTTGTGGTCTTTTTTGGGCTCATCTACTCAATTAAAATTTTGATTATATAAGATTTGTGTAACTTTGAACAAATAAGATCATTCCTGCAGAATAAGCAATCACTGAAATAACTTTCTCAGAAAAGGAACCTGTTGTAATTGGTCCTCGAAATGTGTGATGTGAAAATGGCCAAAAAGGTCTAACTCCGTGAGGTGTTAAAGCATCAGTAAGTAAATGAACGGCATATCCGATAAAGAACCATCCTGCCAACATTAAATTCCAATTTAATTTTGATAAAATTACTGCCATTACAAACATAGCAAGAATTCCAGTTGTGAATGAATGAACTATCCCTCGATGTTTACTAAATATTGAAGTAATATGATGTGCAAAAGGTGAATGTCTGCTGATTTTTGAGTGTGGTGAATCGATATCTGGAACCATCAATCCAAATAAATAGAAAATTGTTGCAGCAACTGTCGGTACCGCAAGAGTCCCTAAAAATGGAATTGAAATTGATTTAGTGATTAATATTGCAAAAACTAATAGACCAATACTGAAGTGTGTTTTTAGTAACATAATATATTAAGAACGTTTTTAAATTTAATAATTACTATTTATTTATGCTAAATCATTTCAAAACAGCAATATTGTTGGGAACTCTCGGCGGAGTTTTATTAGTTATCGGAGCATTACTTGGCGGACAACAAGGAATGACTATAGCATTAATTTTTGCAATAATCACAAACTTTGGAGCATATTGGTATTCTGATAAATTCGTACTTCGAATGTATCGTGCAAAAGAACTTTCAGTTTCAGATTATCCACGAGTTCATCAAATTTTGAATGGGTTATGTAAGAAAAATAAAATGATTAAACCTGAATTATACCTAATTCCGTCCAAAAATCCAAATGCATTTGCAACAGGTCGAAATGAAGCACATGCAGTTATTGGAGTCACCGAAGGAATCATCGATCTATTGACTGAAAAAGAATTGAAAGGAGTTTTGGCTCACGAACTTGCACACATTAAGAATAAAGATATGTTGATTGGTTCGGTTGCAGCAACAATTGCAACCACAATTTCATTTATTGCAACAATGGCGAGATGGTCAGCAATTTTCGGCAGCCGAGACAGAAACGGAAATATATTTTCATTATTGATCATTTCAATAATTACTCCGATTGTTGCAGCAGTTATTCAAATGGCAATCAGTAGAAGCAGAGAATTTCAAGCAGATAAAATTGGCGCCAAATTGGCGCAAGATGCAAAAGGATTAGCATCCGCATTGAAGAAATTGGAACAAGCCGGAAAAGGGTTTCCTATGAGATTCGGATCAGAAGCAAGTGCACATCTATTTATTTCCAACCCATTTAAGAGTAGAAACATGCTTAAATTATTTTCAACTCATCCATCAACAGAAGAAAGATTGAAGCGATTAGCCAAAATCAAGTTATAACACTAACCTTTTAAACAAAATAAATGGAATCTTAATATGTCAATCAAATCAAGATTCTGTCCGGAATGCGGAAAAGAATCAGATAAATTAATCGAAAGTTTATGTATTTCGTGTTATTCAGTTAAACCAAATGTACGATTACCAAAACAAAAGAACGTATTATTTTGTGTTAAATGTGAACAAGTTCTGAACAAAGGATTTTGGATGAAAGGTATAAAATCTGCAGAAGATATACTTGAAGAAAGAATTACAAAATCATTGGTTTTACCTCACGCAGAACAATTAATTTCAGTAAAAATTACTGAGATGGGTGAAGAAGGTAAGTTAAAGGTAGTTAGTAAGCGAGACGGAGAAACACTAACTCGAGAAGTTGAGGGGAAATTTGAAATCAAAAAATATTGTTGTCCAGCATGTTCGCGAGAATCAGGTGTAGATTATTTAGCAAAATTACAATTAAGATCTTCAGTAAACCCTGAACATTTTGTAGAAGAATCATTAAGATATATCAAATTTTCAAATCCAAAAATTGCAAAAGTAGATAATGTGTTACACGGAGCAGATATTTATTTAGTAAATGCTCAAATTGCTCGGCAAGCAGCACGGAGAATAAAGAAGCAATTTGATTGTTTAATTAAATCAAGTTATCGTAATTATGGTTGGGATAAACAAAAAGATAGACCGAAAAGACGTATAACAATACTTTTAAAACAAAAATAGGGAGTTAAAATATGGTTCAATCAAAAAAGAAGAACAAGAAACGAGGACGTCATGCATATGACAAAACTGATGAAGGAAAAGTTCGTCTTCCGAAAGGAAACGAAATGTTCGGAATCGTAGATACTCGTCTCGGAATGGGAAAATCCCGAATTCGATGTGCCGACGGAAAAGAAAGATTAGGAAGAATTCCTGGCGCACTAAAACGAAGATTATGGGTTAGACCAGGAAATATTGTAATTATCGAACCTTGGGAATATGAAGGCGATCGAAAAGGAAATATTTTGTTCAACTATAAACCAATTCAAGTTAAATGGTTAAAAGAAAAAGGTCATTTGAAAGACTTACTTGAAGCCGAAGAATTCTAATGGATTACATAAATATACCTGAAGACAGAGTTTCAGTTTTAATTGGACCAAAAGGAACAACTAAACGACGAATCGAGAAACTCGGAGCGTCAAAATTACGAATATCAAATAGCGGAAACGTATCTATTGAAGGTGAAAACATAACTACAAAATCAGTTGTAGAAGCAATTGGTCGAGGATTCAACCCTCGAACTGCAATGAAACTATTTGATGATGAATATTTATTTGAGATTATTGAATTAACAGATTATTCTGATTCAAAAAGCCGATTAGGCGTTATTCGGGCAAGAGTAATTGGCAGAGAAGGAACAGTACGAAAGTCAATAGAAATTCAAACAGGCGTAAATTTAGCAATTAAAGGCAAAACAGTATCGATTATCGGAAAGGCCGAAGCAGTTTATTTGGCACGAAGATCGGTAGAAATGATTCTTGCAGGCAGTCAACATGGTTCTTCGTTTAGATGGCTAAAAGACCGACTGAGTGATTAGTTTTTCTAATAAAAAATTATCAAGATTTTTAATAGTTAGATAGTAAAATCTCGGACAAAAGAGAAATCTTTTTAAGAAAAGCGCATTTAATGCCGTCATGGCTGATACCAATCACAAACAAGTATCTGTTGCAGAATTTTTCGAAAAAAATAGACACTTATTAGGGTTCAATAATCCAGCTAAAGCACTTTTAACTTCAGTAAAGGAGGCAGTAGACAATTCATTGGATGCTTGCGAATCAGCAAAAATTTTACCAGAAATTTTTGTCAAAATTCAAGAAATGGGCGAAAATAGGTATAAATTAATTGTTGAAGATAATGGACCTGGATTACCAAAGAAAGTTTTAGCAAAAGCGTTCGGTTCATTGCTTTTCGGTTCCAAATTCCGTTCAACTGGAGGAAAACAAGGAAGAGGACAGCAGGGAATTGGTATTTCTGCAGTAATCATGTATGGACAATTAACAACAGGTAAACCTGCAATAATTATTTCAAAGACTGCAAAAGAGAAACAAGCACGTCATCACAAATTACATATCGATATCAAAACAAATGAGCCAGATATAGTCGAATCCACATCAAAAGATTGGACGAAGGATCACGGAACTCGAATTGAAGTGATTATGGAAGGAAAAATAACAAAGGCAAAACAATCTCCTTACGAATTTATTAAACAAACTGCAGTTGTAAATCCTCATGCAGATATGGAATATATCGATCACGAGGGAAAGAAACACAAATTTCCGCGAGTATCAAATAAACTTCCAAAGGCAGCAAAAGAACAAAAACCACATCCTCACGGAGTGGAATTCGGAATTTTCAAACGTATGTCGAAGTCAACATCTGCACGTTCAGTAAAGAGTTTCTTAACAAAAGATTTTGATAAAGTTGGTTCAGGAACAGCAAATGCAATATTGAAAGCAGCAGAAATTGATGGCAGAACCATGCCAAAATTATTAGATGATGATCAAATCCATTCAATTCACAAATCCATTGCTGAAGCAAAAATTATGAATCCGAGTACGGATTGTTTAAGTCCAATTGGAAATGAAGCATTAGCGAAAAGTTTAGAATCAGAATATGATTTAGAATTTGTTAAATCAGTAACACGTAGACCTACAGTTTATCGAGGATTCCCATTTCAAGTTGAAGTTGCAATCGGATACGGCGGAGAATTAGATGCAGAAGGTTCAGTAACAATGAATCGATTTGCAAATAAAGTTCCGTTATTATATGAAGAAGGTTCATGTGCCATAACAAAAGCAATTAAGGGAATTTCGTGGAGAAGTTACGGTTTAAGTAATTCGTCGGGAAGTATGCCGACAGGACCAGCAATTATTGTAGTACATATCGCATCTGTTTGGGTACCATTCACCTCTGAAAGTAAAGCGGCAGTTTCAAATTATCCAAATATTTCTAAAGAACTCAAATTGGCTATTCAAGAATGTGCACGAAGTTTACAACAATATGTAAAACGAAAACAAAGAGCTGGACTTGAAGAAGAAAAGAGAAAGAAATTTAGAGGATATTCTAGCGAAGTTGCAATCGCAGTAGCAAAATTAATTTCAAACGAATCATATAAAATTGCAAAGAAAGACATAGATAAAACTGCAGAACCAATTCAAGAGAAGTTATTAGCAACTGCTGAAACTATGTACGCATCAGGAAAAGAGATAGACGAAGGAGAAGAAGAAAATGACGAATAGTAAAAAAGATATTATTGCAAAATTGAAAAAAATTGGAGAACAATTAGAAAAAACAATCAAGGAAAATGACAATCCTGAAATTACAATGCCAGTTAGAACATTAACAAATGCATATTTTGATGAGAAGGATAAATTGATTCGATTGGGAGATAAAAGACAATCCCGAACTTTCTTCAATGTTGGACAATCCCGAAAATTCATGCAAACAGTTTTGATTGCAGCACAAATTAAAGAATTACTTGAACAAGATAAACCATCAATTTCAACAAGACAACTTTACTATATTTTGAAACACACTATTGAGGGTTTGAAGGAAAACACTTTCGAAGACCAAGCTGAATCAGATCCAGTAATTGAAGATTTAGAGGTTGCAGCAGATTCATTAAGAGAAGAACTTGGTTTGGAACCAACTCCAAAGGGAGTA
Source organism: Nanobdellota archaeon (assembly GCA_014239585.1). Classification (GTDB taxonomy): domain Archaea; phylum Nanobdellota; class Nanobdellia; order UBA10117; family ARS21; genus ARS21. The sequence goes on from JAAZYP010000002.1 coordinate 46,455, forward strand.
TTTTGTGGACCAATTACTTACAAAGATGTACGAACGGGCGATGAAATTAATTGTAGAAAAATGGGCACTGCGGGAGCAGCAATTCCTGCAAATGTTGAACCAACTGCCATGGAATTTCAAAAATCTGAAGCAAAATTTGTTTTAGTTGTGGAAAAGTTTGCAGTTTGGAATATTTTGAATCAGATGAAATTCTGGGACAAACACAAATGTATTTTATTAACCGGAAAAGGCCAAGGTGAAAGATCCGCCCGAAGATTAGTTTCACGTTTAAACAAAGAATTGAAACTTCCAGTTTATGTGTTCTGTGATTTCGATCCATACGGATATTATATTTATTCAGTTTACAAACAAGGATCTATCAATTTGGCACACTTCTCAGAAAGAGCAGGATGTCCAGATGCCAAATATATTGGTCTAAAATATGATGATATTGAAAAATATAAGATTCCAAAAACAAATTGGATCAAGATGAATGACCAAGATATGAAGCGATTGAAAGAAATCCAAAACTATGATTGGTTCAAGAAAAAAGAGTGGCAAAAAGAAATTGAAAAAGTTAAGAAGTGGGGATGGAAGGTAGAATCTGATTCATTAGTATCTTTAGGAATTGAATTTATGGGCGAAAAATATTTACCGAGAGTCATCAAAGAAGCCGATTTTTTAGATTAAGTTTATATACTTAAAAAAATATTATATTTTATGAATCCGATGAATTGGTTTTATATTACGGCACTTGCATGGATTTTAGCAGCAGCAAAATTACATCTAACAGTTGTTGAAACAATTGTAGCATTTTTTGCAACATGGACATTCATCAAATTGATATTACTTACTCAAGATAGGAAAGGATATATGAACTGGGCAAAAACTTTGTTCAACGGAAATAAATTAGGTGGTTTCATAAATTTTTACAAGTATCTTACCCTTCTGTTTTTCGGTGCTATAGCATATAGTTTAATACCTAGCATCGGTATTGTCAAGTTCTTCGCAGGAGTTATTGCAGGAGTTATGTTATATGCTCACACTCTGATGCATTATCCAAAAGTAATGGGAGTATACATTCAACAATTTAAAGGAAAAAATTCAATGTCAAAAATTGCATTTGATTGGATGATATGGCTAGTATTAGGCGGATGGGTTCTTTACGAAATAATAACGGACTGCGGATGCCACCCTTTCTAGAAACATTTTAATATAATTTGAACTTAATATCAATATGGCTTATTCATTAGTTAATGGTTTAGCATTAGTTATGTCTGTAGCAATAATTTTGAAGATGTCACTATTTTATGTTGAACCAAAATCATTTTACAAATATGCCAGAGTTTATTTGGAAGATCATCGATTAAGAAAATTGTATTTGATAATCTTTTTTGTTTTGTTTTATTTTTTAATGAAAGAAATGTCAATTTTACAATTCGCAGCAGCTTTCTTAGTTGGAGGAATGTTATATGGTCACTCATTTGCTCATTTTCCAAAAGAGATGATGGCAATTACTAAGAAAGTTTATCAAAATAAAGAAATCTATTTATTTGATAATTTAATTTATCTAGCGTTAGCGTTCTGGACACTAAAGGCATTATTGGCATAATTTTTCAGTAAATTTTTAATGAAGTATGGTTTCAAGACCATATGAGTCAAGTCGCATTTTCCGTTGCTGCAATTGGTTTAATCTTGTTGTTGGGTGTTTTACTTAAACTTTTATCAGAAAGAAGAGGGTACCCATTAACACTATTTTTGTTACTTCTTGGAATAATAGTTGGGCCAGTTTTAGGATGGTTTAAACCAGCAGAGAGTTTGACATCCGTAAGTTCATTTATTACATTGGCACTAATATTGGTTCTTTTTGATGCAGGAATGGGTATGGATTTAAAAAAAATATCTAAAAGTTTTGCAGCACCATTTGCATATGGAACTATCACAGCAATATTAACTGTGATTTTTGTTGCAGTTATTTTCAAACTATTATTGGGATTAGAGTGGGTTTTTGCACTTCTTCTCGGAAGTTTATTAGCATCAACAGATCTAACTATCATTTCACCAATTTTCAGAAACTTGAAAGTTCGACCAAAATTAAGAGAATATATTGAAATTGAATCATCAGTAAATTCAATTTTGGCAGCAGTGATGGTTGTTGTATTAATCAACTTCATCAATACTGGAACCCAATTATCATTTTCAATTAATGTCTTGAGTGAAGGAATTCAAACGCTGCTTTACAATATTTTTGTTGGAGCAGGTCTCGGAGTTATGCTAGGATATGCAATATTAAAATTTATTAAACGATTAACAATGGGCGAAATGCCACATATTGTTATGTTCGGTGCATTGTTTTTCACTTATGCGCTTTCCGAAATTCTCGGGGCATCAGGAATCGCAACAGCATTGGCAGTCGGTATAGTTTTTGGAAATTCAAGACTTAAAGTCCCAAGTATTATCAAATCTTTCGGTGGAGAAATGGAATTAATTTTAGTGACATTTGTTTATGTTATTTTGGGAGCAATAATTAGTTTCGAAGTTATGAAGACTGCAATTTTGCCAGCGATATTATTAATCGGGGTAGTTTATTTGGCGAGATTTGTCGCAACAAAATATTTTGCAAGTCAATTTCAACAATATAATAAATTTTTAGTTCTAAGTTCACCGAGAGGAATTACCTGTGCAGTTTTGACTTTAAATTACGCAAATCTTTTTCCAAATCCTGAGTTGATTATCGGGTTGGTTTTCTCAGTAGTATTAGTTAGTTCATTTTCAATGTTTGCATTACCAAAAACGCTTGCTGTGAAGTAAGTTGATAAATTTCAAAAGTCGAACAACAAGTTTTATAAATCAGATTATTTTAGAGAAGGTTAGTCAGTTAAGTCTGACATTTCTGTGAAGGCATAGCCGGAGAGTGCTCAATATGAGCAAAAGTGTATGCCAGTTACAACAATTGGCATTAAGTAGATGATCTAACCTAAGTAGTGAGATATTCAACAACTATTCCAAAAAAAGATAATTAGGATTTAAAATTAATTCCCGTTGATCCTGCGGGAGACCACTGCTAGTAGGATGCGATTCAGACATGCAAGTCAAATGTACTTTTAGAACATGGCGGAAGGCTGAGTAACACGTCAATAATCTGCCCTTGAGTGGAGAATAACCTCGGGAAACTGAGGATAATACTCCATAGATGTATTATATTGGAAGATTTATACATTCAAAGCTTCGGCGCTCAAGGATGAGTTGGCGACAGATTAGGTAGTTGGTAGGGTAAAGGCCTACCAAGCCAAAGATCTGTAGGGGTGATGAAAGTCATAGCCTCCAGAGGAACACTGAGATAAGGGTTCCAGCTCTACGGAGTGCAGCAGTTACGAAACCTTTACAATGCGCGAAAGCGTGATAAGGGCATCCTACGTGCTAGCTTATAGTTAGCTTTTATCAAGTTTAAAAATCTTGGAGAATAAGGGGTGGGCAAGACCGGTGCCAGCCGCCGCGGTAACCCCGGCGCCCCAAGTGGTGGTCACAATTATTGGGTTTAAAGCATCCGTAGCTGGTCGAGAAAGTTTTCGGTGAAATCTGGCAGCTTAACTGTCAGGAAGGCTGAAAATACTATTCGACTAGGGACCGGGAGGAGTCAGAGGAATGTCAGGGGGAGCGGTAAAATGTGTTAATCCTTGATGGACCACCAGTGGCGAAGGCGTCTGACTAGAACGGATCCGACAGTGAGGGATGAAAGCTAGGGGAGCAAATCGGATTAGATACCCGAGTAGTCCTAGCCGTAAACGCTGCCTGCAAGGTGCTGCAATTTCTTCGTGTTTTTGCAGTGTCGAAGAGAAATCGTTAAGCAGGCCACCTGGGAAGTACGGTCGCAAGGCTGAAACTTAAAGGAATAGGCGGGGGGTCACAACAAGGGGTGGATGTTGCGGTTTAATTCAACAATACGCGGGGAACCCTACCAGGGCCGACAGCAGAATGAAGGTCAGCCTAAATGGCTTACTTGACGCGCTGAGAGGTGGTGCATGGCGGTCGTCAGCTCGTGCCATGAGGTGTTCTGTTAAGTCAGAGAACGAGCGAGACCTGCGTCTTCAGTTGCCACCGTTCTTATTTGAGAGCGAGCACACTGAAGAGACTGCATTCGAAAGGATGAGGAAGGTGCAGGCTACGGTACGTCTGTATGCCCCGAATGTCCTGGGCTACACGCGACATACACTGGTTGAAACAGCGGGCAGCGACTCCGAAAGGAGAAGCCAATCCCTTAAAGTCAATCTGGTTCGGATCGAGGACTGCAACTCGTCCTCGTGAAGCCGAAATCCCTAGTAATCGTATGTTATCAACGTACGGTGAATACGTCCCTGGCCCTTGCACTCACTGCCTGTCAAGTCAACCGAGCAGGGTTATGGTGAGGATTTGTTTTCGGGCAGATTCAAACCATAGCTCAGTGAGGCGGATTAAGTCAACACAAGGTATCTGTAGGGGAACCTGCAGATGGATCACCTCCTTTTATGAGGGCGCTTACGGGCGCCCTTATAGAACTTTATATTCATAGATTAGATCATCACGGGCTTGTAGCTCAATTTGGTAGAGCGCCTGCTTTGCAAGCAGGAGGTTAGGTGTTCAAATCACTTCAAGTCCATTGTTACTTTGTAAAAGGTAACAAGAGGAGCAAGTTTCCGTAACTTGTCTCTAATGAGTTCTAGGAACTCATCTCGAAAGAGAAAAAATTGCGATCAAGAAGTTATTCTTGGTTAAGGTAAATCACCAAAAATAGTAAGTTGAATAATAAGATTATTTTTTATTATCAAGGCTTAGATACGCCATTTAGTGGATGACTAGGCTTGAGAAACCGATGAAGGTCGTGGCAAGCTGCGAAAAGCTGGAGGGAGGCGCATGCATCCTTTGATCTCCAGATTACCTAATAGGACTTCCTTTATTCTTAGGAATAAAATCACATTGTGATTGGGAACCCGGTGAATTGAAACATCTCAGTAGCCGGAGGAAAAGAAATCAATAGAGATGCCGTGAGTAATGGCGAACGAAAACGGTAGAGGGCGAACCGAATCCGTGCGAGTGATCGTATGGAGATGTGGTGTTGTCGCAGTGCTTCGAAATTGGTGGTGAACTTTCTGGAAAGTTAGACCAAAGAGGGTGATAGTCCCGTAATTATTTATTTTGAAGTATATTGTCAACAGAGAGTAGTGTACATTGAAAGTTGTGCATGAATACAGGAGGCAGTAACTCCTAACCCTAAACATTTCTCAAGACCGATAGCGTATTAGTAGCGTGAGTGAACGTTGAAAAGATCCCTTAACCGGGAGTGAAAAGATCCTGAAATTAAATGGTTACAGTTTGTAGCGGCACTAAGGTGTTGCTGCTTTCGTATTGAAATATGAGCTAGCGAGTTTATTTTTGTGGCGAGGTTAAATCTTCTGGATGGAGCCGTAGGGAAACCGAGTGTGAAAGCGCGATAGTCACAAGGATAAGACCTGAAGCCCGACGAGCTATGCTTGGGCACGGTGAAGTGGGGGTAAGACCCCGTGGAGGCCGGAAGAGTTTCTGCGAGCACGCGTTCTTATGACCTGAGTATAGGGGTGAAATGCTAATCGAGTTGGGCAATAGCTGGTTCCCACAGAAATAAGCCGTAGTTTAGTCTAGGTGGAGCAGTCTGTTAGTGTAGAGTACAGATTGTATGGTTTTGGGGAGCAATCCCTTGCCATACTGTCTAACTCCGAAGCTCTCAGATGCGTAGAAGCTTGGAAAAAGTGGTTCGGGTTAAGCTTGAATCACGAGAGGGGAACAACCCAGAGGACAGTTAAGGCCCTAAAGTTCTGATTAAGTGTACTTAAGATTTTTTTGGTCGTAGACATCGAGGAGGTGGGCTTAGAAGCAGCCATCCTCTAAGGATATCGTAACAGATCACTCGATGAGGCCTTAGGGATCGCAAATGGACGGGACTAAAATCAGACGCCGATACTGTCCCCCGCTGCGTAAGCAGTGCCGGGGTATGTGGGCGGTTTGCGTGGATAGAAGTATGTTTGTGAAAGTGTATGGACCGCGTAATCATGTGAATGCTAGCAGTAGTAGTATCTAAGTGAGGTGAGAAACCTCATCGTCGAAAGAGCAAGGGTTCCTTGGCACTGTTTGTCAGCCAAGGGTTAGTCGATCCTAAGTCTGAATCCTAACCGATTTAGACGAAAGGGAAACTGGTTAATATTCCAGTACCATGCAAAAATGAAAGGTGACGCTTTAAGATAAATTGAGCAGACTTGTCTGTCTGTCTAAGTGTTTAAAATTGGGGAGTTATGTCATGTAGAGAACCGATTGAATGCATTATGGGCCGCAAGGTTCAGTTGAGTCTTAGAGCCTTTGAAAAACCGATTTGTATGTTCGTACCCAGAACCGACACTGGTGCTCTGGCTGAGTAAGCCAAGACGTGTGAGAATAATCATCCTAAGGGAATTCGGCAAAATGGTCCTGTGACTTCGGTTGAAGGGATCCCAGCTATTGTAATTTTTATTGTGATTGCTGGGCTAAGATATTGGATCGGCCCGACTGTTTAACAAAAACGTAGCCGGCTGCAAGATAGGAATGTTTAGTATAGCCGGTGACTTCTGCCCAGTGCTAGTATCTGAAAGCGGTTTTCAATCTGCCTAAGGACTAGTAAACGGCGGGGGTAACTATGACCCTCTTAAGGTAGCGAAATACCTTGGCCATTAAATGTGGTCGTGCATGAATGGAGTAACGAGGCTGATACTGTCCCTAGGATGAACCTCATGAACTTACTATTCTGGGGAACGGGCCAGAGACTTCTAGTGGGACGATGAGACCCCGTAGAGCTTTACTGTAGCTTGTAGCTGTTAATTTGTGATGTTTGCACAGAGTATATGGGAGGCTTCGAAGCAAAATTTCCGGATTTTGTGGAGCCAACAATGTAACACCATACCTTCATTATGGATTGACTTACCTTAATGGGAACACCTATAGGCGGACAGTTTGAGTGGGGCGCTACCCTCCCGAAAGAATATCGGGAGGACCCTAAGATCAGCTCAGTCCGGTTGGAAACCGGATGTCGAGGGCAAGACCAAAAGCTGGTTTAATTGAGATCTGAAAAGCAAGGATTTCAGGTACGAAAGTAGGGTCTAGAGAACCTCCGTGTCTCTCTTACTGAGAGCCGGAATTGATAGAAAAGCTACCTCGGGGATAATTGAGTGGTGCCATGCTAGAGTACATATCGACCATGGCGCTTGCGACTTCGTTGTCGGCTCTGCTTATCCTGGTTGTGCAGCAGCAACCAAGGGTGCGGGAGTTCACCGATTAAAAAGCATCGTGAGCTGGGTTCAGAACGCTGTGAAGCAGTTTGTTTTATATCTACTAGAAGTGTTGAGAGTCTGAGGAGAAGTTGCTCTTAGTACGAAAGGAACGGAGTGCCCGAGCCACTGGTGTATCAGTTGTCTGACAAGGCACGCTGAGCAGCTACGCTCGAAGTGGATAACCTCTGAAAGCATCTAAGAGGGAAGCCACCTGTGAAAAGAGACTCTCTGGACACTTGTAAAAGACAAGTTTGATAGAACTGGAGTGTGAGCATCGAGGCAACGAGATGTTAAGCTTGCAGTTACTAACAGTCCTTAAGCCTTTACTATATTTGGTGATTTACCTACCACTTTTTTTGAAAACATTTATCAATTACTAACCGTAATTATATTTATGAAGTTAAATTTGAAAAAAGATTTACCTATGATTTTGATAGCGGCAGCTCTTGTATATATTATAGATTATGTAATTTTGAATCCGTTGGAAATGCTACCTACAGCAGAATTTGCTATCGACGTAGTATTGTTTTATGTATTTTTCAAAACAATAAAATCTGAAGTTCCTCGACGAAGAAAACGTTAATCTAAGTGTATGATACTTCGAGTTACAATTAATATGATTAGACCGAAAATTAGAGATACAGTCATACTGGCAACTTGATTACTTGGAATCAAATATAAATCCATTAATCCCCACGCGCCTCTCCAAAAAAATACAAATGCTGTGGCAACGAGTATGGTATGCAAGGGTCCATCTTTAAGCATCATTTTTTTCTGGATCGTTCAATGGCTTTCAATTGTCTCATTGGCAAAAAGTATTTCCAAACTTTATGTTCTTCGTAACCAATCAATTTCTTAACTAAATCTTGCCACATGGCTAAATAACTACATTTTACTATAAAACGCTTTAGCCAAAATGCTTTTAAACCGCAAATCAACCCTCAAACTAACGCAGAGAGACAGACTATCGGTGAATCATAAATGGTTTTGGCAAAGCTTTTTGCTTAACTTAGCCAACAAAAGATTTACTGTGGAAAGTCCACCCACTCGCGAAGTCCAGCGCAAGCGTGCTTTAATCGGCTCGTCTGGCAACAGAAACGAACTGCTCTGTTCGTATGATGACGCTTCGGCTGAAGTTGTACAGAGTAAGGTGAAATAGGGTCAGACTGGATGAGTGCAAGGCGTATGCCGCTAAGTCGAATGTCTGTATTCGCTGTCCGCATCGGAGCGAAACAAAAGGTGGCTTATATCTCTGCGTTAACCTTTTTCATAAAAAGGTTAATCAAAAACGAAAGTTTTCAAAAAACATTTTCCGAGCAATTTTTAAACAATTATTTCTGTTTTCTCATATGGCTAAGAAAGATAAAGTTCGATTACCATCCTCACAAGGAGGGATAGTTAGTTACGGAGACAGCGAAGATTCGTTTATCCAAATTAAACCGACAACAGTTATGAGCTATGTTATCGCAATCACAATTTTAGCTATTCTCGCTCGGTTAATATGAAAATGGTTTCATGGAACCGCTTCAGAGGAGACGAGAAATGACATCAAAATTAAAAATCATTTCTTGGAATGTAAATGGCATTCGGGCAGTTCTAAAGAAAAATTTTATTGAATTTGTATCAAAAGAAAATCCAGATATTTTATGTATTCAGGAAACCAAAGCACATCCTGATCAAGTTGATGAAGTATTACATGATTATGAACATCATTTTTGGAATTCGGCAGATAAAAAAGGATATTCTGGAACAGCAATTTTTTCCAAGAAAAAACCATTGAATGTAAGTTATGGTGGAGGTATTACTGAAGGCGATAGTGAAGGCCGAATAATCACATTAGAATTCGATAAATTCTTTTTAGTTAACGTTTATACTATGAATGCTCAACGAGGTTTAGCTCGAATCGAACCCCGAAAAAAGTGGGACAAATCTTTTTTGAAGTATCTTAAAAGTTTAGAGAAAACAAAGCCCGTTGTGACTTGCGGAGATTTGAACGTTGCTCACAAAGAAATAGATTTAGCGCGTCCAAAACAAAATATGAAAAATGCAGGTTTTAGTCCAGAGGAAAGATCAGGTTTTGATAAATATATCTCTAACGGATTCATCGATACTTTCAGACTTTTCAATGATAAACCCGAACAATATTCGTGGTGGAGTTATAGATTTAGCGCACGACAGAAAAATATTGGATGGCGAATTGACTATTTTTTGACATCAGAAAAATTAAAATCAAAGATAGAAAATTCACAAATTTTGAGTGATGTGATGGGTTCAGATCATGCACCAGTTAAATTAGTGTTAAATATATAATACATACTTAGTATGTACTAATATTCTAAGATAAGCAGGAATACTTAAATATATGTACAAGCTAATTTAGCTAGACATGTCTAAAGAACGAATAACTATAACTATCGATAAGAAACTTTTGAAGTGGCTCGACACTCAAGTCAGATCTAAAAAATTTGCAAATAGAAGCCACGTACTTGAGTTTTTAGCATCGAAAGGAGGTAATAAATGACAAAACCAAATTTTAATTTGGGAAATTCATTAATTATTTTCGCCTCATTAGCGATGTTCATATCGGTAATGTCCTTAAATGCTGGTTATTCAAATGTCCAAGGGTTTGCAACTGCAGAAGATACAAATTTTTCAGAATATACTCAATTACATGCGGAAATAAACAAACCAGTTACTTGGATAAAAACTGATACTCAACAAACGGTTGAGACAAAACCTCCTGAAGTTGTCGAAACGGATACCTCGGAAGTAGACGGTAAAATGCAAAAAAAAATCACCGTCTCTTCTGATATCCACTATGAAAATATTTTGACTTATGCTTCAGTTCCAGAATTACTTCCTGAACAAGTAAAACTCTACTGGATGATTGAAGGAGTCAAAACTGATGTCACAGAACGTGAAGATTTCAACGTGACATTTTATGATGAAAATTCAGATAGTTTTATTGACAAAATTTCATGGATTACACCTCATCTTTCTGAGCAAGAATTCATTCTTGAATTTGATATAACTGTTATTAATCCGTGGGAGTATGGAACTTCCGGCGGAGATTGGATAGTTTATTTCAATACCACTGGAACTGGAACACTAAATATTACAAAGGACGCATTATCAAATCAAGTCTTAACGTTTAATTATCTTAAATGTGGAGAAACCATACTCTACTCGTCTATCGGAGAATATTCATACATTATTGAAAACTATTCTTGTTCCGAAATTGCAGAAATATCACACACTATTGGAGAAATGCCTCCCGGAGTATTCGGAATGCAATTTGATTTTGGTAATGATCTGAATCATGATGTGGATTTTGCATATGATCCGGTTCCAGATCCAGATAGTGATGGCGACGGATTAACGGATTTTGATGAGACAGTATTCGCACTATCTTGTAATGGTGTGGCTTCAGATCCAGGAAATCCAAATGCTCCAAATCTTGGAGGAGGCGCATGTGCAGTTTTAGCTGCAGGACAGTGTGCAAACAAGAGAGGACACTCAATCGCTGATGCAGACGGAGATTGTTTATCTAGTGAATATGAGACTTATGGAACAGGCACTTCCGATTCTAACGCAGATAATGACGGAGGAGGAGAATGTGATTATGATGAAGTCATTAATGGAAGAGATCCAAATAGTGCAGGAGATGATCAACCAGGAGCATGTAGTAGCGGAGGCGGAGGACCCACTTATCCAACTTGGTCAACAGCACCAACTTGTTCAGCAGTAAATTCAAATTCAGGTGCAACTGTTTGCGATGCTAATTTAAATGATGCACCAGGCGGAGAATGTGACGTTGATGGAGGCGGAGCTCCGGGTTTTTTTACTATCGAGGCAGAAAATACTTCCGAAGTAGATTGTGCAGTAACCACATCCCTCACAATAACGCCTGCCTTAAACTTTTTTGGCACAGCAAGTTGTACGGTAAGATGTGGCGATGGATTAGGAGGAACAGCTGATTCAGTTGTATCAATTACAGTAAATAACCAAGTACCTACACATGTAACGCCAACTATTGCTCCCACAAGCCCCGTTCCTGCGGACGCTTTGACTGCAACAGCTCAAAGTGTTGCCGATCCAGAATCGCAACCAGTCACAGCAATTTTTGACTGGAGGAAAGAAACAGTTTCCATTGCAAAATTAAATGCCCAATTTGATACTAATTCATCATCTGCGATAAAGGATTATTCTTCTTTAAATAATGAATTTACAAATAGCGGTGCAGACTGGAAGGGTGTCAGTACGTGTGGTCTGAGCGGAGGTTGTTACGATTTAACAAAAATAAGTTCAACAAGCGGAGATTATCTTTACCGAGCAGATGATTCTGATTTTGACGGGATGTCTGCAATTTCCGCATGTTTATGGATAAAACCAGACTCCACATTAACTGATAATACTTATTTTATTACTAAAGGAAATGCATTCAAATTATATTATCAATCAGGATTAGGTGTGAGATGGGGGTTGGATCAAGCAGGAGGATATGCCGCCGCCACATTTACTGGAGGTAGCTGGCATCATGTTTGTGGTACATGGGATACCGTCACAGATGTGCAGAAAATATATGTGAATGGTAATTTAGTAAGCACTGACGCAAGAAACCTGACGACTACAGGAAGTAATGGATATCAAATAAGAATTGGAGCATCACATCAGTCGTATTACTGGCCGATGGATGGTTTAGTTGATGGCGCTCAAATATATGATGTTGCTCTTACTGCGGATCAAATCACAGCAATGTATGGGAGTGGTACCCCAACGTATCAAGTAATTGATAGTTCAATGACGTCTCTTAATGAGAATTGGACTGTGGCAGTCACACCAAGTGATGCTGTCCAAGATGGATCGACATTAGTATCATCCAATTCAAATATTGGTGCTCCGAATACGGCTCCATCAGATATAACTCCGAATTCAATTAGTGTAAATGAAAATTCAGCCGGAGGAACAACAGTAGGAACACTTTCTGCAACAGATTCTGAGGGCGGATCTATGATTTGGAGCGAATTAACCGGAGGTAATGGTGAACATTTGTTTCAAATCGCTAGTTCAACAGGAGTGGTCACAGTTACCAGTAGCGACACTTTGAATTATGAAAGCAGTACAAGTTGGACTTATGAAGTTCGAGTTGAAGATTCAGGAGGATTAACTTATGATGAAAATATTACGGTTAATATCAATAACGTGAATGAAGCACCAGTTTGGGCATCAGCAATCGCAGATGAGACAGTTAATGCAGATTCATCATCCGCGAGTGTTGATTCAGATTTAACTAATGCAACCGGAGGAGGGCAATGTACAGA
>JAAZYP010000003.1 GCA_014239585.1 Nanobdellota archaeon
GCATAAATCTGAACCAACTAAACCATTTGAATTTAGAACCTTTAGGATCATATTGATAAACTAAAAATTTATTATGCGTATCTTGATATGTTGAAGTCCAAATACTTGGCCATATCCCAGAAGAATATCCTAACAAAGTATCTAATTTCAAAAAAGATCCGTCCTTCTTCAATGAATTCATAAACGGAGTATTCGGACCAATATAATCGGGACGTACTGCATCCAAAAAGAAAATTAAAGTTTTACTTTTCATTTTTTTAGTTTACCAAAAGCATTCTTAAACTTTACTGATTGAGATTTATCATTTATTTTTTCTGATTTAGATTTTAATGATTTTAGTAAGTTTAGTTTATCAGTATTACTCAAACTCATAAGTTCAATAATTTTATTTGATATATCAACTACACTTTTTTCATTACAAATAATTTTGGATTCAGTTAGTACCTCATTATTACCGTTTTTTCTACCAGTGATAGGTATTACTCCACTCAACGAATACTCCAAACCATTGCATCCAAACGGCTCGAAATTTGAAACATTATATCCAATCAAACTATTATTTAATTCAGAATTAAGATTCTTAACAAATCCCTTAAACTCAATTTTGACACCCAAATCTGATGCAAGTGACTTCAAATTATCTGAATTTCCTGGACCAATAAACACCAATCGACTTTCTGGAATTTTCATCTTAACTTTTACGAAAGCCTTAATCAATCGTTCGAGATTCTTTTCAGATGAAATTCTACCCACGTGAATAATTTGTTTAGAATTTAGATTTGGTTTAAATTTAAAGTTATTAACTTCCACTGGCGGATAAACAACTTCAGAATTAATTTTCAAATATTTTTTAATAGATTTAGCAGATAATACTGAATCCGAAATCACATAGTCGATTTTACCCAAGAATAAATTTAAAATTACCTTTTTCAAACCATTGAGATGGTTATAGTCCCGAAGAAATAGTAAATCGGCATCATGATAAATTATATTTATTTTTGGTCTCACGATTTTCAGTACGCTCGAGAAATAAACTCCTGACATACCCTCACATAGAAAATTTCCAGACGGATACTTAAAATAAAGATAAGGCAATCTCAAAAAAGTAAAAATTGGTATAAATATAATTGGAATATGATTAGGTATTGGCGTTATCAATTCCGAATTTACACTTTTTGCAAAAATTAGATGTGATCGGTGTGAATTAGGTACATTTTGAACAAAGTAATTTTTCATATTAATTTTTTAGTTTATACAAATTTATAATATCATTTATTTGATTTATCGAAACAACTCTTAAAATAAATAATGATGCAATATAAATTACTCCTGATATTCCTACAACCGTAATCGTTTCAAGCCATATATTTGAAAACTCCAAATAATTTTTCAACAAATTTAATGTTCCGAGAAAGATGAATCCCGAAACAATTGAATATACTATTCCTTTAAAATCAATTGTTAATTCTTTAAATTTACGTGAAATGGCTCTAAAACTCAAAATACTCATTAGTGAATATCCAAATAAGGTAGATAGCGCTGCACCAACCAAACCATAAATTGGAATTAAAAATAAATTCAAACCGATATTAAAAATTGCTCCAATCGAAGTTATACGAAGATTTGATTTTGCCTTCTCTAACCCAATTAGAATATGAGTATTAATTACGAAAAATACAGATAACACCGAAGACAAACTTAAGATAGATAGTGCTTTTGCGGCAGGAAGATATTTATCTGTAAATAAAACCCGAATAACTAATTCCGGATAAACAATGAGTATCATTGCAATAGGCAATAATAAAACAATATTTAATTTGTAAAGAACATTAACTAATTTATTCATAACTTCAAATTTTCGTTTAGAATACAATGATGCAGTTAAAGGAATCAAAATTAAAGTAAATGCGCTTGAGAAGAATAAAATTAATTTTGCAGTTGGAACCGCAACATTATACAGACCAACTTCTTCCAAATTTCTTAATGCAGTTAGCATAATTGTATCAGTATAATTCAAAACATAAACTCCAAACGCAAATAATACGTTCAGTAATGCAAATTTCTTAATTCTCGCATAATTCAAGGAAACATTAGTTATTTTTGTTTTTATTTTTTCCAAATGTTTAGCTTTAACTAAAAAATAAAAAATAAAACTCGGAATTGCATTTCCGATAAACAGTGCAAATATTGGGCTCCAAATCCCAAATCCAAATAGTAGGAATAAATAAAGCAGTAAAAGTTGTACAATAATTTTAACTACCTCATAAAATGAATATAATTTTTGATCTTGAAAGGTCTGTAAAAGAGTATTTATGAAATTAAAGAAAATATCAATAAAGAAATAAACAAAACCCAGTGCGATAAATAAATAAAATGCAGCAACATCTCTGAAATAATAGGACGATAAGAATTTTGAAGATAATAATACTAAGATCAAAAATAATATACCGTTTCTAATTTTATATCTCAAAAAATAATTAATCAATGAATTAAATTTCCCATTTTTCCGTTTACTCAAAAATTCTGAACCAAATTTTTGAAATGCAGGAGAAATACCCATATCTATCATAGTAGTTGCAACCAAAAAGAAAGTTACAATAGAATAAAATAAACCATATTCATAAACGGTTAAATTCTGAATCAATAATAATCGATATAAAAATGCTAATGCTGCGGTAATTACAGTTGCACCACTTATCCAAATTCCACCACTTATCAATTTTCGTTTCAAACTCATTTTAACACCTTAATTACTTTCTTGACAGATGGATTTTTAAGTTTTTTAACAATAACATCGCCCCAATTCAATATTTCAGAATTACTATTTAAAAATATGACCGCAGTATTTGTACCACTTGCAACCGCAACATGTGAAAATCCTGAATCGTTACCGATATACCAATCCAACTTAGATAATATTGCCGCAGATTTGCGTACAGATAATTTCCCCTTTACAAGATTAATTAGTTTATTTCCAAATTTAGATACAACTTCAGAATTATATTTTGTATCATAACCCAGTAAGTATATTTCAAAATTTAATTTTATTAACTCAGAAATTAATGTAATATATTTATCGACTGACCAAGCTCTATCGATAGATCTGGATTCGATATTTATTCCAATCTTCGTTTTATTTGTGTTTTTTATATATTTATCTGAAGCCTTCAACTCATGTTTATTGAAATAGAATTTTGCTTTATTTGAAGGCAGATCTTCCTTTAGGATGGTTGGAGTACCAACCAAATTAGATAAAAACGAGAATAAATATTTGTTTTTTTGAGTAATGATGCATAAATCGTATTGTCTTATTTTATTTAATGCTGAAAGAATACATCCAAAGGATGCATAGATCTTTTCAAAAATAGAAATGTCCGTCGCTAGTATATCTAGGCGTTTATCCACAATTAGTTTACCTGCTAACGGATTACCTGAATAACAATCCTTTATTATTGAACTTCCAATAACATCTGTTTTTTTACCAAAAGAGTGTAAAATTGAAGTTTCACGGATAGTGTCACCAACAATTCGTCCCCGAAAATTCCACATAACAACTTTCATTTAATTCCAAAACCAAAACATACTTTCATTGAATTCATAATTTTATTAAACGGAAAGTTAAATTCATCATTATCAAAGGTATTAAATTTAGTAAAGTTTGCCATATTAAAAAATCGTTTTAGCGATTCTTTATTATACGGTCTTATGTGAGTGGGATCATTATAAAATTCATAAGATGGTCTAGGTGTAAGGACAAACAATATTCCATTTTTTTTCAACATTTTTCTGGCCCGCTCAAAAAATACAGGAACATCCGATACGCTAAGATGTTCAATTAAATGTAAAGATACTATAAAATCAAATTTTTTAGAAGGTAATTTATCAGTAATTATGTTTTTATTAATGAATTTTACATTTTTTGGAAGCATATTCTGGACGTTAGAAATATCCATCCCATACAATTCAGCGTTAGGTCGGACATTACGTATAAAATTTAAGAATCCACCTTGAGCACAACCAATGTCTAATAATTTGATTTTACCCCCCCCCCCTTTGTTTGGAATTAGTCAGCAATTTATTCAAAATAAAGTAATATCTTGATATAAACGGGCTTACAGACAAAATTTTAAATAAAATTTTTTTTAGAACACTCATCGGTTTATGATTAATAGAGTTATAATATTTTTCAGGATAAGATTCAAGACTCATTTTATTAAAACACCCCTATACACTTTTAATATTTTGTTAGTCATAACAGCTAAAGTATGATTTTTATTTACCTTTGTGTAACCATTTAATCCAATTTTTTCCAAATGAGTTTTAGTCATATCTTTAATTTTCAAAATATATTTTGATAACACTTCAACATTTTTTGAAGGAATAACAAATCCATCCTTTCCTTGATAGATTAATGATTTATGCTCTCCAACATCAGTTACAAGAACAGGTAATTTTGCAGACCAAGCTTCAAGCAACGTTAAAGGTAAACCTTCAAATAATGACGGAAGAATGAAACAATCTGACGAAACATAATAATTTTTCAATTTAGTATCGGATATTCTACCAGTGAATTTAACTAATTTATTCAATTTTAGCGTTTTAGATTTAGCTTGCAATTTATTGCTTTCAGGACCAGATCCGACGATAATAAATTCAACTCCATCCAACTTATTTTTAATTTGACTTAATGTGTCGAGTAAAATAGAAATCCCCTTCTGTGGATGCAGTCTACCAACAAATAAAAATCTAAATTTTTTAGAGCTCGTTTTAGTAATACCGCTAAATTTATTGACATCAATCGCGCTATGAATAACTTTAATTTTTTTATTCAAGTTTTTCATCTTGAAAAAAGTTCCATCAACACTAATTTCAGTATCATAAATTATTCCTGTCTGTAAAAATCTTTCAAATATTCCTAGACCCAACGCAAACGGATTAAAACCATACATTTGAAAAATAGATTTTATTCCACTACCATGAACTGTATATACTATTGGAATTCCTAAATATTTACTCATAATTTTTCCTGGTAAACCAGCTAAATTCGCATGAGCATGGATTAAATCATATTGTTTGGTTTTATTCAGTTTTTTAATTGCTCTACAAACATTAATACACCACTTCAATCGATTAATTATATTAAATTTTGATTTTGATTTACCTACTCGAATTACGTTAAAACCACCCAAGTTTGAAATCGTAGGTCTACCATCCAGATTCATAGTAAATAAATCGACATCATGACCTCTTTCCACCAACGTTCGAGATAAGTCAGAAGTATGTATTTGACCGCCTCCCCATTGCGGTTTCCACGCATCAATCATCATACAAATTTTCATTTTTTCATTTTTGATATTAAATCAGTGGTTGATTCAATTTTTTCTCCACTAAATAATATTTTTCCACCATATTTTTCCACAGATTCTCGTTCCAACAAATTTTCAGAATATTCGTTCCCTTTAACATGAATATTGGGTTTAATTATTTCTAACCAAGTTAACGGAGTTTCTTCTTCAAAAACGAATGCGTAGTCAACACAATCCAATGCTGAAACTATCCGAACCCGTTTATTTTCAGAAATAATTGGTCTATCTTCAGATTTGTATTTTTTAATTGATGAATCTGAATTCAAACCCACAATTAGAATGTCCCCTTGTTTTTTCGCGAATTCTAAATTGGATAAATGTCCCACATGTAACATATCGAACGCACCGTTGGTAGTGACCAGTGTTTTAGATTCAGACCTCAGTTGCTTTACGAGTGATTCTAATTCAGATATATTAATTATTTTACCCATAATATTTTTTTAGCCAACCGGACAATCTCCACAGGATTAATACGATTTATTCTTAAACCTCCATCTTCCTTAAATTCTTTCAAATGAACATTAATTAGAGGTCTGCCTTCGGATTTATATATGGAATGATTTTTTGAACCATATGGACTAAATCTAACTGGCGTATTTGGACCAAATAAACCGATTGTGGGTGTTCGCTGAGAAGCACCGACGTGCATCGGTCCAGTGTCATTTGAAATAACTAGATCTGATTTTGAAATCAAGCAAAATAAGTCTTTATTTTTTAATTTACCATTAGTGATTATTGCCTTTGCATGATTCAATTCTGAATTTTTTAAGATAAGTTTATCATTTTCAATCTCTGAATTAGAATAACCTGTCAAAATGAAGCAAACATCTTTTCGATCTAATCGTTTCATAACTTTTGAAAAATTAATAGGAGACCAACATCTATTTTTATTTGTTGAACCAACACCACCGTGAATAATTATTTTTTTCTTATTTCCGATACCTTTCAATAAACGTTTAACTTTATTTTCAGAACCTAAACCATATTTAAGTTTTATCAGGTTTTTTGGAACAAAGTACTTTCCGATAGGTTTCATCAGATCAAGAAATGTCAAAACAACATGTTGTTTATCATTGTAAATTATATTCGCATCCCATTTATCTTTACGGGAACAAGTATTGAATCCAATGGAGTAACCATTAATAAATTTAGCTAACCATAAAGATATGTTTACAAACGGTTCGGTATCAATGACAATATCATATTTATTTCGTAAAGATAAAATTTTTCTCAAATCCTTTAATGGATTCAAGCTAATAATCTTCGATTTATTTATGAATTTTTGACCTAAGAATATATCTTTGTTAAATTTACTACATAATACGTCAACTTTGTAACCTTTCTTAGCTAGTTGAGAAATTAAAGGCAAAGTTAGAATACTTTCACCCATCGACCAAAGTCGAATGATTAGAATTCGCTTACCTTCCGGAAGGGATTTGGAAGGAATCAAATCCAAAATGAAATTAAACTCTCCAATTAGATCATCTAAGATTTTTTTATTTTTCATCAGTCAACTCTCTTTGAATTTCAATTAAAGATGTGCTTGCAGTTCCAGATTTAGATACAACCATCCCTGAACAAACATTAGCAAATTCTGATGAAAGTATAAAATCAGTATCTAAACTTGCTAAGACAAATGCAGCTAATGCTGTATCTCCTGCACCACTAACATCTTTCAATTTTTTCTTATCAAAAATATCAATTTTTGTAGAGTTATTATTTTTGATTTCGTGAATTAATGAACCTTTATTCCCTAAAGTTAGAAAGATATTGGAATTATATTTTTTCGATAAATTTAATGCAATTTCATCAACCTTCAATTCATTTCGTTGAATACCTAAGGCCATCATTGCTTGCCTCAAATTAGGTTTTAGTAAATATACATTCTTAAACAAATCATATTTTTCAGGCTTTGAATCAACATAAATTGGCTTATTTTTAGTTTTCAAATAATTAACAATTGACTCAGTAATAACGCCTTTTGCATAATCTGAAATTATAATTGCATCAATATCTTGAACGGAATCAATCATATCCAAAATTTCTTTTTCAACATTACTGTCTACAATATTTCGAATCTTTTCAACATCTTTTCTTAATAAATGAGTATTTGATGCCACAAATCTCTTTTTGTGAGTTGTTGGAAAATTATCATAAATTAATCTATTTGTTATATTAAATTTATCCAAAAGAGAATTTATTTGTTTAGCACTATCGTCATTTCCTACAATACTAATTATTTCGACATTCGCACCCAAAGTACTAAGATTTAATGCAGAATTCCCTGCACCGCCCAACATATATTTGGAAGTATTTGGTTCAAATACTGGAACTGGAGCCTCAGGACTAATACGATTTGCAAAACCATAACAAAATTCATCAAGCATAATATCTCCAATTACTAAAATTTTTCTTTTACTGAAATTGTTTTTCTTAATAAAATTAAGAATTTTTGAATAATCCATCTTCAATATATTTACAAATAATATGAATTATCAAGATATGACTTTCTTGAATTCTCGCAGTATTCTCGTCATTAACAATTAAATTAACATCAACTAAATCTGAATCTTTCAAAATACCGCCATCTCGGCCATTTAATACGATCGTTAACATATCTTTAGCTCGAGCTTTTTCTAAGGCTTTAATAATATTTTTTGAATTTCCTGAAGTAGTCAATCCGATAAAGATATCGTCCTTTTTACCTAGCCCCTCTACTTGTTTTGAAAATACGCGCTCATATCCGTAATCATTAGAAATTGCAGTTAAATTAGTTAAATCGGAAGATAAACAAATACCGGGAAGTGCTTCTCGTTCCAACTCAAATCTACCTAATAATTCACCTACAAAATGACTTGCTTGAGAAGAACTACCGCCATTTCCTGCAGCTAAGATTTTATTGCCATTTCTCAAAGCATGAACACACATTTGCCCAACTTTTTCTAAATCCGCAATAAATTCAGGAGTTAGTAATTTAGTTTTAACGTCAATACTCCGTCTAATTATTTTATCGATATTCATTAAAACCCTCTTTCAGATTCAATTTATATGTATTATGATTTAGCACCAAATCTCAATTTTATCAATTTATATAAAACTTCAATTGATCTTATAATTGTATTTCCGCCCTTATTAATTGTATCGGCAGAATAACGAATATTTACTGGAATTTCGCTATACTTAAGTCCATTCTCTTTAATCCGATATATAATCTCAGAGGCATGAGCCATACCGTTCTCGTTAATTTTTATCTTACGTGCAGCATTTGAATTAAATGCCCTAAAACCGTTATGCGCATCACTAAGTTTTATTCCAAGAAAAATTCTTTCAACCAAGATACTGCCTTTCAACAGAATCTTGCGTTTCAAAGGCAATTTCGTCTTTTTCAAGAAACGAGAGCCTAATACTACATCATAACCAGTATTAATTTTTTTTATAAATTTTTTAATTTCACTAGCCCTGTGCTGTCCATCAGCATCAAAAGTTACAATTATATCTGATTCTGAATCTAATGCGGATTTGATGCCGATTCTAATTGATGCACCTTGTCCCAAGTTAGTTTTATTATTGATTAATTTAACTTTCCCAAATTTCTTTACTATTTTTGAAGTATTATCTGACGAACCATCATTAACAACTATAATTTGATAAGGGTATTTTAACAATTTTTTCAAAACTTTTCCAATTCGATTTTCTTCATTGAAAGCAGGTATAACAACTGTTGTTTTCATAATACATAATTTTCTGAAAATTCAGGCAATTTTTCAGGATCTAAAAATCTTTCAACATTATTTAAATTGGTCGGATAATCAAGTTTCCAAATTTTTATTGGACCAATAATCCTTCCATTCATGAAAGAT
This sequence comes from Nanobdellota archaeon, assembly GCA_014239585.1. Taxonomy (GTDB): domain Archaea; phylum Nanobdellota; class Nanobdellia; order UBA10117; family ARS21; genus ARS21. Next base: position 9,227 of record JAAZYP010000003.1, read on the forward strand.
AACGGAATTGTATCAGTATACACTAAGTTATATCTTTCAATAACTTCAGAATGTAAGTAAAGTCTAGTAAATAATCCGTCTTTTACTTTCTCAGAAAGATATAACATTGCTCCAACTTCATTTACTTGATCACCATTTCTCATAGGAATTATTTTTACACAAGAATCTAAATTACCTTCGAAACTAAACTTTATATCGTGAATATATACACATCCAATTTCAAAATCTCGGTTATAATTATCTGAAACTAACGTTGCAGTAGCAGGAGCATAAACTCCCAAATCATCAATATAAATATTAATTTCGGAGATATATCCTTGACCTGAAGCTATAATTCGCTTATTATCAACAAAAGTTTCATCTAAATACCATTTTCCGCGATAAGTTAATTTATTTCCATCTCTAACTTCGTTAACTTCAGATAAACCAAATGTCCCAATAATTGATTTTCGGTCATTATTTTTATCTGAACCTAAGTATGCAAATGCACCATATTTTCCAAGCTCTTCTGCAGAGTATAATAGGTGAGTAGTATCATGCGAATTAAAATATTCAAGCGATTCGTGCGGATCAGTATGAGTCATTCCATATCTTGCCAAAGTATAAATCATAAATCCTCCTCCCGGCTTACCTCCATCCTGTACCGACGCCCGTTTTCCCACCGATTGCGTCCAATAACCATAATCCCACCAATGTGCAATGACTGAATCATCAGCAGTATGATTACTCAAAAAAGTCATTGAACCTTCCCATTGACCAGGTAAACTTGAGCCAGTTCGAAGATTCTGATTATAACTCAGTTCAGCAAGATTAAAAGATAAAATTGCAACAACCAATATTATTGCAATCTTCCCAAATTTTAGTTTTTTTGAATGTTCATAAATATCATTTAATGCATATGCTGCCAAAACTACAACCGCGGGTCCAAATAAAAACAAGAATCTTGTAGCAGTTCTTGCAAGAAGTCCAGAAGTTATGAATAATGAAAGAATCAATAATAATTTCGGATTGGCCAGATTACTTACTTTATCGTATTGACCAATATGATAGAGATATGAATAATAAATTATGAATAATAGTCCGATAACTCCCAAAAATTGTAGATATAAATTTTGCATAATGCTAACTGAATAACTCCAGTTACCTAATAAAACTAAAGTTATTGATCCGACGGTAAGACTACTCAAAATAAATCTATTTTTCTTATCAAGTTTTTTGAATATTATCGAAGATAAAATAAATAATCCCAGGATAGATATAAAAATTAAATATCCGTAATTACTAAAATAGCTATTCCCGCTCATAACAAATGCCCTACTTACTTCAGATGTAGTAAAGTCTACCTTCGAGGAACCCCCCGCATTTATTAGATTAAAGACGAATGATTTCAAATCAACAATTTTAAATAACGCATTGAAAATAAATCCGCCAATAATTGCAACAACGATTGATGCAACTTGATTAGGAATTCTAAATTTAAATTTATTTATTAATTTACTAACAAATAAAATCCCTAAAGTCGCTAATGAAAATAAAAGACCATAATTACCTAAATCGAATTTCCCAAAAGGAATAAGCATAATTGAAAAAGTCAAAAGCCAAGTTAAATAATAATTCAAATCAATTTTAGCAAAAAAGAAGTTGAATAAATAAAATAAAGATATTGTAATTATAAGAAAAGGATACGCGCTCCAAGATAGAGCCATTAGCCAAGTGAATATTCCGGCAGTAAAACCATATATATACTTTTTATTTGATTTGAAATCCAATCCTCGACTGAAGAAGTATATTGCGCTAAAAAAGAATAACATTGCTAGTGCTTCATGATCTGCAAAACCAGCACCTGTTCGGAAAATATAACCTGGAATTATGGAAAGAAATAATGCCGAAATTAATGCAATTCTTTTTGAAAAAATATTTCGTACAAATAAATAGAATGGAACTAGCGATATAACCATAATTACTGGAGGATAAATAATATGAGCCATTTCCTGAGATAATCCAAATAATCCTAAAAATTTAGACCAGTATGCCATGAAATAAGGGAATAAATCTACAGATGGCTCATGACCGAAAGGAGGATTTCTAAATAAATCGGGAGACGAAAGAAAACCGTTCTGAATTATTTCTTGAGCTTGTCTAAAATAATAATACGGGTCCAATCCAACAAGATACTTACCTTTCAAAAGACGAAGATTTCCAGTTCTCAGAAATAATGCTAACAGTGCAACCAATCCGAATAATGTGTGTTCCTTGTATTTAAAATCATAAACTTTTTTGTAAACACCCTTTACTAAATTAAAAATATTTGATAAATCAATATACTCTGAATCTTTACTCATTTCTTAAGAATGTTAATCAAATTTAAAAATACTATGAATAAATCAAGGGAGAAACCGAAACTTCAATAACTGCAGATAATATTATAAGAATTATTGCAACTAACGTAAGAAATAATGCATCTTTCATTATTAATCCAAAATTATCATCAAATAATTCATATCTTAACATACCAATTGAAATTAATCCGCCTGCAAGACCTGCAATAAAGAATGCCCCGATTTCAGGTATACCATGTATTAAATATCGGGATAATCCAGTAGAAACTGCAGTAAAATATGTGCTAGCACTAATTGCACCTGCACCCAATGCCGCATTGGCCAAAATTTCCCGAATAACCGTGCCAATTGCAACAGAAATAACTGAAGCATTCCAAGTTAGAATAAATATTGCACCTGAACCATAAATAAATGAGAATAGAAGTGCAAAAACCATAACTTTCAAATTATTTATTACAATTATTGGGAAAAACTTCCCTAAAAACTCACCTGAAATTGTATCAGCAATTTGATTATTTACGCCTTCGATTGTACTTATTTGAATATCGAACAGTGCACGAACAGTTTCTTCAGGCATTAAAACAAAGAATAAAGTATATGCTGCAACCATACCAGTGAATAATGATATGAAAAACATCAAAGTATCTTTATGATGTTCAGTTTGAGGTCTAGCAAACAATTTTCGTTCCTCGAACATTATCATTTTCATCATCATCGGAATTGCGGCCATTACGGTAAAAAATACCATGGTTAAACCCGCATATTGCGGAAAAACCCAAATAGACAATAGGATCGCAATAATACAATAACTGAATGTCAAGAAAAATAATTCGCTTGGCCTTTTTTCAAGTCTAAAAGGTTGACCAAGTGATTCAAGTACCATTAATTAAAAATAACGTCTTTGAATAAAAATCTTGCTTACTCTACAAGCTTTTCAAGCATTTTAGCAAAAGCAGGACGAGTTACAAATACACCGATAGTTACACCAATAATTGTAGTTAACGCAAATCCTTTCAAAACTCCGGCACCAACAAAATAAAGTGGTAACATTGCGACTAACATCGTGAAATATGCCGCAAAAATAATGAAAAAAGCTTTTTTCATTCTTTCAATCCGAGATTCGTCACTTGATTTTCCACGCATAACTTCATCAGTAATAACTATTTGATCATCAACTCCCGTACCGACTGCCGCAATAATACCCGCAATTGCGGCCAGATCTAAATTCCACCGAATTAATGCTGCAAATCCCAATATAATTACAACTTCACTGAGACCCGTAAATATCATGGGTAAGGCGATATTCAAATTTCGATATCGTGCAAATATAACTCCGCCGACGGCAAAAATTGCCAACACGATCGAAAATAATGCTTCACCAAAGAATTTTTCACCCAATGATGCCGAAATAACATCTACTCGTTCAACTTCAACTGAATAAGGTAAAGAACCCGAAATCAATAAAGTTTGCATTTCTTTCATATCGGTTAATGCATTTTTCACTGCATCTTCTTCAGTCAAACCATTACCTGAACCAGATATACTAAATGTAGTTGCAACAAGTCCCTGCAAATTTTCTGAAATAAATAAACTATTTACTAATTCATCATCCAAATATAGATCCAATTTTTCAGATAAATATCCATTTTCAAGAGTCAACTTTGAAGTTATATCTGAATGTTTTTGTGCTGATTCAGTACTTACTCCAACACTAAATTGATGTCTACATTGCCATTCACCGCCCTCAATTTGATAACAACCATTTTGGAAAGATATACCCGCGCATTCAGGAGATCGACATACACTCTTAATGTCTGTCCCACCTCTAAATACAATTTCATCGCCAATTTTAGCTTCAAATTTTCCTTGTTTTGATACTAAATCAACAATTTCTTCTCGAGAAGCACCTGCGATTTCAATAATAATATAATTTGTACCTTCTAGATCTCGCGAATTACGTATAGACATATCACTAACTCCAAAAACATTCAATCTTTTTTCAAGAAGGTCAACCATATCAATAATTTCAGATTCTGCCAAATCTACAGTTGGTCGTAATACAACTCTAACTCCGCCAACTAAATCTAAACCCTTTTTGAGATTTGAAGTACCAACTTCCTTCGCAATAAACCCATTTTCATTTTCTTTTACAAAACTAACTTGACCATTATTTGTTTCAAATAGAACAATTTCACCAATTGAGTATGAATCTAACTTAACTAATAATTCGTCAAGAGTATCAGTTGCAGTTCCATCAACAGCATAGATTATATCGCCCTGAGTCAATCCATTAAGTTTTACGCTAGAATCATCAACTAAATTAATAACTTCTAAACCGTTCGCCCAAGGATTGGGAGATATAGCAATAAATGACATTAAAATAAAACTGAGTAAAATCATTACTCTTCCTGTAGACATAACTTTCAATAATTTCATTTTTTATCACCCAAATATAATCTCAATATTCCAGCATTTTGAATCCAAGTGTTCAAAATATCTAATAATAAACCGATAACTAAAGTTAATGAAATAATTTTCAAAATATCTGCAGTACTAGTAAGGTACAAAACTAATAATGCAACAATCGAAGTTACAGACATAGTTAGTCCGGTTTTTACTGCAGAAGTAATTCTATCTTCTAAACTATCTCGTTTATTTTTCAAAACTCGTGCAGTTAATACTATATTCGAATCAATTGAATATCCCAACAACATCAGAATTGCGGCAATTCCCGATGCAGACAAACTGATTCCCATTAGGCTCATTGCTGCCAAAGTACCAATAATATTTGAAACTCCAGAAAGGACAATTGCAGCAGCCGGAACAACTTTTCTAAAATATATGAAAATAACAAAAGACATTGCAATTAGTGCCATCGTGATTGCCTTCAAAGTTCCTTCCCAGAATCGTTGACTGATTGCAGGAGAAATCTCTTCAATACTATAGTCCGTAACTTCAAATAAAGATCTAATCTCGATTATAAAAGAATCAATATCATCACCACCGTATGCTAAAGTGTAACCTATTGCTCCACCTGTTGCAATTGATTTCAATTTTTTGACTGCAACGTCATCTCCGAGTTGGTTTTCTAAATCTAAAGTTGAAAATTCTTTATCTGTTTCAACCGTTATTGAATATCCGCCCTTCAGAGAGACATCTTTTTCAATAAAATCTCCGAAAGTTGAATAATTATTTCCTAAAATTCCCAAAGAAACTACCAAAATCAATACAGGTAGTATCATTAATTTTTTCCAATTTTTATTATAGGAAGATTTGAAACTCATGAAGATTCTTACGATACTAACATTTTAAAGCTTGTCAATATATTTATATTCCTGACTAAACAGGTGTAATATGCGAAAAGGAACTAAAATATTGTTGTTAGGAACTGAAAATCGTTATCTAATTAAATATCGAAAAGAAAAATTCCACACTAAAGACGGTGCAATTGATTTAGCAAAAATCAAAAAATTCGGAGACAAAGTCCCGAGTGCCAATGGACCAGTTTTTACCGCAGTTGAACCAACTTTATTTGATTTAATGAAGAAATTCAAAAGAGGCCCACAGATAATTTTACCTAAAGATGCAGGATTAATAATTGCTGAAACTGGGATCGGTGAAGGTTCTAAAGTTATTGATGCTGGAACCGGAACCGGATGGATGGCAACGTTTCTTTCAAAAGTTGTTGGATCAAAAGGAAAAGTCGTAACTTATGAAAAATCAAAAATAAATCATAAACTCGCAAAACAAAATTTCGACGACATTGGATTGAAAAATGTTCGAGCAAAACACGGCGATGCATATGTAGATATCAAAGAAAAAAACTTTGATGTTATGATTTTAGATTTAGCAGAACCTTGGAATGTTTCAACAATGAAGAAAAATATCAAAACAGGAGGGTATATTGTTGCATATTTACCTCAAATTTCTCAAGTTCAAGAATATGTATCGTTTTGTGAAAAAAATGAATTCATCATCGAACGAATTATCGAACTACAAGAAAGAGAATGGTCAGTAAAGGGCAGAATTTCCAGACCAAAGTCACATTCAATTGGACATACGGCATTTCTAATTTTTTCTAGGATTCTCTAATAATTTTTTGTCCAACTTGTTCTTTAACCTTCTCCGCAATCGCTTTACCAATAATTCTTGATAGTTCATCCAATTTTGCAGTTCTTAACTTCAAAACATTTTTGAAACCAGCACTATAAAGTCTACGCGCCCGAACACGCCCAATTCCCCGAAGTCTTACTAATGGAATTAATTCAGATTTAATTCCGTTCTTCACTCGTAATTTTATTTTATTTATCTGATTGACTTTCGCCAAATTATCGGTCAGTTTACATAATTCAGAGGCACCATAGAGTAACCAATCTGCACGAGAGATTACATTTCTTAATTCACCAGGTGGAACATTATATTCATCCAGAATAAATTCCTCATTACTTTCGTGAATCCATTCATTCATCAAAAAACAAGTTTTACATTTTTTCAAAAATGCAGTATATGTCCAATCCCATTTGTTAGGAGGTTCAGCTACGATTTTATCCATAATTTCTTCAACAGAAGTCTCAATCCATTCATAATCTTTCTTTTGAATATTTGTCCAAGGATACATTTCCCAATTTGACGCAATTAAATGTAAGATTGCAATATTATCAAAATCAGTATTCATTTTATTCAATCCTTCAATTAAATCATGTGCTGCATCCGGATAGATATACAATTCCGAAACCCGTCTCCCGATTTTAGTTGGTAAAATTGTGTTATCTGTTTGTTTCATAAATCCAAAATCAATTAATGAAGATACTGCATCCTCAATTTTTAATCTAAAACCAAAATCATCACCAAATTGTTGACCATAAAATGTTTCCTTGAAAAATTCAATAAGGTCATCCAATTTTATTACAAATCCGCTAGCAACTAAACTTAAAACTGCTGATCTCAAAACAGGTTCAACAGAAAGTTTAGAAGTTATTTCTTCTGAATCACCTTCAACATATTTCTCCTTGATAAATTTAAACTCCTTTTCGGTTCCCGCCAAAGTTATTGCTTCACCAAAATCATCACCAAAATCAGGTCGACCTGCACGACCAGTCATCTGATGATATTCTAATACGGGAATCCAATCCATACCTCGTCCTGTAAATCGCTTCAAACTTTTCATAATAACTCGGAAAGCAGGTAAATTGACACCCATCGCCAAAGTAGGGGTACAACAAATAATTTTGATCTTATTGTCCTTAAATCCATTTTCAACTAATTTTTTTTGTTTACTCAATAATCCCGAATGATGAAATGCAGTTCCAGCAGTTACACATTTTGATAAACGAATACATTGACGCGTAGCAGAACCGGCAGAACCCATAATTTTTGACGAAAGATCATCATTGAATTTCTCGTTAATTAAATCTGCAATTTTTTCAGCAGTTGCCTCGGCAGATTTTTTAGTTGGACAGAAAACTAATGCTTGTTTACCTAAGTTAATAGTATCCATTGCTACATTTAATGCGCTATCTGAAACAGTTTTCGAAATTGGTTTATCATCTTTAAATTTTAAAAATTTCAACTTATCTTCGTGAAATATACCTTGATGCAATTCAACAGGACGCCACTTATCTTCAATTAGTTCTGCATCTAACCAATCTGCAAATTCTTCAGGATTACCAATTGTTGCACTCAATCCAATAATTTGAACGTTTGTCAAAACTCGTTTCAATAAAGTGATTATAATTTCTAAAGTTGGACCACGGTTGGTATCATTCAATAAATGTATTTCATCAAAAATCACCGTTTGAACATCCTTTAACCAAGGGATATTATGTCTCAAAAGAGAATCAAATTTTTCACTGGTACACACAATTATATCGTATTTGGATAACCAACCTTCACTTGAATCAGGATCCCCGATAGATAACGCAGTTTGAATTCCGAAATCAGTATATTTTTCTTTAAACTCATCCGCCTTCTCTGAAGCCAAAGATTTAAGTGGAACAATGTAAACCATTTTTCCACCATCTTCTAAAATTCGTTTAATTCCTGCTAATTCTGCAACAAAAGTTTTCCCTGATGCGGTTGGAGAACAAACCAACATATTTTTCCCTTCTAAAAGTCCAGCATTTATCGCCTTTTCTTGACTCGGTCTAAATTTATTAAATTCTAATGATTCGTAAAACTTCTTCGGTAATTTATTTTTTATTTTCGAAACTAGCATAATATTATTTCGGAATCAAGTTTAATAATCAATCTACAGTTCACCAGTATAATCAATTTGATCAGATTTATAACTTACATTATAAATTTTACTGGTATTTGAAGTTTCATTAACAAAAATATTTTTTTCTCGGTAATTGTTAACAAATATTTTACTTGGACTAACTGAAATATTTTCAGATTTAATTATCGTCCCATTCACAGTATTAGTGAAGGGTAAACTTGATCCACTTGCCAAAGGAGACAGTGAATAATAAATATAAAATTCTTTACACTTATTTCCATCAAAATTAAATTCAGAAGGTTTGATAAAAATCCAACAACTACTCGTACTAATATACACTAGTTCTTCAGAATAAATATCATTACATTCAGCTTTGGGAGTTATGTTTATACTTGTATTCACGTAATCTGTTTCACTAGTATCTGAAACACAAATACCAATTTTTCTTCTAGTATCAAAATTAATATTAACCCAATTATCTGGAACTGATCGGCCATATGCGTTTTTGTAATTATCAAATTCCAAATCAGTTCCCGATTCAATTCTTAATTCTTCGGAACTGTTTGCATAAGCTAGTGAAACAATTAATATTACTGCAATCACCACAATGCTCGAAATAAAAAATTGACCCTTCATAGTTTACTCCAAACATACAATCTCAAAATTGACCACTGTGCTGTTGAATCACGATAAGCATATTCTGCATAACTCAAATCTTGATTTCCGAGTGCAGAAATATCAGGAGTTCCGCTAGTCAAATAAAATCCAAAGTTATCAGGCAGATATGAATCAATAAAATATTCAACAAATACTGAATTGTAAGCTGCATCATCGCCAATAATGTTATGGTTGTGTAATTCACGCAATAAATCATATGCAATTAATGAATTAATCTCAACAGTTCTATCTTGATTTAGTGAGGTAACTTGTAATGAAGTAAACAAACTAAATGCCAAAATTACTGCAAAAATTATCTCAATGAAATATACATAACCGCGTTTGTTCATGTTGAAATTACTTTAACCTCCCCAATAAAATTTCGAGTAATATTAACTTCCCTTTGCTCACCAAAAATACTCTGATTTATCAAAAATGAATTATCATCCTCAATTTTGTAAAGTCGTTTATATTCACAACCTTCTGCGACAGGAGTACCCCAAGTTAATTTAGCCAAAGTATCATTTCCTAAATAAATCGGATAATCTTTATCAAGATCTTTATTAGTAAATGATATATCACGAATAAAAACTAAATTATTATTTCGTTGAATATCATTTATTGCTTGAAAATTTGGACCATATCTTGTCCAATCCTCATCCCAATCAGCATGAGTTGAAGTATCAGTTGTGTAGGAAATATATCTATGATCGCAACCATTTCCAATTGTAGATTCATAATTTACGACCAAACCGTAATCCTTTTGCGTATAAGTAATGGTATCGCCACCGCCTGAATGACCGCAATACCCTGAATTTGTATAACTTTTAACCAGAGTACCATTTGGAAAAACCATTTCCAATTTTAAATATACTAAATTTGGATCTGAAATGTTTTTTGCAGAAGCAATTCCAATGGTATTATGAACGATACTATTGTTATACGAAGTATAATTTAACCAAATTTGTGCAACAGGTGAATTACGTCCAGCATGTTCAATATCAGCGCGTTTGGTAGAGTAAGCAGATTGAACATCGAAACCCTTTATTTCATAAGCCAACTGAAAAGAATCAGTTTTGTTGGTATCATTATTATAATTTGATAAATTTTTATTATCGTAAAGATATTTCAGTGAAGCATAATTTACCGTTGAATTTTCTGCACTGACACCGTATTTTGAAACTTTAACTTCATTATCAACTAACTCTTTGAATATCCGCTCTGCAGTTTCACAAGATTCATGATCTTGAGCAAGACTTAATTCTTCAGCAGTAATTAAAATAACTCTATCCACGATACCAACAAATAAAATTAGAAAAAAGAAAGTTACTATAATATATTCTCCAACAACATAACCCTTTTTCATTAGCTAATTACTCTAATCGTTCTAACGAAATTTTTAGTGTCCTTATCGTGTTCGATAGTTATACGAATATCATATTCTCCTGCCTGTTCAGGCGTAGTCCAAAAATATCTAAATTCCCCTGAATTATCTGTAAATATTTGTTTGGGAAGTCCAGTATTATCTGTAATTATTACTGTAGCTCCCGCAACAGGTGCCCCCTCCGAAAAGGTTTTCCCAGTAATTGTTATCATACTATCGATTGGTGCTTCACTAGGAAAGACTGATATTTCGACAGATAATTCTGAAGGAAATACAAATACAAAGAAAATAAATATACTTGCTGAAACCATTATCAAAATATGCTTTATTCCTGCAACCAATTTTTCTTCAGCGATAATTCCTGCAATAAATCCAGCACAAATCGCCTCTATTAAAGTCATTAGAAAGAATAAGTTTCGAAAGTATTCAATTGTTAATTTAGCGCCACCTTCTTGAATACCGATCCCGGAAAATGAACCAATCTGCTGAACATAAAGTATTGGAGATAATATCTTGTAAAGTGCAATAATAACTCCAACGAATACAAAGAAAATAATATACATGACAATAATTTGTTGATGCATAATTGATTTTCTTTCAGATTCCATATCTTTGATAATATTAACATCTTCCGCAAGAGAACCAAGCGTCTTTTTTACATCTCCGCCACTATGAAATGCCTCTAAGATAATGGCATTAACTCGGCGGATTAATTGACTTTTGGCAAGACGATTTGTAAATTTTTCCCAAGCTTTAGGAAATGCCTGATTCCAAGATAACCAAATATTTAATTGTTTGATATGTTTTGTAAGTTTCCCATAATTTGTTTTACTTGCAACTGAAATTGCTTGAGGTAAAGTCATTCCCGCAGATGCAGATTGAGATAAATCTTCCAAAAAATGTGGAAATTGATCTTCCGCAGATTTAATTTCTTCAAATTCTTTAAATGAAATCCAAATTGAAGGTACAACAACAATTATTAATCCGATTGAAATTAATGCAATAATTGTGGTGCTGCTTCCACCGAGTAAAAATGCGCCCAGTGCCAAAATAAATGGAACTGGCAAAGCCAGGACTGTGTAAAACAATTTCTTATCTTTCATTAATTCTTTTATTCTGCCCATGGTGATGAACTCTTAATTAGTAATATTACTCCAGTAGTTATTAATGGTAATCCTGCAAAAATCGTTAGATAATGCAGTAATTTAATTGTTGATACTGAAACTCCACCAACTGCACCCATTAGCGATGAGACAACAATGAAGAAAATAGTACCTACAATAATTATTGTGATATATAAATTCATTAACAAAGTTAGAGTTTTTCCAAATGCCTCAAGTTTTCGTTTATATTCGTGAACAAAACCTATTGATTTTTCATTAAGATATTTGTCTAAATCTCCGCCAACTTCAATACTGTTTTTAATTCCGGCTAAAAATTCAGTCCATTCAGGAGACGGTGAACGTTTGATTGCACGATCTAAAGATGTTTTCAAATCCATACCTAATTTATTAACTTCATGATCAATTTTCCTGGCCTCATCTGCAGCAGTAGGATAATCTTTGAAATTACCTAATAATCCAAATATTTTTTGAGGTTCAAACCCTGATTTCGATAGTGTAGACATATAGATTGAAACAAAAGCAAGTGAATTTTCAATTTTCTCTTTCTTTTCAGAAATTACAAAAGAAGGATACAAATAGATAAATCCACCAACCAATATTCCGATAAAAATTGCAACAAATAAATTCATTAAAATTCCAATTAAACTAAAACCGACCGTAAGAAGACCGATTAGTGTAAGAAATAAAAATGAAACTGCAAAACTGCTCAACGTTAAGAATAAAATTAGTGAACCATATGCTTCAATTGGAACTTTTATTCTAGCAATCTTTAATTTTGGTTCAATTAATTTAAAATATTTCTTGTTATTCTTAACTATCTTACCAAACAATTTATTCGCGCGACCATAAATATTCATTTTTTCATCAAATCAAATACTGCATTGGGATGAACATAATACATTTTGATAATTTTAGATACTTCATCAAATCGAGTAATTTCCGATTCACTCATCCATTTCAAAATATTTGCTCGTCTCATAACTTCTTCTAAAATTGTTGATGCATCTTTAGCATGAGTTTCAGAAATTTTAGATAGTATGAAACTTTCATGTTTTTCGAAGTCATCAGTTGCAGGATTCCAAATAATTGCATCATTAACTTTCAATTCCTTATTTTTTGCATCGAATCCTTCAATTTCAACAATTTTAGCAAGTTTTCTAAAGAATTTTCCTTCACGTTTTATTTTTTCTAAGAAAATAATTAAATCCAGATTCTGTAAAACAGATAAAGGTAATTCAATTGGAGGAGTAGATAATCTATCTATAACTGCAGCAGTACTATCGGCGTGTATCGTAGATAATCCCGGATGACCTGTGGCCATAGCCTGAAATAATACTTCAGCTTCAACACCTCGAACTTCGCCTACAATCAGATAATCTGGTCGTTGTCGCATAGAAGATTTCAATAATTGATGCATGTCAATCTCACCATATTTGCTTGGTCCAAATCCTGCACGGGTTACTTGAGGCAACCAATTCGTGTGAGGTAGTTGAAGTTCAGCAGTATCCTCAATCGAAACAATTTTGTCATTTGGTCTAATGAAGAGTGAAACTGCATTCAAAAAAGTAGTTTTACCTGTTGCAGTTGATCCCGCAATCAAGATTGATTTTTCCCGTTCAATTGCGAACCACAAATATGCTAGTGTTATTGCATCAACAGTACCAAATTTCATCAAATCTACTGGACTTAGCGGCGTTTTGAAGAACTTTCTAATTGTAAAATTGCTTCCACGTCGAGCAATATCAGTACCATATGTAATTTGAATTCTTGAACCATCTTCCAAAGAACCATCCATAAGCGGATTTGCAACAGAAATAGATCGATTCGCTTTTTGAGCTAATTTCATACAGAATGAATCCAATTCCTCTTTAACTTCAAATTTTATATTTGTGGCCATCTCACCATAAAGTGGATTTCGATGAAATATAAAAATCGGGAGACCGACACCATCACAACTTATATCTTCAATATTTGGATCCATCATTAATGCATCAATCTTATCTAAACCAATTGTTTGTCTAAACACATAATATTTCATTTTTAGTCCATATTCAATGGACGGAGTAACACCAATTTTTGACCAAATACCGTCAATTTTTTTATTTAAGTACTCATAAATTTCAGTTTTATCAGTTAATTTTCCAAAATCCATATCTAAATTTTCATGTAATTCTTCAACAGTTCGATTGGTCAATTCTTGCGAATTTTCATCTAATATTGGTTCAGATAAAGTATATATCAAGGTTTGATGTTCAGGATTAAATTTTATGTTAGTATAAGCTAAACTTGTCGATTTTCCGTCCAAAGTTGCACTAATTAATGAATAAGTTTCATCAACAGATTTTAATTCTTCAGCAATATTTTCAGAACTTTCTTTATGTTTGAGATGTTCATTTGGAAGTTGAATTCTCAGTGTTTTTTCGATTTCTTCATCAATTTTTATTTTTGGAGTAACTTCTTCAGACGGGATTGGTTTTTTTCGAAATTTATTAAGCATACGGAGAGCCTCAGGATTAGCCATGTGCATTATACTCGTCCAGATTATATATGTTTTTAGTTAATTTTAATGCCTGAGGTGTTCGAGGTTAAAGTATATTTTCCGCCCGATAGTGAAGAAGGAATGATAAACAAGTTAGTATCAATATCTTTACTGAATATGGTTTTTGATAAAGTAAATCGCTGTTTGGCATCCTTTGTTATAATAATTTGATCATTATCTGAATAACCACCTTTATTATTGGAAGTTCCATCTGCACGAAGAGTAATTGTGTAAAAATCTTCACCCAAACGAGTAGGTATATTTCGAGTAATTTCAATTTTTCCGCTAGTATTCAAACTTTCGATATAATAAATATCCGTTTCAATTTTTTCAATAATACTATTTATTTCAAGTTCAGCCAATAAATCTGTGTTTGCATCCTTTATCGATAAATTCCAAACCAAAATAATTCCAAATATTGCTAAACTTATTACTGTCAAAATACCTAAATAAAAAACACTTACTTGCCCTTTCATTCTATATCAATTTCAACGGTTGGTTTAAGTATACTGGAACAACCATTTTCAATAGTAGTATTCAGATGATTATACTTCAGTTTTATTCGATGTTGCCCCTTTCCGGCACCCGCATTATTACCAGCCTTTAATCGAATTGCAAAACAACCGTTACTATCGTTCAAAACCGGATAATATAATTCATAAATTGCACTACCTTGCAAAGTTAAACAACTTGAACTATCGGTTCCAATTGAACCATTTGTTGAAGTATTTAGACAAGCACCCCCTGCAGTTTTATTATTCCCTCGAACAACAATTTTTTCACCACTTGAAATAGGCAAATCGATATGAGTATAATAAACTAATTTGCTGGAACTTTCCATCAATAAATCGCCAGATTTAATTTCAAAATCAATAGTTCGCTGAGATTTTTGAGTGGCGACTTCTTTGATCATATTGTCTAATAAAATCATTCTATTTTCAACACGATCTAAATCATTAACGTCCTTCGAATTTTGAATTAAAGGATTGGCCCAAATAAAAACAATAGCAGTTACAGATAACATAATCAACGTTATTAATGTAAATCCAACAATTTGCGCTTGACCTCGTTTCATATTGCGGTAGCATTTACCTCTATGCTACTTTTTTGTTCTTTAGTAAAAACATTCAAAATTTGAAAATTATTACCTATGTTTAAACGCGAAGTAAAATCAGTTTCATATCCATATTTCGAGATGTCACAATCACTATCTTCGATTGATAAAGTTAAATCTGAACATTCTCCTCGCTTCAAAGTTTGATCACAACCTTCTTTACAATATACTTTTCGATCAGTACATTGAGTAAATGTTTCCAATTGTTCAATCGATTGATAACTTGTATTAGTATATACTTTAGTCATACTAATCAAATTGCCTAGCTCAGTAAATTCTAAATCAAAAATATGTGAATTTGTATAATCAGTACCACCTGCAAAGATTGAATTACCTAATGTTGCAAATGTTTTAATTGAAATTGGAGTTGGTAAAGTAACTAAAGAAGGTATATAATCTGGACCCAAGTGTTCGATAAATAAGACTTCAGTTTCAGTAGTACCAAAATTAGATTTTAAGAATACCGCAACTCGAGAGAGATTATCAAAATAAGTTATGTCAGTAATATTTAATCTGATATCCATTCCTAAACTTGTAGTATCTAAACAATAAATTATTGTTTGAGGTGAGTCATATCCGGTATAAAATATAAAGGGAGTACCTTTTCCCGCAACCGTTGCAGCATTGACTCCAATAAAAACTGGTTTTTCTGAACCAAGATTACTATCTCCTGAAAATTCTTCGGCATAAAACATAGCGGGAATTCCTCCAAATTCAATAGTACAAGCTGCTACTTGTCCGGGATCAAAACCACAAGCTTCAAAGCTGGATGCATCATAAGGGCATCCTGAAACAGGATAATTTTGTTCAATCCCTCCGACAATATATTGAGTTTCATCAATGTATGAAACTCCGCCAGCACTAAGATTGCCAGTAACTCCAACCAATAATTGATTATTACCATTTCGAATTATTCGTTGAACTGCAGTAATCGCAGCATTAGAAATTGATCTTCCATTTGTACCAAATTCGAGCAATCTTTCAGGTTTGTCATACGGACTGAATTGTCTAGTTATAATCGCTTCAACATGTTGTTGATTTAATGGATCAACTAAGGCACCGCCTTTAAACAAATGTTGTTTTGGATCACCGGATTCAATAGGACTTTGAGTAATGTCAAAAAATTCAGTAACATTGTCATCCAATCCCTTTGTATTATATGAATTACCTACTAACGAATTATTCAAGATGGCGCTAATTGCAATACGTGTTCCGAGTTCAGAATTTCGTCCAGCGCCCATCAAAATTAGATTCTTCGGAGCAGTACAATTATCTCCGCCCTCGACAAAATCACCTAGATGATTGAAATCGAATTTATTATATCCTGAATAAATATCCAAATTTTTGGGAGTCCAAGCTGAACCGTCATTTGAAGTCAACAAAGTTATTCCTTGATGAGAATTATTTCCTCCCATAACTCCGATTATTTTCTGAGTTTCAGATTCGCAACCACAACTTAATCCGAATTTGGAACAAACCAATTCTGTATTTGAACCATAACCTTCGTACAATTCAAAACTTATTTCATCAGAGTCTATGTTTACAGATTTATCATCTGCACAAATTGTTTGCGTTATTTCGCCAAAATTGTTCAAATTTTGCTCATTATCAGTTTTATAATATTGATCAATTATTGAAGTTGCGCGAGTTATAACTTGTTCTTGAACTTCTTCAGTAAATGTTTCAGATGCCGCCATAGAATCAGAACTTAAATTACTAAACCAAAAATAAAATGAGGCACCCACAGTTAAAGTCATCATTATTACGAGAATAAATGCGATCAAATTAGACAGGCCCTTCTTCATAAATATTCAAGCTTATTTTTAGTTAAATAATTATCTTATATTTCGAGATTTCTTCCGGTGGCGGCTTGACCCGAAAAGTCTAAAGTAAATGAAATAGATGTATCTTCAGTAAATGAAGTAAGTGAACAATCGCTTGCTAAATCAATTACAATTTTCTGAGTTTCACCAACTTGAATATCACTATTACATCCGCTCGTACAATCAGCGCTAGCACTACCTAAATAGGTCTGACATATTACTGTGCCGTCTCCCTCTTGAAGTATAAATGACGTCGTTGGTGAGTCGGCACCCGTATTTACTGGTATATCAATTCCACCCATATTTTTAACATAAACTTCTAAATCTCCTGAAACATAATCTGCAACTTGAATATAAACGTTAGAATTTATTGTTTCACTTAATTCTGCAGCATAATTTTCTCCGCCAGATTGAAGTTCACCTTGAATTCGTACAAACCAGAAAAATGCAGCTCCTGCCGCAGCTACAGTCATCATCATCAATAAGATTACTGCGATAACTGGGGTTATTCCTCGCTTATTCATTCGTTTCCGTCTCATTTTCTAAATGTCCCCGAAGCAGTAGTTTTACCACTAAATGAAATTTTTGCATAAATTAATGAATCATCGGATTCACCATCAATATCACAATCTTTTCCATCAGTTAAAGTTAATTTGATTAATCTGAGTTCTTTCAAACCTAATTCTGAATCACATCCACTCGTACAATATACGTGATCATTTGAAGTTGCAGTACTGTTCCAACTAGAAGTACAAATTATATCTTGTTCACTATCAAGTAAGGTCCATTGTGCATTGGGCGCAGCAGTTTGGTTAGCAATAGGAATTTTAGTTGTACCTGTATTTAAGATATTAATACTTAAAATTCGAGTTGTTCGATTAAACGTGGAATCTTGCCAAGCTACATTCGAAGTCATTCGTTCAAAAGTTTGCTCTTGAAATTGTTGAGTTCCACCTTGCAGTTCACCCTGAATTTTAATTAACCAATAAAAACTAGCTCCTGCCGCAGCTACAGTCATCATTAATAGCAGAATCATAGCAATAACTGGAGTTAATCCTTTCGACATGGATTAAGTATTGTTTATTTATATAAAAACCTTACAGATTCTTAGTCCGATTATACTTAACTTTCAGTCCACGCGGGAATCGTTCATTAAAATATGATTTTCGTTTTATTGAAGAATGTAAATTTTGTGTCTCTTGCTGAAGATTTTTGTTCGAGTTTTCCAGACTTTCCAATCTTGCTAAAATTTGTCCTAACTGATCAACTTCGGAACTCTCCTCTTCAATATCACCTGAAAATATTTCGAGAAGTTTATCTAATTTATTTGTCAATTTATTTAAATTTTTAACCGTCAATTCAAATTTATTTTCAATTTTAGAAACCGCATTCAAAATATTCGTATATTCTTTAGGTGAATTTTTTGGTTTTTCTGAGGAAGTTTTAACCTTTTTCAATTCAAGCTCCAATTCCTTTAATTTCTTAGAAGGCACTAATTCAAATTCATCGGACATAACTACACTATAACTCGTTTAGTAATAAATATTGCGCCAAAAACAAGTCTTAAAAGTGTTCTTCCGAAGAAGAAATATGAATCAAGTTCAACCAATATATATTCTTCCTGAGGGTTCGACACGGAATCAAGGAAAAAACGCTCAAAAATCAAATATTGCTGCAGCTAAAGCTTTAGCAGATACGGTTAGAACAACATTAGGTCCAAAAGGGATGGACAAAATGATTGTAAGCTCATCCGGACATGTTACGATAACAAATGATGGAGTCACAATTTTAGATGAAATGGAAGTCGAACACCCTGCAGCAAAAATGTTAGTGGAAGTTGCTAAAGTTCAAGAAGCAGAAGTTGGCGATGGAACAACAACTGCAGTTATTTTGGCAGGCGAATTATTAAGCAAAGCAGAAGCGTTACTTGACAAAAATATTCACCCCACAGTTATTGCCAGAGGATATGAATTGGCAGCAAGAAAATCACAGGAAATTTTATTAAAATTAGCAAAAAACATTACGCTGAAAGACAAAAAATTATTGGAACAAATTGCGATGACAGCAATGACAGGAAAGAACGTAGAATTTGAAACCAAGAAAAAACTTTCAAAATTAGCTGTAAAGGCAGTAACAAATGTTATCGAAGAGACTAAAACTCAGATAATTATTGACTTAAATGACATTAAAATTGAGAAAAAGGCAGGGGATGACACCGATAATTCCGAACTAATTGAAGGGTTGGTTATAGATAAAGAAAGAGTTCACACCTCAATGCCGCGATTAATAAATAAGGCTAAAGTTTTACTTTTAGATACACCAATTGAAATAAGTGAAACTGAAATCGATGCTAAAATTCAAATAACTTCTCCTGCACAAATGCAACAATTTGTTGAACAAGAAGAACAAATGCTGAAAGAAATGGTAACTTCAATAGTTAAAACTGGAGCAAATTCAGTTTTCTGTCAAAAAGGAATTGATGATATTGCGCAACATTATTTGGCCAAAAACGGAATTTTCGCAACCCGAAGAATGAAAGAATCAGATATGAAGCGATTAGCAAAAGCAACAGGCGGAAAGATCGTAACAAGTCTTAAGGACATTTCAAAGTCAGATCTGGGATATGCTGGAAGAGTGGAAGAGCGAAAAATCTCTAACGAACACATGATATTTATTGAGAAATGTAAATCTGCAAAGGCAGTAACATTATTGGTTCGAGGCGGAACAGAACATGTTGTTTCAGAAGTCGAAAGAGCATTAACCGATGCAATCGGAGATTTAGCAGCATCGGTCTCAACTAAGAAAATCATTGCAGGTGGATCATCAATTGAACTCGAAATATCTCGAAACATCAGACATTATGCGGACTCTTTTTCTGGAAGAGAACAATTAGCTATTTCCGCATTCGCAGATAGTTTAGAAGTAATTCCAATAACTCTTGCCGAAAATGCAGGATTAGATCCGATAAACACTTTGGCTGATCTGAAATCAAAACATGATGCAGGTAAAATTTGGGCAGGATTAAATGTATATAATGGAAAAGTTGAAGATATGTGGAAAAATGGCGTAATTGAACCAATGAAAATCAAATCGCAAGCAATTTCTTCATCCAGCGATGTGGCAATTATGCTTCTAAGAATTGATGATATAATTGCATCCAGACCATCTGCACCCGTATTGCCAGATCAAGTATAAACGATATACTAGAAATCAAAAGAGAGAGACAAGTAAGTTTTATATAGTTCAGAAGACATTCAACATTATGAGATTACAAGATCAACAAGATTTTATCGAAAAAGGTTTACTTGGTATCTTAGCAGTATGGAGTCTCGCAGTATTATATTTAGTTAATCAAGCTGCCACAGCAGAATTGAACGTCTTAAGTTGGGTTTCATTAACAACCTTCTTTAACGGATTCTCAAGTGTAGTATTGATTGTTATCGCTATTTTATTAGCTAGAATTGGTAAAAATTTAAGATGAGACGAAAATTAAGAAAAACAAACAAAAAAGGAGTAACTCCGATCATTGCAATTATTTTACTTATGATGATGACCGTAGCTGCAGCAGGAGCTGCATTTTTCTGGATTCTCCGAGTACAATCTTCATTCACTGGAAGTTCTGAACAACATGCAGAATCCCTTAACGAACACGTTAATTCTCAAATTTTAGTTAATCATATTGAATATACGCCAGATGGTACTACTTACGGTAATTTAACTATGGTTTTAGCAAATGTCGGCGCACAACCAATACCATTAGATAATAGTGCATCTTCACCTACAACTACACTGATACTGAAAAATAATGACCAGCGTATAATTTGTAGCCCGGCTAACGTTAATGCCGCACCCGCAGAATGTATCTCAGGATGTGGTTCGGGAACAACATTAGATGCAGGAAGCTCAGCAACAGTTAAAATTAAATTATCAAGTGATTGTCTAATCGCAAGCGACACAACTTATCCAAACGGAACATTGTTCTATGCAAACTTGGATTTCTCAGGACAAGTAGGAACGCAAGCAAGTTTCACTAAGTAAAATATATAAAGAAAGAGCTTATTTTAACAACATGAAAAAGGGAGTTACACCAGTTATTTCAACGATTTTACTAGTTATGATGACTGTAGCTGCAGCAGGAGCTGCATTCTATTGGATTCTTAGTGTGCAAGGCGGACTAACTGGCGGTTCTGAACAACATGCAGAATCCCTTAACGAACACGTTAATTCTCAACTTCTAATTGATGAGATTCAATATGATGTTAGAAACCCATATGGTCCTGCTACATCAACCAATTCGGAAAATCTTTCAGGAAACATTACTATGGTTTTATCTAATGTCGGAGCACAACCAATCCCAATAGATAGTTCCACAACTTCACCGCTAATGTCTATAATTTTGAAAAATAAAGATCAAGTATTAGTCTGTAGTCCATCTGACGTAAATGGGTCTAATGTTGATTGTATAAGCGGTTGTGGTGATGGAGCTACATTAGATGCGGGCGAAAGAACTACCGTTAAATTATCGTTAAATGAAACATGTGATATTGGTAATATCACAACTTATCCAAACGGAACATTGTTCTATTTGAATATGGATTTCTCTGGACAAGTGGGCACTCAAGCAAGTTTCAGAAAATAATTTTTCCGGGGAACGGGAAATGTTTATATTATAAAGTTCTTTATAGAAACCATGGGTCAAACAAAGAATTTAATCAATCATGTTACGATTACGAAAGGTGATTTTATTTTCGATTTTCAAGAATTTTATACGCATGCAGGAGATTGGCTAAAATGGCGAGGTTTCGGGTTAATTGAATCAAAATATGTCGAAAAAGTAACTCCTAACGGAAAAGATTACGAAATTCATTGGAGATGTGAAAAAGACATTGATGAATATTCGCAACAACAATTATTAATTATCTGGAAAATGTTCAGTGTAAATGATGTTGAAGCATCAGTTGACAACAAAAAAATCAAACTTCAAAAAGGATCCATAAATATGGATATGAGTGCAGTAATTGAAGAAGATATTGAAAAAAAATGGGGAAAAACAATATTGTTTTCTGCATTCAAACAATTTTATGAGAAATATATCTTCAGATCATCAAAAAAACGAATTGAGGAGGAATTATGGGGAATATCATGGGAATATCATGCTGAAATCAAATCCTTCTTAGAACTCTATAAATACAATTAGATGCGAAAATTCCTACCCTTATTACTTTTAATATCAATTGGCACAGTATTCGCAATCGGATTAGTTGACACAAACATAATTTCAACAGGAATAGATGTAAACACTGGAATCGAAACAAAATCACTCTCTGCCAATAATATAATTCAATCAACAACACTTCCCGCAAATTTTACAATTTTTGCATCAGCGGTAGAAGGATTGGGACATGAAGGCGCATCTGAATGTATCAACAACAACGGAAAATTTGAATTAAAATGTTCGGATGATTCAATAATTTATACTTACGCTTCTTGCCTAGGTGCAGGATATTATGATTTCGGAGAAGAAACAATCAATATGAATACGCAATCGTGGAGTCAATCACCAAACGGCTACACTGTTTGTGTTTCCGAAGATTTTTCAATTTTACCTGATAGTTTATCGCCAGCATGGGGAATTATTGTAGGAGGAACTTATTCTTCATGTGAAGATATACCATATTCTTCAGAATTTTTAGATATTAAATCAAATATTTATGACGCATTTGCTTCTTCAAGTCATAGTATCACCGGTCCAATGCAATTCGCAAGTACTACAAATGGAAATATGTGTATGTTTGAACAAAATTCTAAATATTATTATTTGACCGATTTAGGAATGAATTTAGTTTCAAATATTTATTCTACAAGTAATTGGAACGACTTTTATCAATATCTTTATGACGAAACAGATTGTGAAGGAAGTTATGATTTGGCAACTCAGCAAAATATAATCAAAAATTCATGCAAAGCTAAATTTTTAGCAAAAGATTATTCTTCGAAGTGTGATTTATTGTCAGAATTCCAAAATTCAGGGGCGTCAAATTTAAATTCATTTTCAGTTGGAGGAGGCGGAGGAAACCCAGTATTTAATTTACAGAATAATGCGCTAACAAATTATAATTTTGAACCATCCGAATTTACCGAATATGAGGGAGAATGGGTTTCTGAAAATGAGATAATTACTAAATGTCACGAAAACCCAATTAATCCAAATGTTGATATTTATTTGAAAGATTATCCTGATTTAACTTTTGAAGATGGAAAATGGCCCGCAGGAACAGATTTAACTCTCGATGCAGCTGATTCAACACCTGAATCAGTATCTTATCATTGGACAGGAAGTACAATGAATGTCTTCCTGAATGCCCGAGAATCTTCTGTTGAAATCTTACCAAATATCGGACAAAGCAATCTAAATCTAGAATTAACAACAGCAGATGGAGCATGGACATACGATGTTCCGATCAATTTAACGATTGAAGATTTTTTCTATGTTGACATTCAAACAAGTTTAGCAGGGGAATCAGTCTCTCCCGGAACCCCATTCACTTTCCTTCTAACTTCATTCACTTTTGAC
>JAAZYP010000004.1 GCA_014239585.1 Nanobdellota archaeon
AATAATTCAGAATTTATATAGATTTAGGTTAAGTCCGTGCAGTTCTCTTTAATTTCTTCCATTTTTCATTAAATCGTTTGAATGCTTTTCGGAAATACTTCTCATTGTGCACTTCACTTTTTTTAGCAAGTTTATATCGTTTTACTTGATCACGATATTCTTTTTTTGTGGATGCATGTTTTGCCGCAGTTCTGGCACTTTCTATTTCTTTTTCATCACTAAATAATTTTTCAATTGAGTCTATTAAACGGCCCAATGACTTATCCAATTCATGTTCCCGCATAGCAAATTTATGAATTTTATCTCTCATCTTTCGAGTTTTTTCTAAAGTCATTTTTCGCCAAAACATAATTTAATTTGACAAACTTAGAATTAATACTTTGCGATAATATCGTCTTCAATAAAATTTAGTTTTCCAGGTAAAATTAAACAAAACGGCGCTTTCCCGAAATTAATTTTTGAGAGTTCAGCCTGATTACCATAGCTAATTAATGCGTCTTTCATTCCTAATCGAGAACATCCAATAAATTTGGTTTTTTCAGAAATGTTTGACTTTCTAGATTTGGAGATTTCTAAAATTCTGGAAATTGCGTCTGAAATTGAAAGAAAAGATTCGTTTTCCGGATCTAAATCAAGTAAACATAAAGTATGTGCATCAATGGATTGATTCTGTTCCAAATAATCAAAGAATGATTCAGGTTTATAACTTTCTGTCCAAAATGGAATTGATGCCGTCTTTCCGAATTTGTAAAGTTGTAATCCGGTTTCTGCGATGGTAGTCATGATGGATGGCGCATGAATAATTTCAACTTTAATGTTTTTCTTTTCTGCTTCCTGTAAGATTTCTAAATGAGTTGTTGCAGAAAGCGGATCTCCATAAACTAAAAGAGATGTATTTTCTTTCAGAAATGATTTTTCTTCTTCCACTCCTTTTCGATTTAAGATTTGGACTTTTTTACTAATTAAAGATTCCAGTTCCGCAATTTTAAAATTTGAAAGAGATGTGTAACTCTCCAAGTAAACTTCGTTTGAATTTTTCAGTGCGTCTAATGCATTTAACGATAAATCTTTTAGTGTATGTCCCAATCCGATTATATACATCATTTAAATGCTCCTCCAGAGTTATTTTAAAAGATTACGAACAGTCAAAATTATGACTTTAGTTTTAAAAGTTAGTAAAAAGAATGGTGAAGATGCAAAAACTGATTTAATTGCTAAAAATTACTTTAATGGACTTTACAAACCCGATTCAGATAAAAATCATATTTATTTTCCCGTTACTTCTGAATTTAAAACTAAATTGGGAACTTTTGAAAATAGAAACTTATCAAAATTCAAATCTAAGCCTGCAAGTTTAAGAGAATTATTTATGAAAGTTTTGCCGATAAAACTCGTTGATGATGTTCGTCGGAGTTATGATTTGATTGGAGATATTGCAATTATTGAAATTCCTGATTCATTAAAAAAATATGAAAAGGTTATTGCAAATTCGCTTCTGAAAACCAATTCTAAAATAAAAGTTGTTGCGAAAAAACCTTCTAAAATTGACGGTAAATACCGAATTCGTAAATTAAAAATTCTGGCTGGTGAAAAACGAACCACTACAAAATATAAAGAATCTGATTGTTTGTTTGAATTTGATTTGAATAAAACTTATTTTTCACAAAGATTAAGTAATGAAAGATTGAGACTTGCAAATAAAGTTAAAGGATCAGAAAAGATTTTAGTTATGTTTTCCGGAATAGCACCATTCGGAATTATTATTGCGAAAAAACATCCATTCGCAAAAGTATTGAATATTGAATTGAATCCTAATGCAGTAACTTACGCCAAGAAAAATATTGAATTGAATCACTTAGAATCTCGTGTTTTCTCAATTAAAGGTGATGTTAAAATTGAGATTCCGAAATTGAAAGAAAAATTTGATAGAATTATTATGGTTCTACCTCATGATAATGAAAAATTCTTATCTGACGCATTAAAAGTTACTAAAAATGGGACTAAAATTCATATGTATACTATTCAGGAAGAATCAAATATCAACAAATTTAAGAAGGAAATTTGTTCGAATCATCCGATTCGAATTGTCAATACCGTTAAGGCCGGAGATTATGGACCTAAAATGTGGCGATATTGTCTAGATATGAAAGTTATTGAATAGGTGCTATTGGATTTTGAGGTTGAATCGGTGATTGTATTGGATTTTGAGGTGGAGATTTTCGTTTGTTTATGAAATAAATTATGCCTGCAATCGCGCCGATAATTAAAATTAATCCCAACATATAAAATATAAAATTACTTGATTCTTCGGATTCAGTTATCGGTTCTGATTCTTCTTCGAGTTCAATTGTTGGTTCGGGTTCAGGTGTTGATTCAGTTGATGAACTACCTCTAATTGCACCACTTGTGCTTGATCCGCCGCTTGATCCGCTGCCTCCTGACGATCCGCCTCCCGACGGAGTTTCTTCTTCCTCTTCAACACAATCTGGATTTATGCATAAATTTGTTGAAATTGCTTCTTCACAATATCCATTTACGGTCAAATCGGTTCCAGTATTTGAAAATGTTTGAGGAATTGTATATGAATCCGACCATGATCCACCAACGATTGTTCCTTGTGATGCCCAATACCCGAATATATTTGCTGTTGCTGCAGATCCATCTGGACAATCAGATATTGTAACTTGAACTGTATCTCCCAATTCATAAATTTCTGAATCCAAGGATATCTCCGCTGCCAAAACTGGTACAAGCAAAACCAAAAATATAATGATAAAATTTGATAAAATTTTAAATATCATTTTATGTAAATGGGTTTAATCCTCCAGTAACAGGATCAATTGGTGGATTAATCGTTCCATCTCCCGGTATTGTCTCTGGATTTGAAGGTAGTGTTCCGACGTTTTGAGGTGAATATTTCCAACTTGAAATTGGTTTTCCGCTGAAATCTTCCCATAAGAATATTTCACAATCATATGTTGAATCCCAACCGTTTGGCGATGTGGTTTCAATTACTACTTGTTGACTTTGAACTAAATTAATTGGTTCATATGAATACTTTTTGATATCTGATCCGCTAGATATTTGGATAATAATTAATGCTTGACCTTCGTATAATCCGTTGTTTAAGGTAACTTTACATTGATCTACGTTAAATTCATAAGGTGCGGACCATCTCAAAACAGGAGTTGTTGGTAACGAAATATATTCGCAAGTTCCGTCATCTTTGGTTGCTGCAGGATTATAATTCTCTGCATCAAAATCAGTACATCCGCGTATAATCTCTCCGAATGATCCTGCTGCCTTTTCTTCGCACGGTTCAGATTCTTTCAAGGAAGGACAAGCTTTTCCTCCACCCATTGGATGTTGATTTATATTACGAGTTTTATATTTTACGCCGATATCACATTCTGACCATTCACTCCATGCTCCGACTTTACAATCTACGTCTAGATTTGGGCTTCCAGCAATTCCTCCATCCAATACTACAAATCCACCGATCTTATTCATATCATCTTTAGATTTTTCATCACCAAAACTTGGATTATCTTTGAAAATTAATCTTAGTTCGGGACATTCATCAAAATCAGAAACTCCGTCTCTGTCAAAATCTGATTTATCATTAAAATTGTGATTATCTATTGCTGACCAAAATGATTTATCTGTTTTTCCAGTAAATTGTCCGGTTGAACTTAATGTCAGAAATAGCAATCCAATAACTGCGACTCCGATAATCGTATAAGTGATAATCTTATCTTTATCGAATTGCATATATGAAAATGGTAAAAGAAGTATATAATATTTTCTTAGCACTAACTTTATAAACCGAAAACAAGACCAAAAATCATTGGGGGCATAGCATAATCTGGCAGTGTATCCGGTTCCAGACCGGGTGGTCGGGGTTCAAATCCCTGTGTCCCCATAAAACTTTTTCAAAAAGTTTTGTCAAAATATAATACCAAAAAGGGTTTTATAGGCTAAATTTCTAATATTTTAATGGTAAAAGTGAATCCCTATGAGGTTTCCGGAGACATTGATTATGGAAAATTAATTAAACAGTTCGGAGTCTCAAAAATTTCACCTGCTCTTTTGAAAAAAATTGGAACAGATAATTTACTTGTCAAGCGAGGCGGATTTTATGCTCATCGAGATTTAAACAAAATAATTAATGGAAAATTTGCAATTGTTTCAGGTAGAGGTCCGAGTTCGAAAATGCATTTAGGACATTTAGCAATGTTCAAAGCAATTCGAGATATTCAAAAAAAACATGGATGTTTTGTATTTATTCCTTTTTCAGATGATGAAAAAATGTTGGTTAAAGGTTTAGATTATGATGAAGTCAGAAAAATGGCAATTGATAACGCAAAAGATATTCTTGCACTCGGTTTTGATCCAAAGAAAACAAAAATTATGTTCGATTTAACTGATATGAATCAAGATATTTACAATTTAGCAATTCGTGCAAGTTCAAAAATTACACTTTCTACTATCAAAGCAATAATGGGTTTCAAAGATAGTAAAAATATCGGTAGTTTTTTTTATCCGGCAATTCAAGCCGCCCATATTCTTTATCCGACTTACAAATACAATCTTCCTACTATCGTTATGGTTGGAATGGATCAAGATCCATTTGTTAGATTAACTCGAGATATAGCCGGTAAACTCGGTCTTAAAAAACCAGGTGATTTAATTAATATTTACTTGCCCGGATTAAGCGGTTCTGGAAAAATGTCTTCTTCAGATGAACGTTCTGCGATTTATACGAATGATTCAAAAAATGACGTTGAAACTAAAATAAAACGAGCATTTTCTGGCGGAAGAGAAACTTTAGCGGATCACAAAAAATATGGTGGAAATCCAGATATCGATGCGAGTTATCTTTACTTAAAATATTTTTTTGAGGATGATGATGAAAAATTGAAACAAATTTATCGCGATTATAAATCTGGAAAACTGTTGACTGGTGAATTGAAAAAATATACGGCAGATAAAGCAAATAAATTTTTGGCGAAACATCAATCTGCGCGAAAGAAAATTAAAATTGAGAAATATTTGATATGATAAATAATATTTTATTTGGAATAATTAGTATATTGTGGTTCATCGATGAAATATTAACCATCATTGATTTGAAAAAATTTGGAATCGATCGTGAAGCAAATCCCTTAGCAAAATATTTTGTCATTCATGGTAAGGGCGCGTTTACGGCATTTAAAATTCTGAGTTTAGTAATATTTTTTTATATCGTAAAATATTTGGAAATGATGGATTATGCTGCTGCAACAGTTGTATTATTTTTTGTAGGAATCGTTTATGTAATTGTAGACATAAGAAATTATGAGATTATGAAAGGAAAATTTTAGATAAACTCTGCTAATCCTGCTTGTTTGTTTTGTTTTAATGCTTTTTGTAGTGATTTAAGATTCTTTTCGACACGTGCTAAACTAAATTTATTTTTATTTACAAGTAAATCAATTACCTTTTTTTCATCGATTTCTTTTTCTTTTACAGAATAATCATTTACTGAGACTGGTTTTAGAAAAATATCTGAAACTTCTTCATGTCGTGGAACTTGATCGTGATATTCTTCAATTCTTCCTTCTTTCACAATTTTCATAGATGTCTTTGGGCCAATTCCTTTTATTCCAGAATTAAAATCTGTTCCAATTAATATTGCTGCGTTAATCAAATCTTTTCGTGAAATTCCGTGATGAATTAATGTTTCATTCAAATCAATAATTTCTGGTTTGATTTGAATCGTACTTCTAGTTCCGGCAACTTTTCTACGTTGAGATATCGTTAAATTCCGAACTAATTTTGGAGAACCATAAAGGAGTGCATCATAATCTTGAGATGCAACTGCCCAAACACTTCCCTTACTCGCCAAAATTGCGGCCATTGCTTCACCATCTGCCAATGCTTGAACTACAGGTATTCCTAACGCACGTAAAAGTTCTTTCGCTTCAGAAATCATATCTCCGGTTAATCTTGTTGTTTGTTGAGCAAATTTTTTGACTGCATCTAAATCTCCTGCTTTTTCGGCTGCTTTTAATTTTTCGGCTGCTTTTTCTTTGATTGCTCTTCTTTTTTCAGTAGTTTTATACTTCAATTCAGGAGGTTTTCCGTCAAAAACGAATACTGGTTTAATTCCATATTCCATTAATTTGATTGTTCTCGAAAATAGTCCCATTAAATGTGACGTTATTTTTCCCTCAGAATTAGTTAACGGATATCCGTCCGGACCCCGAATTGCAGATAAAAACTGATATAGTACATTATTTCCGTCGAAAGCAAGTTTTTTGTCTTTCAATTCAGGAAAATCAATTTCTCGTTTTACAACTATATCTTTGAAAGGGATTCCCATAATTTGTTAATAAAAATTTGACATAAAAGGATTTGTTTATCCAAATGCTCTTCGAACATCAGACGTTTCTACGGTTTGAACTCCATCAACTTCTGCTAATTGTGCTTCTAATGGTTCAGTATCTCCAATTGATTCTTCCATTAAAAAATTTAATAGAATTGACTTCAAACCAAATGCCAAAGGTTCTTCTTTAACATTTACTAAATCTGAATTTGAATATTTTTTACAAATATCTACACATTCTTTGGTAATTTTTTCAAAATTTGCTTCAGGACTTCCCGGAATAACTTTCATAATTACTGCTACTTGTGCCATTATAATCCCTTATACCCGCATTTACATTCGTACTTAATTGAATTTGTTCTTGCGAATCCCGATCGAGTTAATACAGTTCCACATTTTGGGCACGGAAATGAAACCGTTCCATTTTGATTCACTACATTTGCTCCTGTTGAAATACAAACTTTCATGAATTGTGCTACTAAAAATCATTTATAAAGTTTTTGAACTAAATTTAATATGCTAGAATATGTATCTACATTCATCGCTGGTGGAACTCCGTTGATTGAAGGGCGACTTGCAATTTTAGGTGCAGCTGCATCCGGATTGAATTTGTGGTATGCATTTCCACTAGCATTACTTGGAAATTTGATTATTATTCCAATAACTTTTAAATTATTGAAACTGGCACGGTTTTCAGATACAATTCACAAATTTTTTGGTAAAAGGATTCAGAAAAAAATTAATGATTATCGACGGGAATTTGAGGAATGGGAAGAATTGGCACTTCTAATTTTTACTGCAATTCCATTACCTTTTAGTGGCGCATATTCTGCAATTTTAGCTTCTCGAATTTTGAATCTGAAACGAAGAAAGTCTGCATTTGTAATTGGACTCGGAGTAATAATTGCTAATGTTTTGGGTCTACTTTTAAGTTTGGGATTGATTAAATTATTATGATAAAGGATAAACCTGAAGACTTTATTGTTGATGAAGTTACAAATATTAAACTGAAAAAATCAGGTGATCAAGTTTATGTTCTTCTTACAAAAACTAATTGGACCACTCAACGAGCGATAAATGCAATTGCTAGAGCATTGAGAATAACAAAAAGAAGAATTGGTTTTGCTGGAACCAAAGATAAAAAGGCAATTACAAGTCAAGTCATTTCAATTTTTAAGAAAACAAAGGAAGATATTGAAGAATTGAATATGGCGGATATGGATCTCAAGGTTTTAGGATATGGAGATGATCCTATTTCATTAGGTCATTTAACTGCAAATAAATTTAAAATTAGATTATATGTTTCTGATGACGAAACAAAACTTATCAAAAAACGAATTCCTGAAGTTCGAAAAGGATTCATAAATTATTTTGGACAACAACGATTTTCATCTGGCGGAACTGCTAAAATTGGAAAAGAGATTTTAAAACGTGATTTTGAAAATGCAGTAAAAATTATTTTATCTGAACATTCTCGACAAGATGAATTTGATAAATTTGTGTTGGATAACTGGAAAGATTGGCCTGCAATTTTAAAAGAATGCCCCAGATTTTTTGGAATCGAAAGTAAAGTTCTAAATTATTTGGTTAAGAATCCAACAGATTATGCAGGTTCAATTAGAAAAATTGCAAAACCTTTACGACGATTATATATTCATGCTTTTCAATCATTGATTTGGAATCGTGCAGTTTCAAGTATACTACTTGGAACTGACATCGAATTGCCGGGACATAAAGTGATTATACCTGAAAAACTTCCGAAAAATGAAGAATTGCCTCTTCCCGGATTAGATACTAATTATTCAACTAAATTTGGAAAATTATTGATGAAAGAATTAAAGATTGAAAAAATTGATATTGATGCATTTAATCTAAAATCTATGCCTGAACTGAAGAGTTGGGGTGCAAATCGAAATATAATCACTAAACCACGAAATTTGAAATTCTCTAAAGATATATTATCGTTTGAATTAGATAAAGGAGTGTATGCGACCGTATTAATCAGTCATTTAGTCCATAAGACTTAATACGATTCATAATAACCAAAAAATATGCCTTCATTATTAATTATCTACGCTGCACTGTTCATAAGTACATTTACTGGAGTTCTATTTCTACTAACTTTTTTTGAAAATATAAATAAAATGGGAAATCCTCGAATCAAAAAATATCCCTCAGTTTGTATCGTGATTCCCGCACATAATGAAGAACCTAGCATTGCGTCTACCATCGAAAGTGCGTTGGCAATCGATTATCCTAAAACTAAATTGGAAATTTACGTTGTCGAGAATGGTGGCTCGAAAGATAAGACTTATGAAATTGCGAAAAAATATCGAAAAAATGGTGTAACTGTTATTTCACTCAAAAGGGGTGGAAAAGGAAATGCTATGAATTACGTTATCGAAAAAACCAAGAGCGATATATTCGTAACTATGGATGCAGATACTTATGCGGATAAAGATGTTTTGAAAAAGATGTTGGGTTATTTTAATGATCCTGAGGTCATGGCGGTTGCACCAACAATGAAATCTAAAATGACTGAAAACTTATCGCAAAAAATTCAAAATATCGAATATTTAGTTGGTGCATTTCTAAGGAAAGTTTATCATTTACTTGATTCGGTATATGTAACTCCGGGTGCATTTACGGCTTATCGTAAATCTTTCTTTGATAAATACGGTGGATTTGATACTAAGAATATTACTGAAGATATCGAAATGACTTTGCGAATTCAATCTAAACGGTATAAAATAACAAATGCAATTGATGCATCAGTTTATACTATCACACCTAAAAAAATGAAAGATTTATTTTGGCAAAGAATTAGATGGTATTTAGGATATATTGATTCAATGTTTCAATACAAAAATATTCTTTTTAGTACAAAACACGGATATTTGGGTACAATAATTGGTCCAACTGCAGTTGCATCAATATTGTATATGATCTATTTATTCGCAGTAATGATTTCCGAATTAGGAAAAGTCTTAATCGCGGCAGCTTATGCTGGAAGTCAAGGTGTAAATCCGTTAGTTTTGTTACAACAAATTAAATTAAATTCATTTTATTATCAATTTTCAGTTGTAGGATTTATTGCAGTTTTAGCAATATTGATGAGTATAGTTATGTTCTTCATGGCAAGACGATTTTCCAGCGATAAATCGGATTATAAAATTGGATATATTGGTTTCTCGATAGTGTATATTTTCTTATTTGCGATTTGGTGGATTGGTGCAATCTACTATAAACTATTGGGTAGAGAATTAAGATTCGGAGGAGTTGTCTGGCGTAATAGTTTAGTAAATAATTTTAAGCTTGCGCATTCTAACTAACTATGAAACAAGGTAAATCTAAAGCCGTTGCTGCACTCGCAATAACTATCTTAATCTTTCTCAGTGGATTTATTCTCGGAAATTTATCATTATCTAGTAAAATTGGTGCAGTTCAAGATTTACAAAATGAAATTTATACTGAATCAATTGGTTTTGAAGTATTATTTGATTTGGCCGAAAATAATTTATGTGATGAACAAAATATTGCCGAGATTAACTATCAATTGACAGATTTTGGTGAAAGATTAGCTTATCTTGAGAAACAAGATGCAGATATTACTTCGTTAAAAAATCAATATAATTCTTTAGAAATCAAACATTTTCTTTTGATTAATAAAATAAATAAACAATGTAGAGACAAATACGATACAATTTTGTATTTCTACGGTCCTGCTTCTGAATGTAAAGCTTGTTTATTACAAGGATTGGAACTTTCCACAATAAAATCTCAAAATCCTGAAATCATGATTTATTCTTTCGATTATAATAGTAATTTTGCACCAGTTAAGACGCTTGTTAATCAGTATAATGTTCAAACAATACCAACTTTAGTCATTAATGGAAAAAATTATGAAGAATTTTTTACGCGATATGAAATTGTTGCTTTAGTAAATTCCAACTAATGCGTAACCCAGTCTATCTGATGATTCAATTAATGAATCTGCCGTTTTTCCTTCAACAACCACACAGTCTCCATTCATATATACTCTATCTTGATTACCTATTTTGAAGTCAATTACTAATGTTGTAGGTGTAGAATCACCACATGTTTTGATTGGAATATCTGGATTAATTGGGTCTGAATCCCTATTAAATGCATCAGTTATCTTAACTGGATTAATTAGACTAATTGATCGTGCTAATTCTAGTTTTGCTACCCCTACTTTAGCGGCAGAATCAAATGGGTTAACTGTTGCATAAATTGATTTTGCATCAGATGTAGCGTTTACTGTTGAAAATTCTAGTTCAGTATCGCTTAGATCACGCGGGTCTACTCTGAATCCCATCGTATAATATTGTCCTGTACGCATAGGTAAATACGCGATAAATGTTCCTCCGTCTTCTGCGAATAAATATTCTCTTCCATTTTCACTGGTAAAATAAAACGAGTCATCAGGTAATTCTGATCCTTTATCTTCTCGATACATGCTTAATCCAGTTAATCCGCTAACTAATACGAAAATTACTAGAAAGGTAACTATATCTGAAGGACTGATTTTCATGATACTATCAAGAAGATTTAATTAAAAAATATATCGAAAAAAAAGAATAGGTGGAGGGGGTAACCCCTCCATCAAACTTTATTCTGCTGTAGCTTCGCCACCAGAGGTAGCTGTGCTAGGGCCTGTAACAGTCATGCTGTCACCACTTAAGTCATTTGTTGCATAAGCTTGTAGGTATCTTGCAGCGTTTCTTGTATCGTCTGCAGACCAACCTGCTACTACTAATGCGGAATTAGATCCACCGAATGCATTATCAATGCTCTTCAGTAAAGCTGCTCCTTCCGGAATTCCGGAATCTGCACCGTATGTAGGGAAGCTTAATCCCAATGCTTCAGCGGTTAAGCTGTTTACTGCCGGACCACCAACTAAGATTAAATTCTTAGCAGCTGCGTCAGTAACTTCACTGTCTAATTTTACAACATCTAATCCTGCAACTGAATTAATTGTTACAGAACTGTATTCCGTTGTTGTAGACGTCTCACCTGGACCAGTTATAATAATGTTTGCTTTAATTTCCTCGGAAGGAATTTCAACAGTCACACTACCTGAACCTTGTAAGTTAGCATCTGGGTCTCTCAAGATAATTCCACCATCGAATAATACGTCATATTCTCTAGTTCCATATCCTGTTCCACCAACTGCTACGTCAGTTGCTGCTTCATCTTCTGCAGTTCCAACATCAATTTGAGCGGAGTCAGTAGTACTTGACTTAGTAAAGTTAATTACAACGTCATCACTTAATCCGCTAATACCTGTTGTGGATAAAGTTAAAGTTACTAATCCTGCAGTATTGTTAGTTCCATTAACATCAAAATAACTTCCTGAGTTATATTGAATATCTAATGCACTATTACTATCAATTTCATGCCAATCGCCATCGTCGTCTTGATAATGGTATGTCCATTCTCCACTTGCACTTGAATTGATTACCATGTAAACTGTGTCAAGTTCTGTGGAATTTATGTATAGTCCGTCGTCTGTAGAAGAACTAATTTCAACTACTCCTCGAGTACTATCTGAACCACCAACTTCAATACTTTCTGTGCCACCTGCATCAAATGTAATTGTAGTATATTCGTTTGAAGTTAAGCTATCAAATGTTACTGTAACGTAATCATTTGGGAAAACTAAAGATTCTCCAATTCCGAATGGTGCCCAAGTGTCGTCTAATTCGTCACTTACTGCATCGTATTCAATACCAATGTAACTATTAGATGTTTCATCTAAATCAATTGTCCATTGCCATTCGTTCTTTGAATCTGTATCATCTCCGCCGAACATTTCAACTGCGTCTCCGTCAGTTGCTGTGTCAGAAATATCTTCTCCTGCTCTAACAACTGCAAATCTTTCATTTAAGTTATCAGAATAGAAAGTTTCAGAAACTTCAACATCAATTCCGTTTACATCTTCTGAAGAAGATCCAACGGTTTCTTGTTCACCATCAACATTTAAAACAACATTTGCTGGAGAAGTTCCTTCTGCAACATTTACTAAAGTAAGTGTTTTGCCGTTAACAACTACAGATTCTCCAACGAATAATGAATATTCATCAGCTAATTTGTATGTGAAAGCACCTGCAGCCATATCTGTAACTTCTACAGAGTGTCCTAAGATTGAAAGTGTTACTGGATCATCAGTACTAACTCCTGTCAATAGGTTTTGGTTTGCGGTGTTAATGTTTTCTTCAATTATATATTTGTAAGTAATAGATGCTGCTCCAGTTGTTCCGACATAGGCGTCTGGGCCCATTTTGTCTTCACCATTGGATTCACCAGAAGCCAAAATTACGAAGGCTGTGCTTGCGTCTACTTCTTCATGAACATCGATATCGGAATCATTCCATTCGATTTCTGAATCAATTAGACCTGCAAGATCTGAATCATCTAAACTTGAGAATAGTGCATTTAAATTCGTATTTAATGCGACTTCCCCGTCTTCTCCGCCCGTTGTGACAGTAGTGGAGCCTGCTCCGCTAACTGTTGCTTGGGTCAGTGTGGAAATTATGTCAACTGCTCCAACAATATCTGCAGCGTCTGCTCCTGATCCTACGACAACCATACCATCTAAGTTTCCATCTGAAACAAACGGTGCTGGATAATCGCCTAAATCAGCCGCGACTGCGCCCATCATTGTAGCTCCCATCAAAGTAGCTCCTGCACTAATTGCAGCAACTCTCTTTACAGCGTGTTTTGCTTTTATTACAAAATCTTTTTGCATTTTAGTTTTTTCCTATTCTAGGTCCAAGATACGTATATCTCTTCATACCTTTGAATATAGCTTTGTCTTTAGATTAATGGTTTAAAAAGGTTATTGTCAAAAACCAGATACGAGGCTTTTTCCATATATGGAACGGCTTCAGGCATATCGATTATTTTAGTTTTTATAATACTATCATTTAAAACTGTGTTCTTTGTTAAAATATTATGGAAGAAGACAAGCGGCAAGCAAAAAAGCTTGTTCGTGATTTGAAAATTATTACGGCAATTTCAGTTGGGAAAAACCGAAATAAAGATCTGGCGAAAGTTTTAGATACAGACAAATCTTTTGCATCTAAAAAGGTAAAAGAATTAGAAGAACAAGGACTTATTCGTCGTGAAGGCGATGGTAAAGAAGTTAGGTATGAGCTTAATGAATTCAATATAGTCAAATTCCTACAATCTAAGGTTGTAATCAAATGGCAAGAAGAAAAGAAAAACAATTCGAAATAACAATGTATAAATTGCTCGTTGTATTTGCAGTGAGTCTATTTGTAACTATGTTATTTGGAACAAGCATTGGTAAAGAAATTGGAGAAAACCGCGCGTTGGAAAGTCTTGATATTCCAAGTTATTGTTACGTCAAGCACGGTGATACAAATAAATTAATCTGTTCAGAAGTCACTGACTTCACTGCAGATGAAATGTGTGACTTACTTTCCACCTCAGCAAAGAGAAAATTCAAAGTATTATTCATAAATTAGAATTATTTTTTCTTTTTTGTGGATTCTAACTCTCTTTCAAGAATCTTGGTTTTAGCACTCAGATATAGTACTGCTTTTTCAGTTTCTCGGAATTTAAGTGCTAGATCATTTAATCTATCTTGATGAGTTTTTGATTTCAGCGTAATTAATTTTGGTTTCATAATTTCAATAGATGAAATCATATAATCTAGTAAAATATCAAAAATTGTGTCTGGATCTTTCAATAAAATTTCTAATTCAGAATATTGTGAGTACCAATTTTTTGATTCTTCAATTAATTCCGGCTTTGAAATTCGAGCTTCAATTTCTTTTCCTAATTTGAAAATATCATCAATTTGTTTTCGAAGAACCTTATCTACTTCGTTACTATTATTTCCTTGAACTTGCATAGTAAACAGTACTTGAATCCATCCGTCTTCAACATACTTCTTGATTTCTGAATTTTTCATAAAATTATTCTTTAATCTGCGTTTTTAAAGATGACTATTCGCTCCTTAAAACCAGAATTACATTTAACATCAATGAAACTAAAATGAATAAATAGAATCCAATAACTATATTTCCGCGGTTATTTGCCTCATAAACCATCTTTACGAGATTATTTTCAGTTGGTCTTTTTTCAGACTCTTCGATAAATTCAATTATTTCTTGTTTAATTTCTTCTTCAGTTTTTGGTTCTGATTCTATTTCTTCACTAACTTCAGTTGTAACTTCAGCTGAGGTTTCTTCATCCGTTTCTTCAATTTCGATAATCGAACATTCATTTGCTTCACCTGGAGTCGGACTCCCCGAACACCACTCACCTGCAATAATTTGGAGAGTTAATCCTTCTTCATCTGCCACATATTCAACTTCAGAAATTATATTTCCGTTTTTTCCATCTAAAATCTGAATTAATTCACCTGTATTCGATAATGATTGCCATGAACTATCTACTATCGTTCCACTAAAATCGTTATCTGTCAGAAATTCTTCAGGTTTATTTACAATAATGAAAAATTCATCATTTTCAATTATCATATCACCTGAATATGAAGATAATCTATGATTTGTTTCAGCTTCATAAAACTTCCATCCTGAAATATTGATTTTATCTCCTGAATTATAAATTTCAATCCACTCTCTTCCGGCATCAGTTCCATCTAAATCATACATAATTTCGGAAATTTCGAGCTGTGCGGATACTGTTGGCAATAGAAATAAAAATAATATTAACTTGCGCATAAAAAATTAAGGTTAATATCGAATAAAACAATTTGTAGTTTTTCATCAACGTTTTTCTTGAAAAGATTTTTTTGATATCACTTTTACTAAAATTGAATTTTTGCCTCGTTTTTCCTAAAAACGAGAGTGGTCCGACCAGGATTCGAACCTGGGATCTTCCCGGTGTAAACGGGACGTCATAACCGAACTAGACCATCGGACCAATAAAAGGAGGTTATAAAATTCAATTAAAAACGTTTCGAATTTATCGATTTGCAGGCGGTAATTTTGAACTTACGTCGTTTACTTTTGCTTGCGCTTCATCAACTAATTTATTCCACGAATCAACTAATTGTTGTTCAGCATTTCTCAAATCATTGATTTTTCCAATTGCATTTTTTAATTCGTTAATTTTTGATTCCATGTTGTTGATCGTACTAATAATTTCAGTATATTTATCTAATCTAATGAATACTTTTGCACCTGGTTTTGGACCTGATTGTATTGGTTGCGGTGAAGGTAATGGAGATTCAATTTGATTTAATCTATCGTTAATATTATCCATTTTATTTGATACTGTATTCAAATTTTTAGTAATTGGTATAGGTGTTAATTCAGGTGTTGATGTAACATCTGTCGGTAAAGGTGGTAAATCGGTTGAGGGCATACTCTTGTTTAAACTTAATCTATCTTTCAATGGCACATCTCCTGAAGAAGATTGAGAAGGCATAAATGGAGGATTTGGTCGAGGGACCGGTTCCGCAGGTGTCTTTTTGCTAAATAATCCCATTATGTTTCAAGAAAACAACTCTTATTTTTATTACTTGCTATTTTATGAGAACATTTATATTCGGTTGATTATTCATAATCACATGCCGAAGAATGAATATGTTCAAATTGATGATGAACAAACTGTTTTTGATGCAATGAATCGTATGAAAGATTTGGGAATTGAAGCATCTAATTCTAGTGCAAAATTTAATTCGTTATTGGGTCAAAAAAAGGAACTCTATCATTTAGTTAAAGTCTTATCGAAGGAATTAATTCATGATTTGCATGATTTAGGTAATTTTATGAAACCTGCAGATTCGCCTTCGCGAAAATCAGTAATTAAGCGGTCCGCTCCTACTAAAAAAATTGTAAGAAAGGCCACACCAAAACGACCTATTCGTAAATCAAATTCATCGATGAAAAAATTGAAAGCCAACATGAAGAAGGCTAAATCAAAGAAATAATTAGTTTTTTAAATGAGTTTTAGAAGGAAATCTTATTGTAGGTGTTCCAGAGCGGTCAAATGGGATGGACTCAAGATCCATTGGCTTAGTGCCTTCGCAGGTTCGAATCCTGCCACCTACATATCACTTTCAACTAAAACTAAATTTTTAATGCTTTTACTCTGACTAATCCACCAATTTCTTTCAAATATTTCTTTGCAGTTTTGGCAATTTCACCGCTTGTAATTACTATAACTGGCATTTTTTTCTCAATTGCGGCAGTATACGATTCAGCAATATCGGTTTTATTCAATTTTTTCTTATCTAAAATTCTAACATGAAAACGCATCGGTCCTACTGCAGATGGTGCACGGATAGTACAAGTATTATTCTCTGAATTTTCATTAATTACTTTTAAATTTCCGTTATTTAGGTATGATACTGCTCGGTCAAAAAATGAATCGAATTCTTCAGAAATAATGGGTTTTACTGGAATCAGAACTGATTTTTTAAGTTCAATATTTGGTTTTTGAATAATTACTTCTTCTTTTGCACGTGAAATTAAATTTTTAGTGAAACTAATTACTGATTTTTTTGGTTTTTCCTTTTTACGTTGGTTTTCATCTTCTTCAATTTTACTCAGTCTCTCTGCGAACGCTTTTTGTTTATCACCAATTTCTTTGGTTTTTATGACTGGTTTTTTTGTAAATTGGCGCGGAGTCAGATTTATATCTAATTCGCTTAATCTCTTTTTGACTTGATCTTCTTGACCTTCTAAAAAATATAAATTAACTGACCCTATCCTTTCTTCGCTTTTTTTTAATTGACCTCCGTCCACTAAATCTGAAAGATATGCATTGGCTACCAAACTATCGCCTCCTGTTTTAGAAACAATTTCTACTGGTAAAACTGGACCTGTTGATTTTACAACATCTAAAATCTTTTCTCTCATAATCAAGCTTCATGACTTGCTATAAAAAAATATCTGGGTTGAACTATTTAGTCTTTTTTTTACGTGCATTTTCCGGATGGTGAATAACGTGTCCGTGATCTATATCTCCTAAAATTGCGTCTGCCAATTTCATTCCGCCAACAACTTCAGGTAAAATTACAATTTCTGCTCCGGCATGTTTTAGTTTAGATACGATATTTTCGTCATTTGCTCTTGCTGCAATAGTTAATTCTGGATTTAATTCTTTGGCGGTTAAAATTGTAAGTAGATTATCTCCGTCGTCTCCAATTACTGCTGCTAAAGCATGTGCGTGTATTACTCCTGCATTAGTTAATGCAGTTTCGTCATTTGCAGATCCTAAAATTGCATTAAAACCTTTACGCTTCAAAGTACTTACTCTTAATTCATCTTTATCGAGAATTACTAGTTTTTTACCTTCCTTTTTTAGCTTTTCAGCAAGATGTTCTCCGACTCGTCCACCTCCGCAGACAATATAGTGATCTTTCGTATTTTTCATGAGTGTAATATCTTTAACACCGCCGAGTTTTTTATTCATTTCGCCTGACAAGATAAATTCTATGAATACATAAAATACATAGAATGCTAAAACTTCTCCCGCAAATGCCAAAAACACATACATTATTTTAGATGCTAACTGTGAATTTTCTAATGTTTCTGCCTCGATATGTGTTGCAATGGATAATGAAGTCATCATTCCTTCATCGCGCGTTAAGTCTTGATCTGAAGCAATAATTAATCCGCTAAATACGATCAGCAAAGTTAATCCAATTATTCCTGCACTTAGTCGTTGTAATACTTTAGATCTAGGAACTTCAATTTTACCCATTTAAGAGTTTGACCATAGAACAATAAAAATATTCTTATCAAGAATTTATTTTAGAATCCAACCTTTACTAACTACATAGTTTGCTAAATCTTTACTCGGTCCATGAGATCCCAAATATGATGCTAAACTCCACTCATGTAAATTTGTTTGAATCTCTTTATATCTTGCATTATTCATCTCAAAAATAACTGGACTTCCTAAGGTCGTTATAATTACTAAATCGTTTGATCCTGTACCAATCACGCCACCATAACTTGATCTCAAATTCATCGGTGCTGACCAGCTTCCTCCTTTAGACTTTTCTTGATTCCATGTCTTAAATTCATTTGCCATAAGCTTATTATTTGAAATTATATAGTATAACCTTTATGTTATTTTTGATCTCATATTTCTTAAAAAGGTTAATAGCGAGAGTAGGATTTGAACCTACGACCTTCGGGTTATGAGCCCGACGGGCACTCCAGACTGCCCCATCTCGCTGGTTTTTGCTTTAATTTTGAATTTATAAGCGTTTTGATGAAAGTAATCAACCTTATAAATTTGAGCTAGTAGCAAAAGTATGATTTGTGGTATTGACGAAGCCGGACGCGGACCGATAGTTGGTCCAATGGTTATGGCAGGAGTTTCGGCATCAAAAGAAAATTTAGACAAATTAAATACTCTTGGGATAAAAGATTCTAAACTTATCAAAAAGGAACGGAGAGAAGAATTATATGACGAAATAATTAATATCGTCGATGGTTATGAAATCATTTCTGTAAGCGCTCAAGAAATTGATAAATATAATTTTTCAGGAATAAATTTGAATAAAATGGAAGCATTAATTGCTGGAAAGATAATTAACAAACTTGCTCCGCGAAAAGTTTGGGTTGATTCTCCTGAGCCAGCAAATGGTGGCGCAAAATTCGGTCATATGATTCAAGAACATTTGACGGTTGAATGCGAAATTATTGCGGAACATAAAGCTGATTTGAATTATGTTATTGCGGGTGCGGCATCAATTTTAGCCAAAGTTTATCGGGATCGAGAATTAGAAAAAATAAAAACTGAAATTGGAGTAAATATTGGTTCAGGTTATCCTCACGATCCGCTTTGTGTGGCTTATTTGAAGGATAATTTTCGTGGTCCAATAAATAAATATTTGAGGAAGTGCTGGTCAACATACAAACGATTGGATAAACAAGAGAGTCAAACCAATTTAGAAGATTTCTAGTAAGTCTTAAATATTCTCGTCTAGACTAATCTTTATGATTAATCTTTCAAAAAGAATTCCTACTTCTGATGTTCAAAAGATAAAAATTGGAAGTGAAGTTATTGTTGCAGGTTGGGTTGAACAAAGTAAACTTCTTGGTAAACTCGCATTTTTAAAACTCAGAGATCGAGAAGGATATGTTCAAGTTGTTGCAACTTCAAATTATTCTAAAATGAAAGATTTGAATTCAATTTCGCGAGAAAGTGTTGTTTCAATTCGAGGTCGGGTTAAGAAAAGTAAGGCTCGATCTGGCGGAAAAGAATTAGAATTAATTGAATTAAATTTACTTTCAAAGGCGGCAACTCCGTTACCTATTGAATTTTTAGGGAATAAAATCGAAACTGATTTGAGTAAAAGATTAGACTATAGATATATTGATTTGAGACATCCTCAGCGATTGGCAATTTTTAAAATTCGTGCGATTATTTTATCTGCGATTCATTCATTTATGCGAGAAAGTAAATTTATTGAAATACAAACTTCAAAATTATCTGGTGCAGGTGCAGAGGGCGGTGCTGAACTATTTGAACTTCCCTATTTTGGAAAGAAAGTCGCACTGAATCAAAGTCAACAACTTTACAAACAATTGATCATGTTAAGTGGATTTGAACGAGCCTATGAAATTGGTACTAGTTACCGAGCAGAAAAATCTCATACGCATCGACATTTAACTGAATTTTGGCAATTAGATGTAGAACTATCATTCATTAATGGAATTGAAGACATTATGCGATTGCAAGAGCGGCTTCTTGTATATATTTTACGTCAAGTTAAGAAAGAAGGTAAATCTGAATTAGAATTATTGGGAAAAGAAATTACGGTTCCAAAATTGCCCTTTCCGAGAATTAATTATTCTGATGCATGTAACCTTTTGAAAGTTAAATCTAATACGGACATTGGAACTGAATTGGAACGAAAACTTGCAAAAATAATAAAATCTAAATTCAAAACAGATTCATTCTTTTTGACTAATTTTCCTGATGATTTTACTAAATTTTATGCTAAACATGATGAAAACATTGGAAGATATGTTGATTTAATCTACAATAGTAACGAAATTTCAAGTGGTGGTCAACGAGAACATAACTATGATATTTTAATTCAGCAAATTAAAGATAAAGGATTACGGCCTAAAGATTTTGAATTTTATACTACGCCTTTCAAATACGGTGCTCCACCTCACGGAGGATTCGGTATGGGAATTGATCGGTTAGTCACATTCATTTTGGATTTACCTAACATTCGTGAAGGAGTATTATTCCCTCGAGATGTTGATCGAATTGGACCTTGATCATCAAAGTTTTTTTATAGCTCTAAGTCGATAAACAGCCATGCGTAAAACATATATCACTAATCTGAAGCTTCGAGGATTTAAGAGTTTTAACAATCATACGAACTTGCAATTTGGTTCAGGATTTAATTGTATTGCGGGTGCAAATGGTTCAGGTAAATCGAATGTTTTAGATGCACTTTGTTTTGTTCTTGGAAGATTGTCAACAAAGAGTATTCGTGCAGACAATTATGGTGATCTCATTTATACTAAAGATGGAAAAAGATCTAAAGGTGGATTTGTTTCGATTACTTTTGATAATAAATCTGGAATTTTTGGCATTCCTGCA
The DNA here is from genome assembly GCA_014239585.1 of Nanobdellota archaeon. Lineage (GTDB taxonomy): Archaea > Nanobdellota > Nanobdellia > UBA10117 > ARS21 > ARS21. Next base: position 20,969 of record JAAZYP010000004.1, read on the forward strand.
GCTAAAGTTGAATTGGTTCGAGAAATTACTGCTGCAGGAAAAACAAAATATTGGTTAAATGGTAAACGTGCAACCCGAACTCAAGTTTTGGAATTACTTGAATTGAGTCAAATTCGACCAGAGGGACATAACATAATTTTGCAAGGAGATATTTCTTCATTCATAACTATGTCTGGAAAAGATAAACGTAAATTAATTGAGGAAATTGCGGGAATTGGTGTTTATGAACGAAAAAAAGATTCGGCATTAAAGGAATTAGGTAAAGTTGAAGTTAAGCTAAGAGATGTTCAAATTGTAATGAATGAAAAAAAGACGTATCTAAATTCGCTTGAAGATGATAAAAAAACTGCAGAAAAATATCAATCTTATCTTTCTGAAGAAAAATCTGCAAAGTCCACTGAACTAACTCTCAAACTTAAACAATCTCTGAGTAAAAAACAAACTATCAGTTCGAAACTTGAAACTGTTGAGAAAAAACGTTCTAAATTCAAATCTCAGATTGCTGAATCCACTAAGAAAATAGGATTTATTGAGACTAAAATTAACGATATCGAGGGTAGGATTGAGAAAAAGGGCGGAGAAGAACAATTAGAAATTCAAAAGGAAATTGAGAATTTGAAATTTGATATCGAAAATGGAAAATCTCTAGTTAAATCTTCAAATAACGAAATTCGTAGGATTGATGAAAGAAAAAAACAACTTGATAAAAATTTATCAAATATTTCCGGAAAAATTAAACTCAAAAATAATGATCTCAAAGCATTAAATACTAAATTGGAAACTTTATCTTCTCGTGAAAATTCGATAAAAAAATCATTAGGTGTTTCCGGATTATCTGCCGATGATTTGGAAGATCAAATTGATAAAAAGGAGTTAATACTTTCTGAGTTGGAATCAAAAAAATTGAGTTATACTGAGGAGAAAGCCTCATTGAAGGGGAATTTGGAAGTTTTATCTTTGAAAATTAATTCTTTGAGTGAAACATTGAAAGACGTTATAATCTTAGAAAAACGAATTGAGAAAACAAAAGATATCAAGAATCATTATAAAAATACAATTATTGAAATTAATTCTTTGAGCGATAGAGATTCTGAAATTTTTACCGAAATTAAGGAATTGAGGAAGAAAATGCTTGATGAAGAAAGTCAATTGACAAAACTTCAATTTGAATTGAATGCTTCTCATGATGCACTCATGCGAGATAAGGCCATTGGTGCAATATTACGATATAAAGGTAAACTTGGAGAAATTTATGGTACTGTTGCTCAATTGGGTGAAGTTGATGAAGAATATTCTACTGCATTAAAGGTCGCAGCCGGCGGTCGATTGAAGAATATTGTAGTTAAGGACGAAAGAGTTGCAATCAAATGTTTAAATTATCTACGTGAAAAAAGATTAGGTGTTGCAACTTTCTTGCCATTAAATAAATTAAATGTTTATTCTCAAAAATCGGTTCCGCGTGGAAACGGTGTAGTTGGAATGGCTCACGATTTAATAAAGGCTGAATCTAAATTCAAAAAGGTATTTGAAAATATTCTCGGAAATACTGTTATTTTGAATGATACTGAAACTGCAAAACGATTAGGTATCGGAAAATATCAAATGGTAACGTTGGAAGGAGATATTTTTTCACGAAGTGGTTCTATTAGTGGTGGTTATCGACGAGAAACTAGTTTAGCTTTTTCTAAAAAAACAAACGATGACGAAATTGATAACTTGATGAAAACTGTCGATAAGATTAGGACTAAAGTAAAATCTCTTGAAAAGGAAAGAGATGGTATAGACAAAGACTTAATTAAACTTAGAAAATTAAAATCTGAAATTGAATCTGGACTGGGTGTTTTAACTGATCCTGAAGAAAGTTCGGCTGAACTAAAAAATCGGCTTTCCAATTTGATATCTGAACAAAAACAAAGTTCAAGTAGATTAAAACTTATTGAAAATAATTTTGAAAAGTTGGGTGAATCTTTGCAGAAAATTAAAATCGAACGCAATAGTTTGAAATCGAAGTCTAAAGAACTCAAATTTGGAAAACAGAAAAAAGAATTAGATAAATTAGAATCCAATCGTTCAAATTTGAATGCTGAAATTGCAACAATCGAGGCAACAATCGAAAATGCACTTTTACCTGAAAATGAAAATATATCTAAAGTTATTCGAGAATTAGAAAAAGAAAAAGTTGAATTTAATACTCAAATAAAAAATGAAGCTGAGAATGTGAAAATTAAATCTTCTCGATTAAGGAATATGGAACAAACTGAAAAGGAATTTTATGGGCAACTAAAAAAATTATTTAATGAAAAAAATAAATTTGGAGATTTGCTGAAACGAGAACATGTTTCAATCAGACAGATTGAAATGGGCGGCCTTGGTGAAAATGAAGAATTTAATTCATTAAATATTGCAATTGCTAAAATTGATTCGGAATTATCTTCAGTTAAGGAAGAAATTGAACCTTATTCTAATATCAAAACTTTACCCTTTTTGAAAACAATACAAGCTGCTAAACAAAAACAGGCCGAAATGCGAAATAAGGTTAATTTGCTTGGGAACGTTAATATGAAGGCTTTGGAAATTTATGAGGATGTTCGAAAAGAATGGGAAAAACTAAATTGGCGAGTAACTAAATTAGACACTGAACGGCAATCAATTGCAGATGTAATTAATGCAATTGAATCTAAGAAGAAACATGTTTTCATGGATACATTTAACAAAATTTCAACTAATTTTTCAAGAATTTATTCAAATATTAACAATGATCTAGTTAAGGGTGACGTTGTACTTGAAAATAAAGAAAATCCGTTTGATGGCGGTGTTATGATCAAAGTCATAAAACCTGGTGCAAATTCATTAACTGCTCTATCTGGTGGTGAACGAGCAATGGTCGCAATTTCATTTCTATTTGCAATTGCTGAATTTAATCCGTCACCCTTCTATTTATTAGACGAAATTGATGCGCCATTAGATGGAGTTAATGTAACAAAAATGGCTGAATTACTTAAAGAATATGCTAAGAACTCTCAATTGATAATTATTTCACATAAAGATTCAGTTATGTCTTCCGCAGAATTATTACATGGAATTTGGATGAATAAAAAACGGGGTGAATCGTTTATCAGCAGTATGAAAGTTAAATGATGGGAACTAAAAAAATATATGATGCAATCTTTTCTGAAGACGATATTAAATGGCAGTCTATAATCTACGAATTAATCCGAAATAAAAAGGTTGATCCTTGGGATATTGATTTAAGTAAATTTTCAGAAGAATATCTGGCAACAATTTCTAAATTAAAAAATTTGAATTTTAGAATTTCAGGTAAAGTTGTTTTTGCTGCAGCATTAATGTTAAAGATAAAAACTAATCATCTCGGTCTTGAAGATTTTATTTTATTAACGAATGATGAGGATGAACTTCCTGAAGAAGAATTTGAATATGGTGAAGATGAATATATCGATCCAGATGAACGAAAGATAATGGATCTTGCAAAACACATTCGACATAATACTAAAAAGAAATATTTAATTGAGCCGCGAACAGTTAGACCCAGAAACAGAAAGGTTACAGTTGTGGAATTGATGAGTGCATTAAAAAAGGCAATTGAGGTTGATAAACGTAGAGAAGTCAGAAGAGTTAGACTTGATCCAGAAATTGCTCCAGAAGATATATTTGTTTCTAAAAAGGACTTACTTACTGATCGAATTAAATTATTGGATAAAAAAATAATTGAGATATTTGGTAAAACTAAAGCAAAAATTTTATTTGAACATTTATTAGATACGGGTGATGAGAACGATCGAGTTCAAACATTTTTACCAATTTTACACTTAGCAAATAGTGGTAAATTAAATATTCATCAAGAAAAAGCATTTGAAAATATATATTTGGAGGTTCTACGTGGACGAAATTAAGGGTCAAATTGAAGCGTTATTACACTGTAGACCTAAAGGTTTGACTTTAGCAGAATTATCAAATCATTCGGGAGTTTCATCTAAAGGATTGCTAAAACGATTATTGAATGAACTTCAAGAAGATTATTCTGAACGGATTAGTGGATTGAAAATAATAAATCGAGATAATCATTGGCGAATGACCGTTAAAGATGAACATATTGAAACAGTTCAAGAAATTGCGCGTCCCGAAATAAGTAAAGCTGTTCTTGAAACTTTAGCTTATATTGCTCATAAAAAAAGTATTAGGCAAGCAGATGTTGTTCGAATTCGCAGCAATAAAGCATATGGACATATTAATGAATTACTTGAGAAAGGATTCCTTGAAGCTAAAAAAGATGGTGCAAGTAAAAAATTATGTCCTACCCGAAAGTTTTATGAGTATTTCAAACTTACAGAAGATCAATCGTTAGAATGAAAGTACTTACAAATTTAGAATTAGAGGTTGTTGTTAGAGAACTTAATGATATAATCTTAAATTCAAAGGTAGCAAAAATATTTCTTCCTGAAACTAGAATTTTACGGCTTGATTTACATAAATCAAATATTGGTAAATCAACTTTGATTATTGATTCGGGAAAAGGAATTTATCTTTCTGAATTTAAACTAGAAAACCCTACGACACCTCCTTCATTTGCAATGTTTTTAAGACGGCATTTGAATAATTCAATTCTTAAACGAATTGAACTTCAGCCCGGTGAACGAATTGTCGAACTTGTATTTCAAACAAAAATTGGTGAAAAGAAATTAATTGTCGAATTACATAGTAAAGGTAATTTTATATTAACTGATTCCGCTAATAAAATTATAAATTCTGCGGTGATTGTTGAAACTTCTAAAAAAACGATAAAAAAGGGTAAAACATATGAATATATTCGATCTGAATTTGATATACGCAAAGTTAGTCTGCATGATTTCACTGAGGCGTCTAAAAATTGGGCAGGAACATCTTTAATTCGATTTTTAGCAAGTGGATTAAAATTGGGAAAAATTTATGGTGAAGAAATCTGTAATCGTTCAAAAATTGATTCCGATAAAGATGTTAATTTACTATCTTTAGATGAAATTAAAGAATTATATTCTGAACTTACAAAGCTTTTGAATAAATTTGATTCTAGATCTGCAATCTTAACTGAAAATAATGCATTTCCTTTTGAATTACTAAAACATTCTGGTGAAAAAATGAATTTATTCAATAATGCGTTGGATAATCTTTATTCAAAAGAACTTGAAAAACGTGCTCAAGATAAACATGAAACAACACATAATCGTGCTAATGTTAAACTGGGAAAAAATATTGAAAAACAGGAAAAATTAATTTATGAGCTAACTAAACTAAGTGAACAAAATCAAAATCTTATTAAATTAATTTATGAAAATTATGAAATAATTTCGAATATTTTAATTAAAATTAATTCTGCACGTAAAAATTATTCGTGGGATGAAGTTGAATCTGCTCTCAAAAAATCTGCAGGAGAAGAGACGAAACTTTTGAAAAAAATAAATCGGAAAGATAGTTCGATAATTCTTGATTTGAATGGGACAGCCATAGAAATTGAGATTGATTCAAAAATTGAGAATTTAATTAATAATCTTTATACTAAAAATAAGAAAATATTACGAAAAATTGATGGTGCTAAATCGATTTTGATTAAATTTCGAAATAAGAAAATTGTTTTACCTGCTATTGAAAAACCAAAATTAAAACGTCAAATTAAACGCGAATGGTTCGAAAAATTCAGATGGTTTTATACCTCAAGTAATCTTTTAGCAATTGGCGGTCGAGATGCAACAAGTAATGAAGTTTTGATCAAAAAACATTTGGAAGTTAATGATTTAGTATTCCATACTGAAATGTCTGGATCTCCGTTTTTCATTTTGAAAGATGGACGCGATTCCTCGAAGCTCGATATTGAAGAAGTTGCAATTGCCACTGCATCTTATTCTCGAGCATGGAAATTAAATATGTTTGATGCAGACGTATTTTATGTTAATCCTGCTCAGATATCTAAAACTGCAAATCCTGGCGAATATTTAAACAAAGGTAGTTTCATGGTTAGAGGTAAACGTAATTTTTTGAATGTTAAACTTAAAGTTTCAATTGGATCTAAAGATGGGAAGATGATCGGTGGTCCAACTTCAGCAATTTCATCTCAAATTGAAGAATATATCTCGTTAATTCCCGGTGAACGTAAAAAATCTGATGTTACTAAATCAATTTCGAAAAAATACAATCATTCTTCTGAAGAAGTTATTCGTTTTGTTCCTAACGGTGAATCTAAATTACTTTAGATTTTTTTGAAAATCTGATTCTTGCCATCCAACGTCTACCAAATTATTTTTAATTTGAAGTTCAGATAAACCATTTTTTCTTGAATTTTTAATATAGCCTTTTATTGGATCTTTTTCTCCCCGAGGAAATTTGAAAACTAAAATTAATAATCCTAATAACGTAGGTATTATTAAGAAAAGTAATGGATTTATAGTTGGAACTGTAATTGAAAGTCCTGTTAAATTTCCGCGTGGTAATAAGAATGTTACTGAAGTTATTACCATAATTATACCTAATGACGCAAATATTGCGGTAAGAATATTATCTTCGTCCATCTATTTAGTATATTGCCGTCATATATAAATTTTGAGCCATAGTCTTAAATAACTTCATTTCTTAACTGAAGCATGGATAAATTGCTGCAAAACATAAAAAAACAGGTTACGTTGACAGCAGATGAAAATTCCAGTATTAAAACTACTATAAAAGAATTTAAAAATAAAATTGAACCCGTATTAACAAAAAATAAAATTGACGCGAATTTATTTGTGGGGGGCAGTGTTGGTAAAGGTTCAAATCTTCCAAGTCTTCATGATATCGATATATTTATTCGATTCAAAAAGGACGGGAACTTGTCTGAAATTCTTGAAAAAACTTTGAAATCTTGTTTTAAAAAAATTACACGATTGAAAGGTTCACGAGATTATTTTAAAGTTGAATTGAATGGTTTTGAAATTGAAGTTATTCCTGTTCTATATATTACTCGACCAAATCAAGCAAAAAATATTACAGATCATTCTCCCATTCATGTAAATTGGTCTAAACGAAATTCGGGAAAACTTATTGACGATATTAAAATTTCCAAACTTTTTTTCAGAGGAATAGGTGCATATGGTGCTGAATCATGGATAGGTGGATTCTCGGGCCACGTTATTGAAATTTTGACGGTGCATTATGGTGGATTCAAAAAATTATTAAAAGGTATAACTAAATGGGATGAAACTACTTTTGCTGATTTTGAAAAACATTACACAAATGAAAAAGACGCACGATTATCGATTTCTAAATCTAAACAAGAATCTCCTTTACTTATTGTTGATCCGGTCGATAAAGAACGAAATTCTGCAGCCGCTGTATCAAAAGAAAAATATGACTTCCTTAAAAAAACCGTAACTAAATTTTTGAAGAAACCGACTTTATCTTATTTCGAAGAAGAAATTATTACTGCGGAAGATATTAAAAAACAGGTAAAAAAGAATAAATTATTTTTATTTTATGCTAAACCCGAAAGTACAAAGCTTGATGCTTCGGGTGCAAAAATGTTGAATCATCATAAAAAAATAAAACGAATGTTTTCTGAAAATAATTTTGAAGTTATCACTTCAGGATTTTTCTGGGATAAAAAGAATGATGGTTTAATCTGGTTTATATTAAATCCGAAAGAATTGACTAAACAACATATTTTGAAAGGTCCTCCGACCTATGAAAGCGGAATTAATATTATGAATTTTAAGAAAAAATATTCACGAAAAAAGGTATGGAGAGAAGGTTACAATTATTTTGTTGAAGTTTCTAGAAAATATACTAAATCTGAGCAAGTTGTCAAATTAATCAAATCTGAAGAAGAATTTGATTCTTTAACTTTGAAAAAATGAAAAGGGCAATAATGCGACAATGGAATAAAATTGCAAAAAGTGGGTTTGTTTATCGCCGAAATTTTAATTATGATTTATCACCGTATTTTACAAAAAAGGGTAAAATTTTAGATATAGGTGGCGGTGCAGGTCATCCTGAACTGAAAAAATTCGGTAATGTTACTTCATGTGATATCTCGATAGAGATGCTTAAAAAAAATACGCCAAATTCGGTGAATTGTGATGCTTCAAACTTGCCTTTCAGATCTAAATCTTTCAATTATGTAACTAGTTTTGCCACATTTCATCATTTACCTAAAAAGGAGGGGGAAAAATTCTTAGATGAAGTATATCGAGTCTTGAAAACAGGTGGGATTGCATACCTTACTTATGGATATCTTTCTAAAACTGGTAAAATTAATATAAACTGGAGCAATATTTCTCGTACCTATTACTCTTTTGACTCGAAATCTGTTGAAAAATTGTTAATTAATTCTAACTTTTCAAGTTATGAACTGTTTTCAGGTTCAAAATCTAAAAAAATTGTGACTTATTCTAAAAATAAAGAAGAATTTCAAGAACACTTCAAAAATATGATTATAATATTGAAAAAGTAGACGACTATAAGTCGTCTACTGTATAAACCTTAACTGCGGTTGAACGCGAAGGTTTTTTGCTTGCAATTATATACTTCAATCCTGCTTTGTATGCGGATCTCATTATTGTTGAAGATGTTTTACCATCCATTACAATCGCTTGAGCTCCATCTAACTCTTCTAGGACCGAATCTAGTTCTTTAACTGGAACTCTTCCCAATATTTGAAGCGTTTCATCTAAAATAACTGCTGCTCCATCGCCTACAATTTCGTCATGCAAGTCTTTCAACGTACTTGTATCTGAAGGTAAACTTATTTCTTCAACTTCTTTTGAAGCGGTTCGTTTAGTTGTTGGTTTTCTTGAAACTTTTGAATTATTTTTACCTCGTAAAGCCATTAAAATTTCTTTTTGAGTTAATTCTTCAACTTCCTTACCGTCTGGCGCTTTTACTGTTAAATCAATAGATAATTTCTTAGATAAAGTTTTAACAATTAAATCTCCGCCTCTGTCTCCGTCAACAAATAAAGTTATTTTTTTACCGTCAACCAACTTTGGTAATGATCGAGGCAATTTAGCTCCGTTCAAAGCAATAGTATTTCTAATACCATATTTCAAAAGAGTTACAACGTCTGCTCTACCTTCGACAATTATTATTTCTTCTGCATTTTTAAAATCTGGACCACCTGGTAATTTATCGCTACCGTATGATTCTATATCGGATGCTCGCACATCTTCTGCAATTTCGACAGTCATTTCTTGTGCGTCAGGTTGCGAATGAACTAATTCTTTCAAAAGTTCTTTTGCTCGATTCATAATATAATCTCTCTTTGTGGATCGAACATCTTTGATACTTTCTACATGAATCTTGGATTCAGAAGGTCCCACTCTGTCAATTGTTTCTACTGCGGCTGCAACTAGTGCAGTTTCAGATTTACTCATACTTGACGGAATAAGAATTGTTCCTCTGCTTTTACCGTTTTTTGATTCTAATTGGACTTCAATTCTACCGATTCTTCCAGCTTTTTGAAGTTCCCTAAGCTCTAAATTTGGACCTAACAAACCTTCTGTTTGTCCAAATACAGCTCCGATTACATCTGGCCTTTCTGCCATTCCTGTTAAATTTATTTTAGCATAAATATTATACTTTATTGATATTGGACTTATTTTTCCCATTTTATTTTTTCCCCAACTAAAAACTGCTATTCGGCTGTGCTGCTTTTTGCAGCGGTGCGCTTAATGCGCTTCAATTAAAATATGAATTGAGTTAAGTGAATATTTGTTTTAGTTGATGGTAAAAGATTCGATATATCATTTATAAAGGTTTTGGCTTATTCTCTGCTTGAGTTTAATGCTTCATCTATTTTATCGTCATCCCAGCCTTTATTTTTCAATGCTCCTCTAATCTGCTCATTTGAGAACCCCTTTGATCGCTGAGTTTTAATGTATGTTTCAGGTCCAGCTGGTTTAGGTGCAGCATTAAATTCACTTGGTCCTGTGGATGTTGGTTTTGCTCCGATGTTCATATTGTGACTTCCCAACAATCCTTTCTTCCATGCAAAGAATGTTCCTCCGCCAATTATTGTAACAAATGCAAAAATCCCCAAAATCCCCAAAATTGATCCTTCATCACAATCATCAGGGGAATTGATTTGATTTTCACCTTGAGATTTTGAACAATATCCATCATTTTTCAAACAATCCAATGGTGTGTTTGAAAGTTCTTCACCTTGCTGACAAATACCGTCATACGGTACATATGATAATTGTGGTTCTGAATCCGTATTTTCAGTATATCTTGGTTCGATGCTTATTACTTTTCCTTCTGCGTCAACTGTAATCATTTTGTCATCTGCGAGAATTGTTCCGCCTTTCAGAAGTGCCAAATAAGCAAGTTCTCCATCAGTATAAGTTTTATCTAAAATAATTCTCAATCCCGTATAGTCTATTTCTTCAACTTCCAATTCAGTTAAAGTTAATGAATGAGTTATTGATGCTGATGCTCCTTCGTCATCAGTTACAGTTAGATTAATTGTACACATACTTAATGGGCAATCAGTTACATTTGTATAAACATGATCTGTTCTTACTCCGCTCTTAGTGACAGTTGGTGCGACTTCCCAAGAATAACTAGCGATTGGTGCGCCTTCAGGATCTATTGAAGATGCTCCTGAAAATGAAACGGTATCTCCAACTTGCACTAATGTTGGTGCAACAATATTCGGAACTGGTAATTCGTTTTCTTTAGCAATACAAATTTCGTCTAAATTAAATGCTGCAGTTAGTGCACTTTCATCCAAAGTATATCCTGGCTTACATGCCCATCCTGTATCTTGAATTGGATATCCTCCGAAAGAACTTGGATGCGAGTTTGGTCCATATGGACTTGGTTGAACTGCGATTGAAAATAAATAAGCTTGAGAAAATTCAGTTCCATCTTCAACTTTAAAGCTAAATGATGTCGTATTTACGAATCCATATTCACTTTCAAACGCTAGATTTGGTATTTGAGATGCGAAAATAGTTATTTGAGTTTCCAAATCTTCTTGTGTATAAGCATTACCATTTAATTTTAATTTCCCGCCGTTAGGTAAAGTCATGATTTTAATTTTTTGGAGTTCATCACCATTATCTAAATCTGTAAATGCGAAATCTTCGGAAGTAAATACATGGCTACCGTATTCATAAATTGATTTGGATAATTCTGCTGATTCAGGTATATCGTTAACAGATTTTACTTCTAACTCAAAGCTGGTTG
>JAAZYP010000005.1 GCA_014239585.1 Nanobdellota archaeon
AGGAGGCGGACCAGCTGCACCCGGAGGAGCAGGAGGCGGACCAGCTGCACCCGGAGGAGCAGGAGGCGGACCAGCTGCACCCGGAACCACTCAACCAGTAAATTCGATAGGAATAGTTGGAATACCCGTACCTCCGATAGATACAAGTGGAATAACTGAACCAAATTTCGTTTTAGAATCAATACCTGATGGATCAAATTTGACACCAAACAATATTTCACCAGATGACGGACATTTCACTCCCGATGCACCAGGAATATATGTAATTCATGTATTTGCGCAAGGAAATACTGAAACGCCCGCATTAGTTGTCACGTTCGATATTACACCTAGACCTGCGGGTCCAGAAGAATCCAACGAAGATACAAATACCGAAACTCCGGCAAGAACTGAAGAAGAAGATACTTCTCCGCCAGCTACAGATGTTTCAGGATTTATGGAAGGCGTTGAAGCAAATAACAATTCCGAACATGCTCGTGCTGTAGAGACCAGCGAAGGTATGGCTGTAGAAATCACTAAAGGCGAAGAAGGATTTGCAGCATTTTTCGATAAACTTAATCCTCTAACTCCGAAAAAAGTCAAAGAGATTTGGAATGAAGTTGGAATGAAAGGTATTGAATTCAAAATTCCGGAAGAAAGTTGGAAAGATTTGACTGCTGCAAAATTCAATTTAATGTCAATTCCTGAAGGATCTAAAGCAACTATTGATGAAAGTACCGGTAAGTTTATTCCCGATTTAATCGGAAATTACACAATTTCAATTGACGGTGAACTTAACGGTGAATTAATTTCAAAAAGAAGAATTTTATTAACTATTGAAAAACCTGAAAATTCAATCGGAAATAAAGAAATTAAAGAAAAAATTACTCAATATATCAACACCTGGAGTGAATTAAGAGATGCATTTTCAAACGGAAATGTTTCAAAGAGTAAAGACGATGTATCATTTAGACACGGAGAGATTGACAAACGAATCAGAATCTTTGAGGGATATCTCAAAGGTAAACGAACGTTATCTGAAGTTAAAGACGCATTAGATTATTTGGCACAGAAATGGCAATTTTATGAATCAGAAATTGACAACCTCGGATTTAATGAACATAAAACAGAGATAATGACTCAACTAAAATTTATAGAACAGTTAAATGCTAAAATAACTAATGTCTTTAAAACTAATGTTTCAGAAGAAGAGTAGTAACCTTTTTATTAATAAACCAGTTTAGATAACCATGGTTCAAATCGTGAATCCGCTTGAAAACGGAGTGGAATTATTACAAAGTTTCGGATTCTTTTCTGTTGTTTTACCATTTTTATTAGTATATTCATTAATTTTCGGTTTACTATCCAAAACTAAACTTTTCGGAGACGATAGCACATCAGTAAATCAAGTAATTGCACTTTCAATAAGTTTATTTGTAATTACTTCAACAGATGTTGTAAATTTAATGATGGGTGTAATCCCACAGGCTGCGTTTTTATTAGTAGTAATATTAATGCTAATGATGATGGCGGGATTACTAGGTATGGATTTAACAAGCGGAATTTTCGGAGATAAAGGATTTGGATTAAAAATTTTATTTCCATTAATAACTTTGATTTTCTTAATGATCATAGATGCAGGCATTGAAGGAGGAATACCACTTATCCGACAATTAAATGAAATATTAATCGGCGTTCAACCATTTATTGTAACTGGCGAAGCATTTAGTACGTTGGTAGGATTAACTTTTGTGGTGGGAATACCACTCGCAATTATTAAGTGGTTAAAGTAAGATTCCAGTAACTTTAACATCGGGAATTGAAGTTCTCAAAGATTTAGGATTTTTTGAAGTAGTATTTCCATTTATTTTATTTGCTGCAGCAACATATGGAGTATTACAAAATGTTGGAATTTTCGGAAAAGATCAACGATTGAATCTAATAATTGCATTAATGTTGGCACTAATTTTAATTTCATTTACTCCTGCCGTTAAATTAATTTCATTAGTATTAGTATATGCAACATTGTTATTTAGTGTAATATTATTTTTAGTACTCATATTTCAGTTTATGGGGCTCGAAAAAGCAGATATAGCATATGCGGCCAAACAATCTGAAGCGTATATTGCGATATTTGCAGCATTGATTATTATTTTAATAATCGCAATTACTTCTGCGATCCCCGAAATTCAACAAGCAACAGAGCCAGATTTTCAATCTCTTGAAGATGCTCAATCATCCGGAATTCAAGAAGGACAAATACTAAGTTCTTCATCAAGTGGTGGAACTGCAGTTGAACGAGGAATAGCAACAATTTATGATCCATCTATTTTGTCTGTAATAATAATGTTATTGATGTTCGCAGGAGCAGCATTATTAATCGGAAGACCCGATGTTACAAGATAATTATTTTTTATTAACGGTTTCAGAAAGTTTTCTAACGTTTTCAGTGAACTCTGGAATCAATTTTTGAAAAACTTTTCCCATAGCTTGTATTTCAACATTAACGTCTCCAATTGATTTGTTATAATCTTCAACTTTACCAATCATTGCATTCTGAGAATCACTAAGTTTTTGATTTAAATCATCTAATTGCTTTTTAAAATCTGAGACTTGTTTAGTTAAATCATCTTTCCAAGAAGTTAAATTAGTAAGTTCATCATTAACTTTACTTGACTTTTCATTAACTATCGATTCAACAATTTTTTCAATATCTTCAGTCATTAATTCAGCATGATGTCCTTCCGAAGGAGCAGGCACATTATCCGGACGCCCAGATAAACTTGGTGCAGGAGCATCTCCCGGAGGAGGCGTTAAATCAGGAAGTTCAGGTGGAGAAGAGATAGAATTAGGTGTTGATTGAGATGGCATATAGGAAGGAGGAGTTGGCAAAGCCGGAACTTTTGATTTATCATCTGGTTTTTTATCAAATAACGCCATCATTTATTTTTAATTGGGTCCCAGAAATTTATATATCTTTCCAGAACTTTAATATCTTGTTTTGTTGCAAAATTTCCAACAATTGAAGTTAATCGTCTAATTTCGGAGTCTAATTCTGAAATTTTATTTGTATAATTTTTCAGTTGACCATCTAAATCAGAAATTCCTGAATTCGCGGACTTATGTTTTTCATTAAGACTATTTTCAATTAAATTGACTTGATCTCCGATGTTATTTAGTCGATTTTCTAATAGTGTTAATCTACGATTAAATGTCGCTAATGCAGAATGTGTTTGATTAGTATTTTCCAATTTTTGCGGAATGGCGCCAAGTTCGGGCATGATAAGTATTTTAATTGTCAGAGATATTTAAGTATATAGTATGACTGTATCCGAAAATCCTTATCGAATTAGAGAAGAACCGGGACAGAGAATTCTCGAAATTGATTATTCAAAAACCATAAGATCACCTTCAATTGAGAATAATGAAACAGTTATGGCCGACACAATAAATAAATTAATCAAAGTTGGACACGTAACACAAATTGAATTTAAACAGCAAGAAGATATATTATATCCTGCAGATCAAACACAACTTTTAACCGAATTAGCAACAATGATACAAGACTTAGTGGATAATGCCAAAGTTCTTGCAGAAGCATATGTCAAAACGATTGAAGATAACGAAGATTATCCTGGAAGATTAGAATTTTTGAAATCAACCGTAAATTATGGTTTGAAAGAAGATCCAGTTGCATCTTATCTAAGAATTCTTGCCAGAATTGATCGTGAACAAAAAATAATTGAATCACCGCGTCGCGAAAGTACAAAATCGCGTCAAGTGTTCATAACTACTTTAGCTTCGTTAAAAGAAAGATTCGAAAAACTCAATATATTCAAATTAGTTCAATCTCAGTTAAGTAAACATAGACCGGGAAGTAGAGAACTTTATCAAAATATATTTAATCCGATTATCAAACCAAATTTTCTTTATGCAAAACTTGTAACTAAATTACCGACTGGCGCGAGAGAATTAGAAGGATATACTTTGAAAGACGGAACAAAAATATCAATTTTAGATTTACCTGGGAAAGTTAGACCGATATATCACGTTGTTCCACCAGAATTAAATTTAAGTGAAGCAAAGTATATGTTGTTAGGTGAAGCAAAAAGAATTGTTTCAGAACACAAACCTCAACGTTCAGAATTTATTGATCCGCAAAAAACACGAGAGTTATTCTTATCTGTTGAGAAAGATTTATTGAAAGATCTCAGTACAACAAAAAAGATTGAATTGACTCCAACAGATTATGATAGTTTAGCAAAAATATTAGTAAGATATACATTGGGATTCGGATTAATTGAAGTCATTTTGGCAGATGAAAATATACAAGATATTTCAATAAATGCACCTTCAAATTTAAATGAAATTTCAATTGTTCATCAAAAATATGGTGAATGTAGGACAAACATAACTTTAACTGGAAAAGAAACCGAAGCAATGGCAACAAAGTTAAGATTAATTTCAGGAAGACCTCTTGATGAAGCCAATCCCGTATTGGATACAAATTTGGAACTTCCGGGATCAACGGCAAGAGTTGCAGCAATTCAACCACCGTTGAGTCCATCAGGAATTGCATTTTCATTTAGACGACATAGAGAAAAACCTTGGACATATCCATTATTCATCAAAAATAAAATGATTAATTCATTAGGTGCAGCTTTAATGAGTTTCTTAATTGATGGCGGAAGAACAATATTGATCGCAGGAACCAGATCTTCAGGAAAAACTTCATTTTTATCTTCGTCGATTGTTGAATTAATGAGATCAACCAGAGTAATTACTGTAGAAGATACATTAGAGTTACCAATTTCAACATATCAAAAACTAAAGTATGATATTCAATCAATGAAAGTTCAAGCAGTAATTACGCAAAGTGCATCAGAATTAACCGCATCTGATGGAATTAGAGCTGCATTAAGAATGGGAGATTCCGCATTGATTGTAGGTGAAGTTCGAAGTAAGGAAGCAACTGCACTTTACGAAGCAATGAGAGTGGGTGCTTTAGCAAATGTAGTTATGGGAACAATACACGGAGATTCGCCATATTCAGTATATGATCGAGTTGTAAATGATCTGGGCGTTCCTAAAACCTCGTTCAAGGCAACAGATATAATTGTTGTAGCAAATCCGGTAAAATCTTCGTCAGGATTAGAACGAAAGAAGAGAATTGTCCAAATTTCAGAAGTTAGAAAAGAATGGACAGATGACCCATTAATTGAACATGCGTTTATCGATTTAATGCTTTATAATCCTGAAACTGATGAATTGGAACCAACTGACGCATTCATGCAAGGAGAAAGTGTTGTTCTAAAATCGATTGCATCAAAGATTCCAGAATGGGCAGGAGATTGGGACGCAGTATGGAATAATATACAATTACGTGCAAAAATAAAAAATAAAATTATTGAAATTGCAAAAGATAATCCTGAAAGATTGGAAGCTGAATTTACAATACATTGTAACGATAATTTTCATAAAATTAGTCAAGCAGTTTTTGAACGTGAGGGAAAAACGGATCCAGATAAAATATATTCTGAATGGGAAGCATGGCTTGAGTCTGAATTAAAAAATGGTTAATGAATTTGAGTCTAGATTGGAAAAGTATGATGATCCTCAATCTGTTAAGGCAGAATCTTACTCTACAGCATATGGCAAATTTATAGAGGACAATAAGGTTTTTTTGTCAACTAGATATGAAAAAGCCGCAAATTTAGCAGGTAAGATATTCAAAATAAAACCAAGTGATAAAGATCTACCGGATCTTGAAAAATACATTGCTTTATCGCATTTGCGTGTTGAACCAGGAAGCGTAAACTCATTAGCAATTTTATCGGGATTACCCTTTATCATCTTATCAATTGCAGCATTTATGATATCTGGATCATTATTTTTCACATTTGTATTTTCGGGAGCATCAATTTTTTCATTAGTTTATTTCTCAAAAATGCCTAAATATATTTTTGATTCTTGGCGAGCTAGAGCATCTGACCAATTACTTTTGGCAGTTCTATATATTGTAATTTATATGAAAAAAGATTCAAATTTGGAGCGAGCAATATTATTTGTTGCGAATCAACTTCCGCCACCATTATCTTTGGATTTTATGAAAATTTTATGGGATGTTGAAACCGGAAAATTCTCGACAATTACCGAATCATTAGATTTCTATATGACTACGTGGAAAGATTCAGAACCTGCATTTGTTGATGCAATACACTTAGTTGAATCAAGTTTATCTGAACCAAATAACACTAAAGCGAAAAAGATTCTTGAAAAGGCAACAGATGTCATAACTACAGGAGTACAAGATAATATGACTCATTTTGCACATAACTTGAAAAATCCAATTCAAACCGTACATATGTTAGGAATCGTTCTTCCATTACTTATGTTGGTTATGCTACCAATGGTTTCTTCATTTTTAGCAAACGCAGTACAAGCCACACATCTGATTATGATTTATAATATAATTTTACCGATAACTGTTTTTTTATTAGGAAGAAAAATACTAATGACTCGTCCTGGCGGTGTAACTATAACTAGCGATGAACAGATTAAACAATTATCTGGAACTAAAACGGGAATAATAAAATTCGGAAGTTTAGGATTATTTGCATTATTGACGGTTCCAACATTCGTCGTATTGTTAAATTTAGCACTAGGTGCAAGTTGGAGTTTACAAAAATTTGATAATTCAGTATTTTACTTATCAATAATTTTTGTTTTTGCAGCAGGAATTTCATCATATATTTATTATCATTATAAAAACAAAAATTTGATTCAATTGAGAAATAAGTTAGCTTCAATTGAAGATCAATTCTCCTCGGCGATATTTCAATTAGGGAATCGGATCGGAGAAAATATACCTACAGAAGCAGCATTTGCAAAATTAGCAGAATCAACTAAGGGAACGGATGTTAATGAATTATTTTTATTAATTAATGCAAATATAACTCAAAAAGGAATGACTTTGGAATCTGCAATTTTTGATCCAGATCAGGGTGCAATCAAAAGTTTTCCTTCACCACTAATTGAGTCAGTAATGAAATTATTGATTGAGAGTTCCAAAAAGAGTCCCGCTGTTGCAGCAGATTCAATGACTACACTTTCATTATATCTTCAAAAAATGCATCAAGTTAAAGAAAGAATGTATGATTTGCTGTCAGATAGCTTATCTTCAATGAAAATGCAAGTATCATTTTTAGCACCGCTGATGTCGGCATTAGTTGTAAGTTTATCCGTTTTAATTACAAAAGTATTAGTAAATCTTTCAGATCAACTTGAAACTTTGAATTCAGACGGTGCAGCACAAGCAGGTTTAGGAACGGGAATTGGAAATATATTTCAAGTAGATGCAGCAATTCCACCATTTTTACTTCAATTAATAATTGGAATTTACATAATTCAAGTAGTTTATATTTTGTCGTATTTGATTTCAGGAATACTTAATGGTGCAAGTAAAGTAGACTCAGAATGGATGTTTTCGAATAATGTATTATCTGGAACATTACTTTATTGTGCATTGGCAGTTATTGGAACATTCTTATTTTCTCAATTGGCATTCATAGTCACGGGAGTACTCGCATAAACTCAAAAACTATATAAAAAACTAGGACCAATTATGATTATGCGAAAGGGACAGATCAGTATGAATACCATCGTTTATGTTGCGATAGCATTACTTGTCTTGGTTTTAATTGTCAGTGTAACTACGGGAAGTTTTGGAAATATTGCAAGTAAATTAACAAAAGTAACTCCTGACGATCTTGAAATTGTAAAAACAAGATGTACTACTATGTGTGATAATGCAAAAATTTCAGTAACTTCCTCAGGCGCAAACGCATTCGCAAATTCGCAATATTGTTCTCGAACTTTCCCGATTGACACAAATGGAGATGGAAACATAGCCGAATCAGAAGTATTACCGTGTTATTCTACTGCAATCAATGTTCAATGTCAAGCAGTTTCTACAACAGCAGATGGAACGTCGTTCATACTTAATCCGACTGATGAAGATTATGGTTGTCCAGCATTAGATTAATGAAAAAAGGACAAATTAGCATGAATACGATTGTTGGATTAATCATTGCTCTGACAGTTCTTATTGCAGTTATTATATTTTTTACAGGCAAATTCGCAGATGTAGGAGGCGATATATCTGAATTACAACCAAGTGATGAATTGTCAGCTAGTGCAAAATGCAGTCTGGCATGTAATTTGGCAAAATCTACAGGAGATATTGGTTTATGGGATGCAGAAAAAGAGGAATGTATTGCTGCAGAGCACACTTGTGATGATCTCCCTGCCGAATAATTTTTAATTCAATAATCTTTAACTAATTTATGAGAGGTCAAAGTTCTCCGATGTCATATTTAATTGTGCTAATTTTATCAATAATTGCAATAAGTATAATGTTCAGTGTAGTAAAAAATGTCTTCCAATAAAGGTATCAGTTTCCAGATAGTACTAATTATTGTTGCGATTGCAGCAGGAGCTGTAGCATTATTAGTTGTAGGAACAGTATCAAAAGAAGCAGTAAAAAATGCAGATTATGGTTGTTTGTTCGGGAATTCATTCAAAAATTTATTACCCGATGCATCGCAAGACGAGAGTATGTATTGCAAAACTGAATTAACCACAATTAGACCGCCAGATTTAGATAGTTCAACAATTTTCAAGAAATGTAATCAAGTTATGTTTGCAGAAAATGATTTTCAAAAATCCAAAGATAAAGTTAATGAAAATCCTGATGCATTCGTTCAAGATTGTATCGCATATCAAGTTATGAATAATGCAGAAAGATGTTGGTCAAATTATTTACTTGGTGAAGCAGAGTTTGACGGCACATGTAATCGAATTTGTTTCCAAGACGGATTCACAACTTATTCTTTGGATAAACGTAACGATGTAATTCAAATTCCAAATGTTGAAGGTGCCAGCGTTAAATTTTATCCGGGAGAGTTTAATTCGGCAAAACCAACGATTGTAATGATTAATAATTTGAAGGAATTAAATGACATAAGTAACTATGGAATTTCATTTAATATAGTTCAATATGAAAATTATTTGTCAATAGAATATGTAAAATCTCTTGCTCAAAGAAATAAAAAATATTCAATAGTACAACAAATTCCAGTAAATGTTCCAATTGAAGAATTAAATGATGCAATCGCATTAATTGAATCAGACACAAGTCGATCCGGTTTATATGGAAATTCATTTGGAATGGAATCCAGCGATAATGTAATTGAAAGTGGCGAAGAATGGGAGATTACCTATATTGAATCAGTAGATTTAGCATTATTCACTGTCGGCGGAGCATATCTGGGAAGCAGTTTAGGATTTGTCGCAGGAGGAGTTGGAGCGTATATTGGAAGTCAAATTGACAAAGAAATAGGGTCAATTGAAGATTCAGCTATCACTATAAATAAAAGAGGTGGTTGTTAATATTATGAAACGAGGTCAAATGAGTTGGCAAATCATTGCATTACTTATCGCAGTAATATTTTTGACATTAATGTTAATATTTATCGCTACAAGTAAAACTGGAATGATGGATATTGCAAATCAACTTGTTCAAAATTTGAGAATATAATGGAATTAGGAATTAGACAAATAATAATGTTAATTTTAGGATTGGTTTTAGCAATATTGCTTATATTATTCATGTTAGATAAAATAGGCTCAGACGGAAGTTTGACGGGTCCAGCATTGGATTTATTAACGTCGGCAAATGAATCGCTTCAATAAAGTTTTATATTTCAACTAAGAAGTTAACTATGATTTATCCGATACGAACGATATTCAAATATTTATTTGGCAACAGAGGTGCTGCAACAGAATTATTATCAAAGTTAACGCCAAAAAGAATGATTGAATTTCATGTATTAAATTTGATAATTGCTTCAATATTTACTTTCTTTATTTCAAGCATATTATCAAAACGAATTATTTCGGAAGGAAATTATGTAGAATTAATTGAATTTCTAAATATTTCCACAATAAATGTGTTTAAAGCATATTTGCCAATCGTATTTGGAGGATATATTTTTTTATTGATTTCAATATTTTTACTATCAATTATTTATCAAATTGTATCATTGCTCTTCAAAAGTAACATATCTTTCAAAACAACGTTTTCAGCATTACAATTTTTTGCAATATTTCACCCAATATTTCACCTATTTTTTCTAACTCTTATTTTGATAAACAATCCAATTATATTAGGAATATTTTTTCTACTTGTGTATTTACTAGGATTTGTTTTGTTTTTCACACTAAGCAAACAATATGCTCAAATCGCAGGACTTACGACAATAACTATAATATTTCTTAATCTAATAATTATTTCCATAATTTTTGGATCAATATATCTAATGATTTCATCGATAATGGGAAGTGTACCTGCAATATGAAAAAAGGTGAGATGAATATGGTTCTAGTTATCGGAATTTTATCAATTGCATTTTTGGCAGTAATGTCTATTATTTTCTCAAATTTCAGCGAAGTTGTCGTATTTGATGACGTTTCAGATAGTTATTGTAAGAATAAATTAGCTGCAATTTCGTCAAAGGCTTCAGGAGACAATATTGACGTTTTAACTGATTTTTTTAATTTGAATTTGTTTGAATTTCAACGTAAATGTCAAACTGAAGAAGTAATAATTGAACCAAATAAAGTACTATCAGGATGTCCCGTAGAAGTTAGAGGAATGACGATAAATTCAGTACAAACTACTGAAAACTGCATAATTCATAAAATATTGACTTTATCTGAACGTTGTTGGGACATGAATGGTGCAGGAACACTTGACGGATACAATTGGGCATGTTTTGACACAACGATAGGAAAAACAAAAAAGGAAGATACCAAACGAAAAATAATTCAACGTGTCGATGCAATTTTTCAATGCTCTGACGAAAATGCTAATGAAAATTGCCAAACAATAAAAAATTCAGCAATTGATGATGCGACAGTTATAACAATATATAATTCTTATTTGGAACATATTAAAGAAACAACCAAATCAAGTCTATTTGTATGTCTGAATGAAGATGCAAAATATAATGACACTGAATTATCAATAACATTGCCTTCTGGCGGTAAACTAATCAATGAACCAATTTTCAATAAGTGGTATAATGATCTTTTGGAAGATTTTGATGGAACGGTAAATGTAAATTTAGTTGATCCATATATCAATTATTCAAAAGAATTATCTGAAGATGTATTAAATGAATCTGAGAAAACAACAATCGGAACCATGTCTTGTTTACGAAAGGATATGACTTCAAAATTAAATGTATTATTTGACAACACTACTTTTGCGATGAATGAACAAAACAAATTAATTGGAGAGGTTAGCGCAAAATTCTGTAATTCCCGAATTGATAAAACAAATTGTTTAAGTCAAGATACAACTTTCAAATTATCTTCTGAATTGGGAAATAGTCTTGCGAGTCACATAACGTGGGTAGAGATAGAGAACGTTATGGCTGTTGCTAAATTACCAGGATCAGAAGTAACATATGAAGATTATTTTGACGGAAAATTAAGAATTGATGAGTCGATTAGAGAAAGTAGTTTATTTCAAGTAACTTATTGTGATGGAGTTCTTCCTGTAACTTCGGGAATTGTTGCAAGTTATAAATGTGGTTTAGAGAAAGGAATATTGCTTTCAAATGAAGCAAGCGCAGGTGGTGCAAGATTGGCAGCAGAAAATATTGATTCAACTTGTTTAATCTCATCAGGAATAGTTAGTATTTATGATTCACCAGTTACACGTACAATGAAATCAATTTGCGAAGATTTTAGTCTAACTAATCCGACAGGATAGACTCTAACTTTTTATATAATGAGTCCGAAATCATTTTATGAAAAAGGGTGCTGCGCTTCCGATTGAAACAGTCATAATTTTGATAATTGCATTGGTTGTATTAGTGTTGATGTTATTATTTATTACTGGAAAATGGGCGAGCCTAACTTCAATCTTCGGAGGACTTGAAGGACAAGTCGGTAGTGCATTAAATGACTCGTCAAGCATAATCTAATGGCAGAAATAACAATAGAAGGCATAATCTCTATAGCTATGACGGTAGTTTTTGTTATAGCTGGTGCGTATCTAGTCAGTACTATTTTTTCACCTAGTGGCGAAGAGTACGGGATTATGGCCATGCGAGATATTGCATCATTTACAAATAAAATAGATACTAAAGATGACGGATTTTTTACTCAAATTTCTGAAAGTAATTGCAAAGACTTTAGGATTAATGTTCCGAAAGGATTCAGAATAGGATTAGATGGCGAAAAAATAATTTTAGAAAAAGATGGAATTGGTATTATTAATTCAGTAAATATGCCGCACGAATTGTTTGTCCCTGACGAGTTAGATGAAGACGATGATTTCAATAGTAGAAACAATAATTTTCCAATAAATCATGATTTTTCAGATAATATTGACGAAGAAGTATGCATTTGTAAAAAGGGCGGTAAGAATATTATGTTCCCTCAACCCAAAGCATTAGGAATCATAGAATATTGTAATTCTGGAGCAAACATATTATCAAATGCAGCAATCGACGGATTTGAATTTACAAAAATGGTTGTGACATAAAATGAATAAGAAAGGTATGTCGGGTGATATTATTCTTCAAATAGGACTTATTGCAATTGCAGGATTTACAACATTAATGGCAGTTAATGTATTTTATGATTCGGTCGAAACTGCGGCGATGGGAGACGCATATTTATCTGCAAAAACAATGGCGTCATATGCTGATTTTGTTGACGCATCTGCCATTCCGATAACAGTATATCACGAAATACCGCAAGATTTCATGGGGAATCCCGGATATGGTACAGTATTATATGACCCAGATACTTGCGAATTTCGAGTAAATAAATACCCTCAAGATTATATGTCTAATTTAATACTAAATCACGCATGGGAAACCGTAACGATAGAAGAAGGCCTCGGAGTTCTTGCATTAAGCAAATACAATAAAGCAATTCGAAAAGCGAGTTATTCTGCCGGAGCAAAAATTGCCGGAAAATCAGGAAATATTCCTGTAGAAGAATTATTCGAGCAAGAAAGAGCATTAATTGAGAATGATGAATGGGTAAAATCTATTGAACGTCAAGGATATACTATGGACGAAATATCTGAAGCCGCAGTAAAACTTGAAAAAGAAAGATTAGCAAAATTAGGTGAAAAAGAATTAAGGGAAGAAGCCGCGATGCTTGCGTCAGATCCAGCCTTCGCATCTGAAATGGGTTTCCATTGGAATGAAAATGCAGGAAGATACAAAAATAATGCGGATGGAAAATTTATGACTCATTCGGAGGGAGATAGATTAACCAGAGAATTTTTGGAAAATAGGTTTGAACCAGATAATCTTAATTATAAAAAAGGCGGAAATAAAAATGCTCAACGAAATTTAAGACATGCATTTGATACAATTGGAATTGATCCAAATGGAAAAGTTGGTTTATTAAAAAAAGTTCCCGGCGGCGGAAAATTAAATGTCCACGCATTAAATGGAGCTGGAAAAAATACTGTATTGAAAACCGGATTATTTTCTCGAGCTAAACGATCAGTAGTATCTAGCCGTTTAGTTTCACTAGTAAAATTACCATATCACATTATAAAATATCCATTTAAGCAGGTTGCAAAAAATGCAAAAATTTATGGGAAGGCGATCCAAACAGTGTATAAAAAGGAATTAAGAGAAAAAGCACTAAAAAGATTTGTAAAGAGATTATCAAAATCTGCGATACGAAGCGGAGTTACAAATTCAGCACTGGGCGCTACAAATAAGGCCTGTCGGGCTGTACCGTTCCCCGGAAATGTAGCTTGTTTTGTCGGAACATATGGAATTTCAATGATTAGTTATGCTATGGAATATGCATGGACTTATTTACCAATTTACCATTTCATTGGAAGATCTCAAGACGCAACCGCAGCGATTAATCGAGAATGGGCATCAGTATCATGTTTATCCAAACCAGATCGAACAGTAGTTACCAAACCAAATTGTGAATCTGATTCAGAATTAGATTATCCCGATTTTGGGGAGGCATTATTTTTGGATGAATTTGCAGAGGCAATTTTCGCAATGCCATCTAGCAAAGTAGTTCCCGAAATTAAAGAATATGAAGGAATAACAAACAAAGGAGATGTTTGCGTAGATAGTCATAATTATCTTCTCTCTGAAAAAACAGATATAATTGGAGATAAATATGTTGATCCCAGAACTGCAATCGCCACAATTCCTTTTGCTTCTTGCGCAGTTGCATCTACGATTGGAATGCTTATTGGTAAATCTGAATGGGGACCAGGATGTACTACTGCGTATGCAGTTTTGTATTTGAGTAATTGGGTCGATCCAAATACTAGCATAGGAGAAGATGCAGCATTTATTGGAAGCATGGCATTCTTGGCAGGACCAGCCGCAATTCCATTGTCCGCAGCATTCATCGCAAATCCGATTGATTCGCGAACTTTTTTCCCATATGTTTCCAAATCAGCCGGAATGATAGATACCAATAGATATTATTATATTGAAAATCCGTCATTAATAACAATTTCAAAATATTACGAAGACGGAGAATTAGTAATGGAGATAAGTAAAGAATTATGAAAAAAGGAATGATGCAACTTCAAACTATAATTTATGTAATATTTGCAATCATAATTTTAATTGCAGGAATATTTTCTGTCCAGAGTTATTTAACTAAACTTGAAATAACAACAAATTGTGAATTGAGTAACATGGATTTAGCAGTCATGGCAAAAAGAACTGTCGGATCAGATAAGTGCTTCATAAACGAAGAAAGAATCGTTTCAAATACTGCAGACAGTAGAGAATATACAGTTTTAAATTTTGATCAAGGAAATCTAATAAAATCAAAAATTCTATCAAATTCAGATACTTGTTTTGATGGATTTGATCCTGATAAATATCGTGCTAAATTTTACACAATTTCTCCCAAAACTGAGATCCATAGTTGGGGAAATTTGGTGTGTGATTCACCGAACATGAATTTACTAGTTCAAATCGATGGCGAATTAGGATTAGTAGAACTTTGTGCATACCGATCAGAAATTAAGGAGGCATGTTCAAATGGCTAAAGGGCAAATTTCAAGTATTGTTGAAATATATTTTGGAGTCATAATTATTCTATTCATAATGTTTTCTAGTTTTTATTTTGCAGAAAGATCGGAAGTACAAGGTATAGCCGATATAACTGCAGTAAATTCTGGGATGGAATGTTATAATAATCTGAATATACTTCTAAAAACAGATAACATTTTTCAAGAAAAAACATCAATTCGATTAGGAAAAAGTACTGAGTTACAAGCTGATTTAGAAAGGATAAATAATTCGTTATCGGAGATACGCAATTTTAATTTATTTATTTTAGATGAATGTACTAAATTTAAAGAAGGATGCACTAATTCAGATTCTATTGCAGAAATAATTAATTCAGATTCATCTCAAGACTCTAAAAAATGCGCATTTCCAATTCCTCGAGAAACTTGCGGAGAAGATTCAATTTGTACGATCTTTTTGAAGATGGAGATGCATTCATGAATAAACGTGGAATTATAATCATGTTATATTCAGTAGCATTATTAGCAGTTTTAGCTGTAATTTTGTTGGCAACCGTACAACCAAAAACCTTTGTTGTGGAAGTTGGGCAAACTCATGCCGAGATAGTTAGATTAACTGAAACTGCACAAAATTATAATTCATATATGACTGATGCAGCAGAAGTTGCGTATATTCGTTCTACACAAAATTTAAGCGATCATGATCAATTCAAATTCCAATTTGAAACTGAATTTAATAAAATTATGAATAATTACCCAATTTTTGACGATTCTGAAGCAGGATCAACTTTTGAAACAACAGTAGTGTTGATGTATGAATATACTTTCGGAGAAACAGAAGTTACCATAAAAGGAGTACCAATATACAAACTAGATTCACCTGTAGATTATTATATTGACGAAAATAATGAATTAATTTTTGTTCGAGAAGACGTAATTGATAGTTACTATATTTCGTCAGGTAACTTCGAAGCAAAAATATATCCTAATTTTCAAATTTCAAAACCAATTATTTCGTCAGAATCTCCGGATGAAGACGCAGAATAGTGAGTACGAAATATTTAAAAAGCACACCCATTAATTGAAACTCATGGCAAAGCTAAGAGGAGCAAGATGTCACAGACGATTGAAAAGAGCATTTACTCGTACGTCTAAGTATCGAAGAAAATCTTACATTAAGGCTGCGCCACCACATAAAATTATTCATTTCGACTCAGGAAATAAAAGATATGAAGGATTTGAATATGTAGTAGTTTTACATGCTAAGAAAGATATTAATTTAAGGCACAATGCAATCGAAGCAGGAAGAATTACAAGTAATAGAGTTATGGGTAAACTTGCCGGAAGGGGAGCTTACGGAATTAAATTAAGAGTATTTCCACATCAAATTATTCGAGAAAATCCAATTGCGATGGGAGCAGGAGCAGACAGAATGTCTCAAGGTATGCGAGCAGCATTTGGTAAATCAGTTTCACGTTCAGCAAGAGTAAAAGCCGGACAAGCAATTATGCAAATTTATGTTCAAGAAAAAAATCTACCGTATGCAAAAGATTCTTTGAGAAAAGCTGCAAGTAAATATCCAATTGCATGTAAAGTAATTGTAAATAAGAATAAAATTTATGATCCAAATGTTAACATCAAAGATTTTGTTGTAGAAGATGAACCAGAACCGGAAGTTGAAACACCGACTGAAGAATCAACTGAAGAATCAACTGAAAAAACATCAGAAGAAGAACAATCAGTGGCAACGGCCACCGAATAATTCTTAATTCTATAAATGCTTTTAATAATAATCACACCATAATTCAGTATGATCGAATGGATTTCTGATTTAGCTAAAGACGATAGATCTAGATTTGGTGAAAAGGCAGCATTTCTTGGAGAGTTATCTAAATTCGGATTTCCAGTCCCAAAAGGATTTGTAATACCCTTTTCAGAATATAATGAGGCATTTCAAAGACTTGAATCTGAAATTGACGCAGCACTTTCAACAGCTGATGTAAATAATGTAACAACAATTTCTTCTGCATCTAGACGAATTTCTGAATTATTTTCAAATTATCGATTTTCTGAAAGTTTCAAAAAGAATTTGCAAGAATTCTATTCAAAATTACATATCGATAAAGATAGTTACGGTAATGTAGATGTAGGTGCATTCAATTTCATAAAAGCAGGACGGGATAAACCCTTTGTTTCAGTGAGAGTTTCAACCAATTCCTCAACACCAAAACATTTTTCTACAGCACTTAATGTAAAACGAATAATAAATATAGAACCCGCAATAAAAAAAGCATGGGCGTCGATTTATTCACCGTATTCAATTCTTTATCGTAAATTAAAGAATGCACCGTTTCCCCAACCCTCAATAATAATTCAAGAAATGGTTTCAGCATCAAAATCAGGAGATGCATTTTCATTAAATCCAATTAGCGGAGATAATTCTCAGTTTATAATTCAAGCAAGATGGGGACTTTCATTAAAAAATTCACCTGGGGCCAGCATATATATTTGTTCAAAAGACGATTCGACAATTATTGAATCATATGAAAATATACCAGATAATTATTATACTAATGATCCGCAATCGGGAGTTACTGCATTGAGAACCCTTGAAAATGAATTTAAACAAATTCCATTAATTAGTGATAGAGAAGTAAATCTTTTATCAAAAATAGTCGGAGATATTGAATCCCGTGTCGGATTTCCCGTTCATATTGATTGGGCTATTGAAAAACGAAAATTCAAATTATTACAAGTTACGCCCTTATCAAATTTTTTTAAATCTAGACCGGTTATAAATTTTGATAATGATAAAGTTAGATCAAGTTTGAACGGATTAACATCAAATTCCGGAACAATATTAAATTCTTCAATAAAAAAAACTGATGAAAATCCGGAACAAGGAGATTTAGTTTATTCGAATAAATTTAATGGGAATCAAATAAATTCAGTTATTCGAAGTTCAGGAATTATTTTTGAAAATGAAGATTTGACATCTTTTGGTGCAACAGTAGCAAGAGATTTTGATAAACCTTGCATGGTTAAAACAAAATTAAATCGAATTAATCCAATTAAAGATGAGCAAGATCAGGTAATTTCACTTGAAAAAGAAGATTTTTCTGAAGATGATCTGGAAAGAATAAAGAGTTTATTATCTGAGTTAGAAAATGAATTAATTGAATTGAATATGAAATTTTCTGCAGATAGACAATCAGGTAAAGAAGTTAATACTAAAGCAAAATTAATTTCGGAGTTGGAATGGCAAATCAGAGAAGTTAGAAATAAGATTAATCAGGATCAACCGTAAATAATATATTATCTTTTCCAACATCAAATAGTCCCGTAATTGCACCCGCATCTAACCAAGCATGAGAATAATTTACTGCAGCAAATGAGTTAACCCAATTTCCTTTTTCTTTGAAATGTTTAGCATCAGATAAATAATTTTTTGACATTTCAAGATAAGTTTTCGCTCGTTCAAAATCCTTTTTTGATAAATTTTTAGAAATTTTCGCTTTCTTAATTGCACGAGTTGTTAAATCTAAATATTTATTCAGTTTTTTTTCAGTTATTAATTTCATATTACTTGAATTTCAATTATTGCTGCAACAACAATCAATATGGTTGATAGAACTATAAGTAAACCGGCGTCTCTTAAAATGTTTTTAAACCTATCTCCCGAATAATCTTTTTTTTCTATGGCTTCAGAAATAATACTACCTGCAATTGCTGCCATAAAAAATGCAACAAATTCTACAGATGCATGAGGTAAATAATATAATAATGTTGGAAATCCTTTGTATGCTAAGAAAGTTCCCAAAACTGACGCATTCCAAGATATTATGAATACTGAACCTGCACCATATAATAATGATAAAATTAATGAAAGTAAAATAATACTAAAATTATTTTTGATGATTGGAAGTAAATCTGAATTTTCGAGTGAATAACTAATTGATCCCGAAAAAACATTATGTTGTTCAGAAAAAAGTAATGAACCTAAATTAGGAAAGATAGTGGATAAAATAAAATATACTAATGAAACTCCAATAAAGAAATAAAAGAAAATTTCAATTATATTTTTATTTCGTTTGAATGCTTTCAGGAAAGTATTGGCTGTGGCTTCTTCAGATTCTTCGATTGAAATTAATTTTCTCAAAAATGGAAGAGAGCCAATAACAATGAATGCTAATGCGGCCATACCTGCGCTTGATTGAAATACACGATATCCTACTAAAATTGCAATTAATGCAATCATTGCTCCAAAAAATCCAGCATAATAGGGTTTTGATTCCACCTTTTCAACAGAGATTATTCTTTCCAGAACCATAAATTAGAGATTTAATTCAAACTATAAAAATGTAAGTTTTATATATTTTGAAAATATTAAGTTAATATGGTTAAACCAAAAATTCTAAAATCAAATTTAAGTATTGCTTTAGTATTATTTATTATTGCAGTCTTATTTTTATACGGATTTAGTTCAACAGGTAAATTTACCGGAACTATTGACGGATTACAATGTGCACAAGATGGATTAGATTCTGATGCAGACGGTTTACCTGATGATTGCGAAAAGATTTTTGGAACAAATAAAGTAATTTCAGATACAGACGGAGACGGATGTTCAGATGGTGAAGAAGTTGGAGTATCAGATCCATTAACTCCTGATTGTGACATTTAACAACATTTTTAATTACTCAAAATTGGCAGAACTATGCTCGAAAAGTATGATATTGAATTAAGTAGAATTGCAGAAGAAGCTAAAAAAATAGATGCCAAAACAATTGTTCTACAATTGCCAGATGGTATAAAGCCTGAAGCAGTAAAATTATCAAAACAAATAGAAAAACTTACTGGATGTTCAGTTACAGTTTGGGCAGGTTCAAATTTTGGAGCATGCGACGTTCCGACAAATCTTCCAAAAGAATATGATTTGATGGTTGCAGTTGGTCACGCTTTTGCATATAATAAGAAAGATTAATAATATTCAGATATATATATTGATTTATGAGCAAATTCCAGATTTTATTTTTTATTTTAATTGTTTTATTTAGCGGATGTATTCAAACTGAAGCAATTGAAGAACCAATTGAAATTTCTGAACCCGAGGTTATCGAAGAACCAATTCAGGAAATTGTTTCGACAAAAAATTATAAATTGGATTTAACTATTAAATCAATACCTTCGGAGTATTCGGAAATGGAAGAATATCTTCCAAAATATGGTGAAGTTTTCGGAATTCCATTTTTTGCCAGTGAGAGAGTTCCAGATAATAAATTATTACATGGAATGAACATTATGGCACAATATTTAGATAATAATGAAGATGGAACGCCAGATAATGATTTAGTAGTTGACAAACTTGTTGAAGAAAAAGTTGGAATAATGATGTTCAAAAATGAAAATGAAGGAGATAGTTTGGGTATTTGGGAGTCAGATTTACCGCTAGATAAATTACAAGAATTACATGCTGATGAAGTAATTATTTCAGGATCTCAATTTGATGCAAGTTTAGAAGAAGTATTACATGTTATTACAGATATCGGATACGAAGGAGTATACCCTTCAGTTTTCGGAGAATTTAGCGGATCCCAGTTAGCAAATTTAATGGATAATGCAAGAGGTGGACATTTTGAAAATGAAGGCACAATGATTGAGGACGGTGAAACATTCCAAATCGCAGTACCATCTTCATATCCTTCTTCAGCGTGGTATACTTATGACGATGAAACTTGCGGATATGATTGTATGAATACAGAATATATTTATTGGGCGTTAACATCAATTTTAGATGCTCAGAAAGACCGATGCGGAGATATTAGTGATGAGTGGAAATTATGTACTAAAGAAAAAGTAATGTCGCAAGACTCAGGAATTTATGAATTGTTAACTGACTCCCGCTATTCGTTACCAACTATTTTACCTGATGGTACATACGGTAACTAATTTATGCGTAATCTTTAAATAAAATAAGCACAATTCAAGCTACATGGCACTCTTTGGACTTGAAGGTACATTGGGAGTTGGAATTGGACTTCTACTTGGTTTAGCCTTGTTGAAGTACGGCGGATACGCAGATGCTGTTAAGCGAGAATTAAGTTATATCGCGGCAGGTGCAGTCTTCTTGTTATTGAGTTCTGTTACTGGAACTGGATTAGAAGCAGTACCAGGATTTGAACAAGCGATTACATATA
This sequence comes from Nanobdellota archaeon, assembly GCA_014239585.1. Classification (GTDB taxonomy): domain Archaea; phylum Nanobdellota; class Nanobdellia; order UBA10117; family ARS21; genus ARS21. The sequence continues at coordinate 21,292 of JAAZYP010000005.1, forward strand.
TTAATATCATCTTTGTCGTCGTAGCATTCCTACTTACCTTAATTGGTGCAGTTTTAATGGCTGTACAAATTTTTGCAAAGATTCGATAATTCGAATCTTGCTTTTTCTTTTTGATGAATCATAAGGTTTTTAATTGAAAATGTGAGCGATTCAATATGAGAACACTCTTTGTTGAGGCTTACATAAAAGAAGATTTAACACCACTTTTAGATAAACTTATCAAAAAAATCAAAGATAAAAAAATTGGAATAGTAACTACGGTACAACACATTAAAGGTCTAGATTTTGCTAAAGAATATCTGGAAAGAGCAGGATTTGAAGTATTTATCGGTAAACCTGCGAAAAATATGGTACCTAAGCAAGGAATTTACGCATTTCATGCAGGTCAATTGTTAGGTTGTGATGCCACAGCAGCACTAGATATTGAAGAAAATGTTGAGTCATTTATTTATATTGGAACTGGTGAATTTCACCCACTTAATTTAGCATACGACACAGATAAATCGATTTGGTTAGCAAATCCCTTAACAAAAACAGTGGAATTACTTCCTGAAGAACGAAAACGAAGATATTTTTCAAAACAAGCTATTCGAAAAAATAATGGAAAACATGCAAAATGTTATGGATTTCTAGTTTCAACAAAACCCGGGCAATATTATTTGAATATGGCAAAAAGAATGTTGGAAGAAGTTAGATCGATCGGAAAGGACGGTATAATCCTAACGCATGATACAATTGTCCCAAATGATTTACTTAATTTTTCAGAAGTTGATTGTTATGTTAATACGGCATGCCCGAGAATTGTCGAAGATCAACCAAATTATCCCAAAACATTGATAAATGGAACTGAGTTAAGAGAAATATTGGACGAATTAAAGGAAGACTCGAAACTTTTATAAACCTCGCAAAGTGAAAAATATCAAGATGGAAGTAATAAAAAAACAAAAAACAAATTTACAATTAAGCTTCAAACCTTTTGATCAAGGTCTGTTAAATGCAATCAATGAAAAAAATTGGACAGATAATGATGTTGAAATCTCAGGATTTCAAATTACTCATCCAGAAGTTGGTAAAGCAATTTTCACTTTAAAGACAAAGAAAAAAGATGCAAAAGCTATTTGGAATGCATCATTAGCTTCACTAAAAAAAGATTTTGCTGAATTAAAGAAACAAAATAAGTAATCTTTTATTTTATTAGGACTGAATTCATATATGACTTTATCTGAAGAGATCAGAATACTTGGTATTGATGATTTCCCCCACTCACGTATTTCAAAAGGACCAGTTACAATTGTAGGGACTTTATTTAGAGGTTCAAAATTAATGGACGGATTGTTATCGACTACAATCAATTACGACGGAATTGATGTTACTCAAAAATTAATTAAATTAATTAACTCAAGTAAGATAAAATCTCAATTGCATGCGATAATAACTGACGGGATAACTTTTGCAGGTTTCAATACACTCGATATTAAACAATTAAATTCCAAAACAAAAATCCCCGTAATTTCAGTTGTTAGAAAAAAGCCAAACTTGTCAAAAATAAAAAATGCACTTAAACATTTAGATGATATTGAAAATAGAATTAATATGATTGAAAATGCAGGAAAAATGCATGAAGTTCAAGTAACAAATCACACATTATCTCGACCCAAAAAAATTTATTTTCAATGTTCCGGAATATCTATTGAAGAAGCTCAGGAATTAATTCAACTTACTTCAATAAATGGAATTGTTCCAGAACCTATTCGTATAGCTCACTTAATTGGCTCAGGATTATTTTTCGGGGAGAGTAAAGGACGAGCATGAAACATAAACTAAAGAAATTTTGGAATTTTGTATGGCACGATGATAGTTTACTATCTTTAGCATTAAGTGCAATATTAATTATTATTTTTGGAAAATTCATACTTTATCCAATTCTAGGAATTATTTTTGGAACCGCATTACCGATAGTTGCAGTTGTCAGTGATTCAATGGAACACAATGTTGATTTTGAAACATGGTGGTCAGATAATTCCGAATATTATGAGGAAATCGGAATTGAAAAATTAGAATTTGAAAGTTATATTTTGAGAAACGGTTTCAATAAAGGAGATGTAATTATTTTGAAAGGAATTAATTTAGAAGATATAAATCGCGGAGACATAATTGTATTTCAATCCCGCGGACATGAACCAATAATTCACAGAGTAATTGAATTATCTGGAAATTCAATTGGTACTAAGGGAGATAATAATCCGAGACAATTAATTTTTGAAAAAAATATTTATGATGACGAAATTATTGGAAAAACAATTTTCAAGATTCCGTTATTAGGCTGGGTTAAAGTAGTATTTATGCAAGTTTTAGGTCAAATTTAGAAACATTTATTTACTTACCTGTTATCAATATTTTGATGGTTAGTTCATTATTTAATAAAGATGGAAGCATTAAACTTCCAGGAAGTTCGGTTAAACTAAAAGAAAAAACTAAACATGACGAACGTGGCAAAGGTGCCAGTACTGAGGAAGAAGCTAAACTTGCAACAGTAAATGAAGATTGTTCAAAATGTGGACACAATAAAGCATTTTGGTGGGAAGAACAAACTAGAGCGTCAGATGAACCAGAAACATCGTTTTTCCGTTGTGTTTCATGTAAACATACATGGCGAGAGTACTCGTAGATTCTTTGCTCGCTAAAATTATTTAAACCAAAACAGTTCAGATAGCGCATGGCTGATGAATCAAGTTCTGAAGAAAAGAAAGTATATATTAGATATCCGTTTGTAAATCAAGAAATCTCAAAAGTAACTCCTAATTCAAGTGTAGCAGTGACAGGAGTTATAGTGAGTAAAGATTCGAATATTATTTCGTTTATTATTGAAGATGAAACTGGAAGATTAAATGTTATCACAAATAATGAAGAGTCATTCAATTCTATTGAAGAAGGACAAAAAGTTAGAGTTTTCGGAAAGACTTGGGGTGAGGGAGAAGATATGGAACTAAAATCTGACATTATTCAAGATTTCTCAAAAATTGATTTTGAATTATATAAAAAATTAGTTTTATAAATTCCAAGAGTATACAAAAACAATGGCACGTGCAAATTATTTTGTAATGATGAGTATTTCCTTAATATTCTTGTTTTTCGGCGGGAATATTTCTGCAAATATTTTTACAATCCCAACATTCGGATACAGTGCTGCAATGATTGCAGGTATTTTAACTGCGATTGGAGCGATTATAGGATTATACATAACTTTACGAATCTCAATGCTACGAATTTAAAGTAGCTACTCGTACATATTAAGTTTTATAAAGCACAATCATGGAATAAGTCCATGTTTACCCTTAGAGTTAATGATATCAAAATTTTGAACAATACGATTGGAATAGTATCAGACTTTATATCTGATGCAACATTTCATGTAACAAATGAGGGATTAAAATTAGTGGCGATGGATCCAGCAAATATTTCAATGGTTATTTTAACAATTTTGCCTTCCGCATTTACCGAATATTCAGTAAATGAACCATCAAAAATTACTATCAATTTAGATGGATTAAAACAAGCATTAAGACGAGTTAGAACCGGAGAATCATTAACTTTAACACATTCGAATAATAGATTAAATGCAACTATTTCCGGAACATCAACGCGTAAATTTACAATACCATTAATTGATAATGAAGATGTTGAAAGAAAAGTTCCAGAACTTAATTTTAATATTTCAATTGAATTAGATTCCCGAGAATTCAAAGATTTTATTGAAGACTCAGCGATTGTAGGGGAAGCAGTAACTATGCGTGCTGCAGAAGGTGTATTTAATTTAACTTCAGGTGACACCGGACGTAAAGTAGATATTGATTTGAGAAGCGATTCTGAAATTTTAAAAAATTTAACAATTAAAGAATCATCAACTTCAATTTATTCTATCGATTATTTGAAAAAGATGACTAAATCTTCATCATTTTCTGAAACTGCAAAACTTGGATTCAGTTCAGATTATCCACTGAGACTTGATTTTAAAGCAGTAAATCAATGTCAACTCTCATTTATTTTAGCACCCCGAATTGAAAATAAATAATTAAATTGCAGGTTTCCCAAGATCTAATCTAGAATGACTAGTATAATTTATTATTTCTGAATCAGTATATTCCCAATTAAATATTGAATCAAAATTATCCGTTTTAACGTTAGGTAATTCAAAAGGAGTTCTTGTTAATTGATGTTTCAAATTTCTAATTTGATTTTTGTAAATATGAACATCACCCAAAAATCCAATAAGTTTACCTTCTTCAAAATCAGTTTCTTTTGCCAATAAGTGTAACATAAGACCGTAGCTTGCAATATTAAATGGTAAACCCAATCCGGTATCCACCGATCGTTGATTCCAAAGTAAATTTAATTTGTTATCTGTAACGGTAACTTGAAAACCATAATGACAGGGAGGTAATGCCATTTCATCTAATTGATTCGGATTCCATGCTGAAACAATCATTCGTCGATCATCAGGGTTTGTGTTTAAAGTATCAATTAATTTTTCAAGTTGATCGATACCTTTACTGTCATAATCTTCATCAAAACCAGAATACTCTGCATCAAAATGACGCCATTGAAACCCATAAATTGGTCCTAAGTCTCGTTCTAACAACATTTTAGTTTGCGTTGCGTCATCATGTCCGTATGGAACTTTTTTTTGCCAACACCATTGATCCCAAATAGGATTTCCTCTATCTTGTAGCCATTGTTTATCAGTAATACCTTTGATAAAAAATTCTAGTTCTGATGCAATCATACCGAAAGGCATACGTTTAGTCGTTAATAAGGGAAACCCGTCAGACATATTATGTTCAAATATTTCACCTGCAATTGAGTAAGTAGCAGTTCCAGTACGATTTTGTTTGTATGAACCATCTTCTAAAATATTTTGGACAATATCAAGATATGCATCCATCAATGAACTATTGAATTGAACTTTAAATAGATATAACTCATCAAATGAACAATTCCTTAAATATAAATTTGGAGGATTGATTTAATGAGTCGCGGAAAATTAATTGTGTTAGACGGTACAGATGGGGCAGGGAAAGAGACTCAAACAAGATTATTGGAGCAGAGACTAACTGATGAAGGAATACACGTAGTAAAATATAGTTTTCCAAATTATGATACTATTTTCGGAAAAATGATTACTGAATATTTGGCAGGTGAGTATGGTTCGACTACGGAATTACATCCTAAATTAGCTTCAGTTTTATATGCATTTGATCGATGGAAAGTTGCAGATGAAATTAGAGGACATCTAGAAAACGGAAATTATGTTGTATGTGACAGATATGTCGAATCTAATATCGGATACCAACAGGCCAAATTACCTAAAGATAAAAGGGAACTATTTTCAGAATGGCTTTCTCAACTCGAGCATAATGAACTGAAAATACCTAAATCTGATGCAGTAATATTCTTAAAAGTCCCTCCCGAAGTTTCATCAACAAATATGTCCAATCGAGAAAAATTGGATGGTCATGAGAATAATACTTCTTATCAACATAAAGTACTTAATAATTATGAAGATTTAGCTAAGCTTGATGATAAATGGAAAATCATTGAATGCACAAAAGACGGAATAATGAAATCGCGTTCCGAAATTCACGATGAAATTTATGATGCAATCCAATAATTTTTAACTAGAAGATAATAATTAATTTAATGGTAAAATCAATTATCCGCGAAATCCATAATGATACGTCTGATGTTAAAACTTTTATTTTAGAACTTGAAAAAAATATGCCATTCAAGGCAGGTCAGTTTGTAATGTTAAAAATTGATAAAGATAGATTTAACAAATTAATTCCTTCTCGAGCATATTCCATTGCGAATGCACCAAATGATAAACATGAAATCAAAATAATTGCAAAAATGATTCCAGATAGTGCATTTAGTCAATTTTTAGATAAATTGGAAGAGCATGAAGAATTGGAAGTGTTGGGACCATACGGAAGATTTGTACTAAATGAAGGTGAAGCAAAAAGTATAACTTTGATTGGTGCAGGAACGGGGATTGCACCTTTAATCGGAATAATGGAATTTGCATTGGGAAAAAATATTAAAGTAAATCTATTTTATTCAGATAAAACTGAAAAAGATTTAATTCACAAATCCGAAATTGAAGATTTATTAAATTCTAAACAAATTAACGGAAAATTAATGGTTACACGCGAAGATTCAAAATATTCGGGAAGAATTGATAAAATTTTTCTGAAAAAAAATATAACAAACTCAGATAAATATTTCATTTGCGGACCACCTCAATTTGTAACTGATGTCGTTAAAAATCTTGAATTGCAAGGAATTTCTGAAGAAAATATAAAAACTGAAAGGTATGGATAATTCTAAAAAAATTCTTAAACAATTGGAAAAAGAATATTCTGGAGGACCATTTCTAAATGCAAGAAACCCATTTGAAGTTTTAGTTTCTACAATTCTATCAGCGCAATGTACCGATAAACAAGTAAATAAAGTTACAAAAATTTTATTTAAAAAATATAAAAATCCCGAGGACTTTGCAAAAGTTTCTCAGACAGAACTCGAAAAATATATTTATTCAACCGGATTTTATCGAAGTAAAGCAAAATCAATAATTGTTTCTGCAAATATGATTTTAGATGAATATGATGGAAAAGTTCCAAATAAAATGAATGAACTTCTAAAACTAAGAGGGGTCGCAAGAAAAACTGCAAATATCGTTTTGAGTTCAGGATTCAATAAACACGAAGGTATTGCAGTAGATACGCATGTTAAACGGGTAGCACATAGACTCGGATTAACTGAACATAAAAATCCAGTAAAGATTGAACAAGATTTAATGAAAATATATCCAAAATCAAAATGGCAGGAAGTTTCTTGGTTGTTAATTGAGCACGGCAGAGCGTTTTGTAAAGCCCCAACGCCAGTATGTTCAAAGTGTTCATTTGAAAATACTTGCCCCAAAAAAGGAGTAGTTAAATTCAAGTAATTATTAAATAAAATATGGTAAAAAAAGTTAATGACCTTTGGATTTGTGAACAATGCAAATTCAAATACAAAACCAATAACTTCGCTAAAAAATGCGAATCCTGGTGTATTAAGTATAAGAGCTGTAATTTGGAATTAACTAAATACGCAATTAACTAAATACGCAATTAACTAAATACGCAATTAACTAAATACGCAATTAACTAAATACGCAATTAAC
>JAAZYP010000006.1 GCA_014239585.1 Nanobdellota archaeon
ATAAAAAAGTATATAATTCAATTGGAATCCAATTAACCAACGTTGAAATCCAGTCTCTACATATGACTATGATTTTTGATTCTGGATTTTTCTCTTTTAAATGGTGGATGAATGGAAGTGCCATAACAGCATCCCCAATCCAGTTCGGGCTGTAAACTCCAATCTTCATTTCAATTTTTCTTCAATTGCATCCACTAACCTGGATGATGCTTCTCCATCTGGATTAAATAAATATAGGTCATGGGCATCCTTACGCAAGGAAGCCATTTCTTCAGGATAATCCAAGGCAAATTGAACTCGAATAGAAAGTTCTGATGGGTCAGAGATTTGGTAAGTAAAATCAATATTTTGCATTCGTTTCACATCTAATTTTTTCCAAAATCGCCGCGAAAATACCCGGTGTTTTAACCTTAAACTGTAACAATTTGCTTGGATAATGGGCTTATTTAATGGTAAAAATTCAAAAAGCGTAGAAGAAATATCGCTTACCAAAATATCGGCCAAATGGTAATATGGAATAATGTCAAATATTTCTTTTTTTAGGAGATGAACATTTTCACACCTTGCATCTATCGCTTCTGCCATTTTGCTTTGATATCGATACCGACTTTGAAGCCAGCTAAAATTATGAAGTTTAATAATTATGTTATGATTAATAGATAATAATTCAAATTCAGGAAAAAGTAGTTCAATAGAGCTGGGATAAAAACTTGGCGCATAAAGAATTGTTTTTTTATCTGGGTCAAGACCAAGATCTTGTCCTAATCTCAAAACTTCTTCACTGTCCAAATCAATTAATGGATCCAGTTTTGTAAAACCGGTCAGTACAAGATTTTTATGTCCCTTTCCCTTGAGTTCATCAAATCGATCTTGTGATTCCACAGAACGAATATTGATGCGATCATCCATATCCCTGTAATAAGATTGCTTAAGACCAATCCCATGGTAAACCATGACAGTAATGGTTTTTTTCGATGTCAAATGATTAAGTTGGCCCACATTCCCAACGAGAATTACATCAAAATTTTCTTCCTTAATTTTCTCGATTCGATCTTCTTCATTTAGTGCTTTTATAATAGAAATACCTAAATTTGAACAAGCATGATAAAATATTTTCTGTTCATCTTTTGGCATCTTTTGGGGAATAGAAGCAGAAATATTAAACCCACCACGCTTCTTTAATTCCTGGATGACAGGTGTGAAATTTGGTAAATAATAAAGATGGTGAGTCTCAAATAGAACAGATGTCATATGACCTTCAATTACTTTTAGTTCTGAAAGTAATCCAGAATAGTATCCCGAAAACTTGTTCCGATGCCTTTCCATCTAGTCTATACAGCATTTTATTTTGATATTTCCGCTTAAGTTGGCCTATATTTTAGAATAAAATCTTGAAAATTATTAATTATCCGTTTTTATCCTGAATATGCAGATTTTTTCACTCAGTACTATTAGGGTGTAAATTCTTATGTAAATATTAAAAGATATAAGGAAAAAACAAATTATTAATAATTCAAAAATATTACAGTCTCTATCAGAAAAATTATTGCCTAAAAAAATAATATATAAAAATAGTGTATAGTATTATCCCATTACCTGAAAAATGTTGGCGTGGACCTGAAAATAAAGATAATGAATACTATATTAAATCTGCTAAAAATGAATCAAAGTATTAGATAATGTACTTTATTGTTGAAGATTGTCCTAAAGGTATATGTAATAGTATGTGGGCTGGATTAAATATCTATGCTTATTGTTTACAACATTGTTATTCAGTTAGTATCCCAGCATTTGAAAAGCATCAAAAATTATTTGATTTAAAGAAATTATTATTTTCATTAAATCAACCTAATATCCATAAAATTTTATATCTAAATAAGAGACCTTGGTATTTAAATAAGTTTTTTTTAGATATTATTGGTCTAAAATCAAAAAAAATATCTGATAGTTATTCTATTATAGAAAAATTATTTAATATCAGAAGAATAAAAAGTTGGAAAGAATTATCAGAAAATTCTAATAATCACTTTATTGAGAATAGAGAATTTATACGTACTAAAATATTTCCGTATTCAACTAATATTGAAAAAATAAATTCATTGTTTCCAAATGATAATTCTCCTGTATTAGGAATGCATTTAAGAGGTGGAGATTATCGTGATTGGAGAAATGGGAAATATTTTTTCAATGAAGATCTTTTTATTAATTTTATTACTAAATACTTAGAACAAAATGTTAATAGAAAATGTTTTATTGCAACTAATGAAAATAAATGGTCTGAAATATTAATAGATAATTTTGGTGAAAAAATAATTATTGGGGGAGATGAAATTTCAGATTTATGGGGTTTGGCCAACTCTAATTGGATAATTGGTCCACCATCTACTTTTAGTATGTTTGCTTCATTTTGGAAGAATACACCTTTAAGGATTATGTTATCTCCAAAAGATTATAATGATTTATTCATGCCAGAAGATCATATACTTGCATTAAATATATTTTCATCTGGTAAACATCTTATAGATGAAAATGGGATAGACTTTAAATTAGAATCTAATGCATGATAATAATTAATTATCTGTTCATGTTCGAACATGCAGAATTTTTAATCAGCACTATTAGTTTGTAAATTTCTATCAAATATTAAAAGATATAAGGGAAAATAATTATTAAAAATTCTAAATTACTACAGTCTCTATCAGAAAAATTATTACCGAAAAAACAATATGTAAATATAGCAAATAGTATTATCCCATTACCTGAAAATCGTTGGTGTGGACCTGAATTTAAAGATGACATATTCTATCTTAAATCTGCTGAAAATGAATCAAAGCGAATAGAAAATAATTTTTTTTGTAATCAAGAGAGCAAGGTATTGGACATTGGTTGTGGACAAGGGCGTCTCCCTATCGGTATCCTTCGAAGGCTTGGTACTCTTAATTATCTTGGACTAGATATAGATGAAGAATCAATTCAATGGTGTAAAAAATATATACAGAATGAAAACGCTAGCTTCCTGTTTAGACATCTAAATATTTATAATGAGAGGTATAACGGCACAGGGATAAAAATGGATAATAATTTTAAATTCGAACTTGAATCAGGGTCTTTTGATATTGTTTATCTCTACTCAGTGTTTTCTCATACAACCGAGAATGATATGAAAATTTATTTAAAAGAAATTTCACGCATTCTCAATACTACAGGAAAGCTATTTTTCACCACTTTTGTTGAAAACAATATTCCAAATTTTACTATAAATCCCAAAAATCACCACTTAACCATTTCTGGTCCACTTCATGTAGTGCAATATGAAAAAAATTATTTGTTTTCTATTTTGAAAGATTACGGTTTTACAATTCAAAAATTTTCCCATAAAACTGAAGCAGATGGGCAGAGTGCAATATATCTGGAAAAATAATACTTTTTAAGAACTCTTATTATATTTTGAAATACATTGAATCAAAGTATTAACTCTATTTTCAAATGTATGCTGGTCAATAACAGATCGAGTTTTTGGCAATGATTTTAATAGTTTATGGGTGATTGTATCCAATTCTTCTTTTGTTTCATAACAAAAAACACTTTCTGGGAATAAGGTTTCTAACTCAGAAATTTTATCACTGACTATTATGGAACCAGATGCAACACCATCATAAATCCGATTAGAAATAAATCCATTTTCCTTCATATCCTGCCAATGATCATTTAATAATATTGTTGTTTGATTATATATTTTATTTAATTGGGAATTGGGGATTAAAGTACCTCCCATTAATTCAATATCTAAAAATTGATCCCACCCCCATCCGAAAACTTTTAAATTAAATTGAGTAGGAATTAAATCACGTAAGATTTTCCTGAAAATATTTCGTGAATTCCCTACAAATAGTAAATCATATTCCTTCGTCTGATTTTGAAGAGGATAAAACATTTCAGGATCAGTACACTGATTCAAAACTTTGATATTTACAGATGTTTTTCCCTCTATTTCTCTAGCAAATTTTGATGAAGCAACAAATACATGATCAAATAACTCAAGTTCGGATATCGTAATTTCATTCGGATGGGAAATGAGCCACATGATATTTAACTGATTCGGATCTGGAATATATTTTGTTAATCCTCTAAGTGTTAAAATAATATCCTGTTTTTTCCCGCGATTTTTCCATTCTGTTTTGCATTGGATAATGGCTCTATATCCGCTTCTTTCAAAATATTTTTTTAGACCTATAGCTAAATGAAAATCACCCCACTCATGTGCAACTCGCCAGTTAGGTGCACAAATTTTTATATATATACGTTTTTTACGAGAAAAATAATGGAAATAGTTTCGAGAGGATTCTCCCCCGCGAATTAATTTTTGTAAAAATAATGGAAGCAAATATTTGAAAAATATTTTCGTTATGATCCTGCTTGATTTTCGTTTCATTAAAATTTAATCTTTGGCAATTACCGACTGAAAAGGCCTGAATAAAATACATTTTAAATATCGAGTAATACCTTTGGAATCAATGCCATATTCAAAACTTTTTTCTACTAATTTCCTTGATTTATAAAAATTCCCCGAATGATAGTATTTACTCGCAAAACTTATGTAAGTATTTCGTCGGAGTGTTTTTTCCATTTCTTCAGAAATTAATCCTTTGAATAAGCCATTTGCTTTTGGAATTGATTTATTAAGGACGCTTAACCTGGATTGAAGAACTAAATCATAATTTTTTGAAATTGACTCCCGGCGTTCTCTATACATGGTCAAAATAGCATCGCTACAAAAAATGCGTTCTCCAGCTAAAGCGCAGCGAATCCATAAATCCCAGTCTTGGCATGATTGAAGTGATTCATCAAATTTCCCAATTTTATCTAAAAGACTTTTTCTAACCATAACAGTAGATGTTTTCACCCAATTTTTTTGGATTAGACTTTTTAACCGTTTTGAATCAGAATAAGAATTGTATTTTAACGAAGGGTCATGGTGCTTTTGTGAAAGGATATATCCGTTTTCATCTATTGTGGACATATTGCTGCAAATCAAAGAAAAGTCGTTTTCAGAGAATTGATTAATTTGAGATTGGAGCTTTTCCGGCTTCCAAAGATCATCGGAATCTAAAAACGCAATAAAATCTGCAGATGATTTTTCTATTCCCTTATTTCTTGTAGCAGGTGCACCTCTATTAAATTCATTAACAATTAATTGGAAACGAAAATCATTCAACCCTTTGATATAATTTTCCAGAATTAAAAGATAGTCTTTTGATGATGCATCATCAATTATAATTGCATTCCAATCAGTGAATGATTGCTTTAATATTGACTGTAGCGATTCTTTTACAAATTCAATAGGAGTTTCATATACTGGAATTACTATATCAATTTTGGCCATTTATAATAATCAAAGTGAAAAATGATTAATGATAGCATTAGCACCCCTTTTGCCAGAAGACAAATCATTTGAATCAAAGGTAGAATCAATAAATGATTTTTGATTAGTAATAAAATCCGGGTGATCATTAAAGATAGAACTTAATTTACCCGGGAAATCACTGAAATTTGAGATAACATTCCCAAATTTCCATTGTGGAAAATCCTGCTCTTTTCCCCGTTTTAGGCCATGAAAATTCAAAAATAAACAAGGTTTTGGTTCATATAAAAATTCAAATACTTGGCTACTTACGTCTCCCAAATATGCGTCCGCTATCCTCGTATAAGTCATATCAATCAAGCGGTGACTTTCAAGGTCAATATGAATATGAGGTACTTTTTGGTATTTCGAAAGTTTTAACCAACGTTGTTTCCATTCTTTGATCAAGATATGTGGCGCAAAAATCAAATTATAATCTGTTGAATTCAAAAAGAAGTTCAGAACTATTTTCCCGCAATCATACCATGATGATACCTTCTTATTCCAATGAGGATTATAAATTATTGTTGGTTTTTTTTCAGGAAATATGGAATCAAATGTTTTATTATTTTGCTCAACTAAATCAAATTTTGGATATCCAATAACTTCCCAATTCCTGTTACTAACCAATTCAGATTTCACTAAATTTTTCACCATATCCTTACCGGGGAGTAATAGTAAATCATATCTTTTCAATGATGAAGGAAATCCATAATCACGTACGCCAATTCCATGAAACGTAAAAACATATTTAGGATGATTAACGCTTAATTGATCAAAAAGACGATGTGTTTCAAATGAAGTGCCAACAAGTATATCATATTGATTCAATTTATTCGCATATTTTTCCATCATGATTTGAGGACGAGGATATTTTTTCCGTCTGATATTTGCGTATCTATATAAAACTGGACCTTTTAAAAAAATAATTTTGCAAGTTTGCCTTGGATATAATATCGCGAGTTCATCAATCACTTTTTTTACAGAATTAGATGTAACTATTAAATCAACATTGAAACCCAATGACGATAACTCAAATGCAATAGGTACACTATGATAAATATGGTGGATATGGTGAAAAAATAAAAATCCTATTCGCATTGAAAACGATCCCAAAGATGTATGGATTAATTATTCACTTATAATGAGTTTGTAAAGCTGTGCATACAATCCACCTCTATTAATGAGGGATTCATGGTTTCCTGTCTCTACCAGTTGCCCCTTATCTAAAACGATGATTGTATCCGCCCGTTGAATGGTTGACAGCCGATGTGCGATTACAAGTGTTGTCCTATCTCGCATCAAGTTTTCTAAAGCTATCTGTACTTTTCGTTCAGATTCTGTATCCAAAGAAGATGTGGCTTCATCCAAAATTAAAATAGGGGAATTCCGAAGAATGGCACGGGCAATAGCCAAACGTTGTCTTTGTCCACCTGATAATCGGACTCCTTTCTCCCCAATGATAGTTTGAAATCCGTTTGATTGTTCTAGAATAAATTCATAGGCGTTTGCTGCTTTCGCTGCTGATTCTAAGTCATCCTGTGAATAATCTTCAATGCCATAGGTTATATTGAATTCAATTGTTTCGTCAAATAAAATAGTTTCTTGGGTAACAATTCCCATTTTTTCTCGGAGAGATCGCAATTTAATATCTCGAATGTTATGGCCGTCTATCCGAATTGCACCAGAATTAACTTCATAGAAACGGGGAATCAAATCAGCGATAGTAGATTTTCCAGCACCACTGGGCCCTACAAATGCCACCACTTTCCCTTTGGGTATAGTAAAAGAAACATCTCTTAAAACAGTGTCACCTTCTTCATATTTGAATCCTACATTTTTGAATTCTATTTGATTCAAAAATGAATCAATGGTTATTGCATCAGATTTGTCAGCAATATCTGGATGTGTATCCATAATTCTGAAAACACGTTCTGCTGAAGCAGCCCCTTTTTGAAGATCAATGCTCACATTTCCTAATACACGAACAGGACCAAGAACGCTAAACAAAATAAGAATAAAGCGAATAAAATCTTCTGAACCCATGGTGCCAGCGACCAGGACATCCAATCCGCCAATCCAAAGTAACAAGACACCAATGAATGTACCAATTGTTTCGGTAATGGGTGATGCAGTTAATCTTAATTTTGACTGACGAAAGACAAGACTATAATAATAATTTTGTTCTTTCAAGAAACGATTTTTCTCAAATCTTTCAGTTCCAAATGCTTTTACCACACGAATTGAATTTAATATTTCTGTAAGAATTCCCATAATGCCTGCTATCTGTTCGGCCGTACGTTTTGCTTTCCTACGGATACTTCTGCCCATCCAAAAAATGACACCCGCGGTAAACGGAACAATAATCAAGGCAAAAAGTGCCAATTTCATATTGATGATAAATAACAGTGAGACAAAAACTAATATATTAATGGGTTCAACGAAGGCTTTATGAAAACTAGTTCCGAATGCAACTCTCATATTCGCTACGTCAGACAAAACTATAGATGTCAATTCACCGGTATTAGCTTTATCAAAAAATGACATGGATAACTTATGAAGGTGGTTGTATAAATTGTTCCTGACTGAATTGATCAAGTTTAACTGAACAAATGTCAAGCAAATATTTTTAACATATAGAAAAATGTTTTTGACCACAAAAACAAAGAAAATGGTTAAACATAATATTTTCAATGTTTCTCTTGGTGTGTCTCGCAAAATAAGTTCATTTGTCCAATATTTAAGTTGATCATTTAAATTCAATATCTCATTGGATAGAGCTTTATGATTTAATAATAATTGATCAAAATCGGATAAAATGTTGTTAATTAATGACGCAGTCAGCCAAATAGAGAGACTATTGAAAACCACATAAATCAAAGAGGAAATAGTTGAAATCAGTAAAAAAGGCCAGTACGGTAAAACCAATTTCCCCAGTCGTGTATAAATTCTTTGTGACATATTTTAAAACTTAACCAGAGAAAACCATTTTTTGGTGGGGAATTTCAGCTTCGAAGAAAATATCTCCTCTAGAATCAAATCCAAGTTTTGCATAAAAATCAATCACCGATTTTTGTGCATTTAAATAAATATTTTTTTCATTTTTCAAATAATTTATAATAAACAGAACCAACGCCTTCCCAACTCCAAAGTTTCTTGCATTTTCCAAAACTGCGAATCGTTCTAACTTTATTCCAAAGTCTGTTTTTCTGTATCGTGCAGTTCCTACAGGATCCCCTGATACATTTGCTAAAAAATACGTAGCATCAATTTTATCATCATCCAATTCAATTTCTACTGGAATATTTTGGCCAATAATAAATACCTGTTTTCGAATAAACAGACACGATTGGTAATCATCATCTGTTTCTATGATCTTTATATCAATTTCCATTCCCCAAATTTCGGAAAATGTGTAGGGCAGTTCACATGAAAAAATTTACTTTAAATATGTGGAAATATTTTACGGATTAATAAAATAAAATCTTCTATCCAAGCAATCGTGTAGATTCTTTACTTGAAAAATTGCACTATATAAAGATTTGAAAACTTCAGCTGGTATATATATCCATACCCCATTTTGTGCAGTGAAATGTATGTACTGTGATTTTTATTCTATCGCTAATCGGGAAGAGGTTATTCCTCGTTTTGTAAAAGCAATTATAACCGAAATTGAACGCTGTGAAGTGGATACATCAGATTGGAAGATTGATACAATCTTTTTGGGTGGAGGGACACCCAGTTTATTAGAATCAAAATATATTGAATCCATTCTAAAGTCCATTCAAACCAAATATGATCTATCATCAATAACCGAATTCAC
>JAAZYP010000007.1 GCA_014239585.1 Nanobdellota archaeon
CCTTGGTTGGGTCCTTTCCAGAAAAAGCTCCACCACCATGACGTGCCATCCCTCCATATGTGTCGACGACTATCTTGCGTCCGGTAATTCCTGCATCTGCGTATGGACCACCTGGATCTGCAAAACGTCCTGTTCCATTGACGACTAAGCGATAATCGGCAGGCAACCAATGAGGAGGAATTGCGTGTTCAACGACTTGGCTCTTGATTGTCTCAAAGATGAGTTTTTGCTCGGCATCAATATCGCCATCAAATCTGTCTTTGAGAGCATCGTCGTGCTGAACTGCAACGACAACTGTGTGAACATGAGTAGGATTACCGTCTGCATCATATTCGACAGTAACCTGACTCTTGCCATCTGGGCGAATCCAATCTATCTCACCACTGGCAACAATCATGTCAAGACGGCGGCAAATTCTCTGGGCTAATGCTGCGGATAATGGAAAATATCGGCCATGTAATTGGCCGCCTACTTCAGTCTCAGTGCAGGCATAACCGAACATCATTCCCTGATCGCCCGCACCTACATCGTCGAGAGAAGCCCCATCTACACCTTGAGCAATATTTGCTGACTGAGTGGTTATGTGAACTGCAACTTGACAAAATTCACTAGAAGTTGCATCCATTCCAATTGAATGATTATTGTAGCCAATTTTTGCAGCTGTATTTCGGGCTATTGATTCGTAATCAGGTGCTTCACCATCTAGAGTTACTTCGCCCGCCAAAATAATGACTGCAGTTTCTCTCATTCCCTTGACCAATGTCTCAACAGCGACTCTTGCCTTTGAGTCGATTTCCAAGCACGCATCGACAATCGCATCAGAGATTGCATCACACACCTTATCGGGATGTCCGGCACATACCGACTCTGAGGTGAAGAGTGTAGCCATGGCTTTCCGGTCGCCCTACCCTACATAGGGTTTGATTTAACTGAATATCTCATTAATTACCGCAGCAGCGATATCCAAGCAGGTGTTGCGCTGAGCATGGCGACTGTCGAGACCGAGA
>JAAZYP010000008.1 GCA_014239585.1 Nanobdellota archaeon
TATCTTCAGGGCCTAAGGCGTTCATGGCCGAAGTTAAGTCCATCCTCATCGAGGTAATGGGTATGATCGGTGAACAGGCTAAAAAAGTAGTCAAAAAATTAGCTAAATCTATTCCACATAACTCTAATTAACCCCTTATGTGTACCTAAAAACCTAAAAGTGAGTATCTGATGATTTTTACTCAATCTGACTCAGATAGTTCGTCTTTAATCTTCTTTACTCTAACTGTTCTACTTTTTAATTTAGAAATTGATGTCTTAATATTACTCTGTGTTTCTCTAATCTTCCCTTCTTTAGCAATTAAAAGTGAGAGTTTATCTCTTAATCTATCTTCTGTTGCTTTAGTAGATAAAAGTGATTTTGTAGCTAAATTTAGCTTAGAAGTGAGCTTTTTTCGACTAATATTTAATCTATTTAGTTCCTTTTTTACGTCAGAAATAGCCTCTTTCAAGAAATTTTGATTTGTTGCTTTAGCTTTTCTGGCCATGATAACATGATAAGTCCGATGTTTATAAAATTAATGCTAAAGTTTGTCTTGATCTCGTTTCGCTCGTCCGATTTGCTTGTAAAAGTGAGACTTTGCCTTGAGATAGCTTTTCTTAGTAATTCCACCTAATTCATATGCTTTATTTAATGAACTAAGCTTATCTCTCAAACGAGATTCTTTGCTCTTTGCAAGTTTTTGTCTCTTAATGAAAAGTGAGTGTTTTTTGTGCACATGATGGATCTTCCTCAAATGATGCTTATTATGCTTAATTAGCTTCAAAAATAACATTAATCCGACGATAATAATCGCATAATTCAATATTGGTGTTGGTAATGTAGGAATTCCTTTTGTTAGTTCAATTGCCTGATATGCAACTGAGATCTTTTCACCTTGATTTAAAGTGAGGATTAATCCGTAAGTATCTTCAGCTAAATCTGAAGGTATTGAAAAACTTAGCTCATTTGAATATTCTGTTCCTGAAAAAGTGATTGAAGTGAGTCTTTTAGCTAAAATTTTACC
>JAAZYP010000009.1 GCA_014239585.1 Nanobdellota archaeon
TACCATCTTTATCAACACCAGTTGGTAAAGTAATTTCACTACATAAATTTGAAGTTTTAACAGTTAAACCCGCAAGTTTATGGTGTTGTGGAATAAGTCTATTAACTGTGTCAATATAAATTATATAAGGTTCTCCCGTTTCTATTCTTGCAGTCAACAATCTAATCCATAAATTTCTTGCTGATACGGTTGATTGAACTGCACCATCTTTAGGACTTTTTAGTGCCCATTGTTCATCAAGCTCAACAGCCCTCATAAATGAATCTGAAAGTAAAACACCGTGATGTAAGTTTAAAGCTTTTCTGTTTGGATCACCACCAGTAGGTCTTCTCATTTCAATAAATTCTTCAATTTCAGGATGATCAACTGGTAAGTAGCAAGCAGCAGATCCTCTTCTTAAAGAACCTTGGCTTATTGCCATTGTTAATGAATCCATTACTTTAATAAAAGGAATTATTCCTGAAGTTTTTCCTACTCTACCAATTTTTTCTCCTATTGATCTTAAATTTCCCCAATAACTTCCTATACCTCCGCCTTTTGCTGCAAGCCATACATTTTCACTCCATAAATCTAAAATTCCATGCAAGCTATCATTTGCTTCATTTAAAAAACATGAAATGGGTAATCCTCTTTTTGTTCCTCCGTTAGAAAGAACTGGTGTTGCCGGCATAAACCAAAGATCACTAATGTAATTATATAATCTTTGAGCATGTAAATTATCATCGGCATAATGACTTGCTACTCTTGCAAAAAGATCTTGAAAAGACTCGTTATGCCCGAGGTATCTGTCACTTAAAGTTGCTTTCCCAAAGACAGTAAGATTTTTATCTCTT